>JAQWSL010000051.1 GCA_029243225.1 Flavobacteriales bacterium
GCCTTTAAAAGCCCCCCTTTTTTGTCCGTTTTTGTAAAGATAAACAGCATCTGATTTATGATAATTAAGAGAAATTTCATCACCTTCTACAAAAGGGTCTTTTAAAAATGTTTTAAATTGAGCAATTTGCTCAGCAGTAGATTTCCCAGCAGTAGTATTTTTAAATCCATCTTCTAAAGCTTCAATAAAACGTTCTCTAGTAACCATAGAGGAAACAATAACTATTCTAATTCCCATATCATCATCAGACATTATAATTTTATTTGCATCAGATGATTTTGACTTTAAGTACAATGCACCAACATACAAGTCAAGAGTAAAGTATTTTTCTCTAAGTCCTCCACCATTAAGAATAACATCCGAATTATTGATTGTTATTTTTTCCTGAAAATCTACGCCATCAATTTTCTTTTGTGCAGAAAAATCAGTTAAAAAGCAATAAAGAGCTAAAAAGCTAAATAAAAATTTAAGTTTCATAATATTAATTTTATGGAGGTTTTAGTAAATTAAAGCAAACTTTATTCCAAATTTGCATTATAAAAATAACTAAACTTAATTAACAACATAAAATCTTTTCACCTAAACTTTAACCTTTTGACTACATTCTATTCAAATAACATTACAGAAAAAGAAATTTATTTAAACGAAAATGATTCAAGACATGCCATAAAATCTTTACGCTTAAAAATAAATGATAGCGTAAATGTAGTTTCAGGAAAAGGAGAATTATTTAAAACTAATATTTCAGATGCAAACCCAAAGAAAACGATTTTAACTGTTTCGGCTAAAGAACTATTTAAAGCTGAAACCCCATTAATTCTTGCATTTTCCCCAACAAAAAACAACGATAGAAATGAGTGGGTGATAGAAAAAGGAATTGAAATTGGAATGACTACTTGTATTCCAGTTTTCACCCAAAATTCTGAAAGAAGAAAGTGGAACAGTATTCGAATGAATAAAATCGCAATTGCGGCAATGAAACAATCTGGTAGATACTGGCTTCCTATTATAAATGAACCTATTGATTTTAAAGATTTTATCAATAACCATCAATCGGATAATAAGTTCATTGCTCATTGTAAAGAAGCTAATAAAAATCACCTCTCAAAACTAGCTAATCAAAAAAATGCTCAGCTTATTCTAATCGGTCCTGAAGGAGATTTCACTAAAGAAGAAATAGAACTAGCAAAAAAACATCAGTTTAAAGAAATATCACTTGGGAGTAATAGATTAAGAACAGAAACCGCTTGTATTGCAGCACTTTCTATTTTGAAGCTTAGTTACTAAACTCCAGTATAATTTTGAGGTGAAATTGCCAGCAATTCTTCTTTTATCTGAGACGACACATCTAGCTCATTAATAAATTTATGCATTGAGGATTGTGTGATTTTTTCATTTTTACGAGTCAATGCTTTCAAAGCTTCATATGGATTAGGGTATGCTTCTCTCCTAAGAATTGTTTGAATTGCCTCAGCTACAACAGCCCAATTATTTTCTAAATCCGAATCAAAAGCTTGTTTGTTTATTAACAGCTTATTTAGGCCTTTAATAGTAGATGATAGACCAAGAAGACTATGAGCTAAAGGGACACCTATATTTCTTAGAACAGTACTATCAGTTAAGTCTCTTTGAAGTCTACTAATTGGTAATTTAGCACTTAAGTGTTCATAAAGCGCATTTGCAATACCTAAGTTACCTTCAGAATTTTCAAAATCTATAGGGTTTACCTTATGTGGCATAGCTGAAGAACCAACCTCACCCTTCTTAATCTTTTGTTTAAAATACTCATGAGAGATATAAGTCCAAAAATCTTTATTTAAATCTAAAATAATGGTGTTTATTCTTTTAAGAACATCAAACAATCCAGCTAAATGATCGTAATGTTCAATTTGAGTAGTAGTTTGAGACCTTGTAATAAGCAGTTTGTGTCTTAAAAATGAATTGGCAAATTCAACCCAGTTTATATCTGGATAGGCAACATGATGAGCGTTGAAATTACCAGTGGCTCCACCAAATTTACCAGCATATGTTGTAGCTTTTAATTGATTAAGTTGTATTTCCAATCTTTCAACAAATACGTTAATTTCTTTACCTAATCTTGTGGGAGATGCTGGTTGACCATGTGTTCTAGCGAGCATTGACACATCTTTCCAGTCATTTGACATTTCTTTTAATTGGCTAATTAATTGCTCTAAAACGGGAATATATTCTTTCTCAACACCGTCTTTTAAAGACATCGGGATTGCAGTGTTGTTTATGTCTTGAGACGTTAACCCAAAATGAATAAATTCTTTTTGATCACCAATAGACATAGCATCCATCTTTTCCTTAATGAAATACTCAACAGCTTTTACGTCATGATTAGTTGTTTTTTCAATCTCTTTAATTCTTAAAGCATCATTTTCATTGAAATTGATGTAAATGGAACGTAAAGAATTATTTGTTGATTGTTTATAGCTCTTAAGTTGAGGTAAAGGAATTTGTGCCAATGCTATAAAATATTCAATTTCAACTTTAATTCTATACTGAATTAAAGATGCTTCTGAAAAATATGATGACAAGCCTTTTGTGACTCTTCTGTAACGACCATCAATTGGTCCTATTGCTGAAAGTTCTGTTAAGTTCATTATATTTAAATTGTTTGCAAAAGTATGAAATACTATTTCCAAAGGAGCATAGAATTTGTAATTTAATCTTTCAATTAGCAACTATTATTCATGTGGAAAGATTTCAAGCTTGGTTTAAGATCGTATTTAGAGGCAATTATTTTTATCTATAAGCATCAATTTTGGATATACTTCATCTTTCCTATTGTTGTATTTATATCAATATATTATTTAGGTTTTTATTTTAAAGATTTAACAACCATCTACAAATCTCCTGAAGATGCAGGTTTTTTCCAAAGTTTATATTACTTTTTCGTGTCTGGATTTTTTCTTTTAATGTCCTTTATGTTTCTAAATTTCATTAGGTACATAATAATTTTACTTATTTCTCCTTTACTTTCAATAGTTTCTGAAAGAACAGAAAGAATTTTAACTAATAAAAAATATTCTTATAGTTTATCACAATTAATTAAAGACGTAAAAAGAGCCTTAAACTTAATAATAAGAAATTTATTCTTGGAAATGTTTCTGGGATTGTGTGTCATTATTGGGTTATTGATTTTAGAATCATTATTCAATATAAACGAGCTTATAATTAACATCTTACAAAACTCAATTATAGCCATCATCGCTTTTTATTATTACGGTTTTGGTTTTATAGATTACATTATGGAAAGGTTAAAGATGAATCATAAGGAAAGCATTAATTTTGTAAGGAAACACAGAGGACTTGCAATCGCTTTAGGCCTAGTTTTTACACCTTTATTTCATTATTCAAATAATTATTTATCCATTCTAAATGATCAATTTGAAACAGGTAGCATATATTTTACAATGATTCTTATTTGTTCAGCAACTTTAATTGCAATTATTCCAATTTTATCTATGGTTGCTGCAACTCTAGCAGTACATCAGCTAGTAGATCTAAATAATAACAAAAGCAATAATCAATAAATGCTTTTCTAAAGAATTCTTCATCAATTTAGTTATATTTGTTTATCACCCTTTTTAAATTAAAATAATGAAATATTTAGTATCTATCCTTTCAGTTACGTTAATTACATTTAATTTATTTAGTCAGTACACAGATACAACTAAAACAATCATTGATAAAACAAAAATTCAAATTAAACTTAGTGATGGTAAGCATAAGTTTTATGAATACAATTACAGGGCGTCAATTATCAGTTTTAAAGAAGTTTTAGCCATCGATAATGACAATGCTAAAGCAAACTTTGGAATTGCTCAATGCGAATATGCAATGAAGAACTTTGCTAAAGCAAAAGATTATGCCATTAAAGCCTATTACACAAATAAAGAAGTTGATCCTGATATTCTTTATTTAATGGGCAACACATATCATAGAATTGGAGAGTTAAAATTAGCTGAAGAGTTCATCAACAAATTTAAAGCTGGAGCTAAAGAAGCTACTATTAAAGAATATGATGTTGATTTAATTCTTAGTCAAATCAAATATGCTACAAATGCAATTAATGAGAACAACAATGCTGAAATAACCAACATGGGAGACAACATAAATACAAGTGCTCCAGAATTTGCTCCATGTATTTCTCAAGATGGTAATTTTATGGTATTTACATCTAGAAGAGCTAACACAAAAGGTGGCGCAATAGACATAAACTTCGATCACATGTATTATACAGACATTTATTTATGTGAATGGGATGATTACCTAAAGCAATGGGGAGAACCCAGAAATACACTAGGAAAAGTTAATACTGAATATCATGATGGAGGTCTTAGTTTTACAGCTGACAACTCACTCCTTGTTTATAGAAATATTTTCAATGTAACAAGAAGTGGAGATATCTATGTTTCTAAACTTGCTAAATCTGGAAGTTGGGCAACACCCAAGCCAATTGCAAATAAAGACAAAAAAATAAGTAAAAAAATTAACTCCAGTTATTTTGAAAGCTCTGCAAGTATAACAGCAGATGAAGAGTACATTTACTTTGTTTCTGAACGTCCAGGAGGGGCTGGTTTAGCTGATATATACTATGTTAAAAAAAGTGGTAAAACTTATACAGAACCTGAAAATTTAGGAACATCTATTAACTCTGCCAATGATGAAAAATGTGTTTTTATTCACCCTGATGGAAACGTACTTTTCTTCACTTCAAATGGTAGAGAAAACAGTATTGGAAGCTATGATATTTACTACTGCACAGGCGGACATGGTAAATGGAGCGAGCCTAAAAATATTGGTTATCCAATAAACACTTTTCTTGAAGAAAAAACCATTTCTATTTCTAAGGATGGTAAAACTGCATATGTAGGAGCTTACTACGACATAGAATCTAAAGGGGATGCGGATTTATTTAAAATAGATATTTCTGGATTGGGCATTTTTGAAGAATAATCCTATTCTAAAAGTTTTAATCTAAGCAGGTTAAGAGCCGATAAGCTGCTTATTAAAATATTCCTTTCTCTATTATCTCCGAGAGTCAATCTTTTAGAATACACTTTTTCATCTGCGGCAATTGCAATCCAAACTGTACCAACAGGCTTATCTTCTGTACCACCATTCGGACCAGCAACCCCAGAAGTTGCAATTGAGTAATCTGTGCCAAATCTAAAATTCGCTCCGAGAGCCATTTGCTCAACAACTTGCTTACTTACAGCTCCATATTGATGAATTAGTTCAGAATTAACATTTAATAAATCAGCTTTAATGGTGTTTGAATATGCTACAACTGATCCTATAAAATATGAAGAGGAACCACTAACACTTGTTATCATATGGGCTAAATTACCTCCTGTACAACTTTCCGCAAGAGATAGTGAAGCGTTTTTCTTGGCAAGTAATTCTCCTACAACTTGCTCTAATTTATCTTTATCATATCCGTAAATATAATTAGGAATTAAGCCAACTAATTTTTGTACATATTTTTCTATGAGATTTCTTAATTCATTTTCACGATTCCCAATAGCAGTAATTCTAAGTTTAACTATTCCAGGAGATGGCAGATAAGCCAATTTTAGTCCATCTTCAATCAATTCTTGCTCCCAATCTTTAATGAGCTCAGCAAGGAATGACTCGCCAATCCCTTGTGTTTTTATTGTTTTGTTTAAAACATTAGATGCTAAATACTCTCCCTTCAATTTAGGAATGATAACATCTGAGAAAATTCCTTTCATTTCATATGGAACACCAGGAAGAGAAATAAATACAACTTCATTTTTCTCAAACCACATTCCACTAGCTGTTCCTCTACTGTTTTCTAAAACAGTACAATTATTAGGTAACATTGCTTGGTCATTGTTAACTTGTAATAATTCAAGATTCCTGCTTTGAAAATATGCTGTTATCTTTTCTAAAACAGCTTCATTTAAAATAAGGTTTGAATTAAAATATTCGCACAATGTTTTTTTAGTAATGTCATCATTAGTAGGACCTAATCCTCCAGTTAAAATGACTAATTGTGAGCGAGTTATCGAAAGTTTTAATGAGTCTAATATGTGCTGCCTATCATCTCTAATTGAAGAAATTTGATTCACATCTATGCCCAATTGATTTAATTGCTCACCAATCCAAGATGCGTTTGTATCAACAGTTTGACCAATAAGTAATTCATCACCAATTGTAATTAATTCTGCCTTCATAAAGATATATTTAAAACAAAATTAAGTTTATAGTTGAATGCTATAGAAATAGTTTGGCAAAATAATTGCTATGTTTACAATGAAACAAAAATTTACAACATGAAAAATCCACTCAACTACATTATTCTATTACTAATATTTTCCTTTACGCTAACTAATTGTAACAGTCAAATTAACTTGAACAAGATTTCAAAAAAAGTGAAAGATCAAGTTATTGACAATACATCTAATTCTGGTAATGCTACTAACCCACTTTCCAATCAAGAGGTAATTGCAGGACTGAAAGAAGCCTTAACTGTTGGTATAAATAATGGATCTGGAAAAGCATCTAAAATGGATGGATTTTTAAAAAATGACAAAATAAGACTGCCTTTTCCATCAGATGCTCAAAAAGTTAAAGACAAAGCACTTCAACTTGGCCTAGATAAAAAAGTAGAAGAATTCGAAACAACTTTAAATAGAGCTGCTGAAGAAGCTGCAAAAGAAGCTGCACCTATTTTCATTTCAGCAATAAAAGAGATGTCTATTGGAGATGGTTTTGAAATACTTAAAGGTAATGACAATGCAGCAACTACATATTTAAAAAACAAAACAACAGCTAAACTTACAACTGCTTTTGCTCCTAAAGTCGAAGATGCAATTAATAAAGTAAATCTTACAAAATATTGGGAACCGTTAACCAGCGCATACAATTCGGCATCTTTTTTAACCGGTTCTGAAGATATAAATACAGATCTTAAAAGCTATATTACAGAAAAAGCAATTACTGGTTTATTTCAACTCATTGAAGAAGAGGAGCTTAAAATCAGAAAAGATCCAATTGCAAGAGTAACCGATGTTTTGAAAAAAGTATTTGGGAGTCTTTAAAAATCAAATTAATTAAATCATTTTTAATTAATTTTAAAGCATGAAAGAAAGTACAATTAATCATTCTTCTGCTATTGCTGCCTCAGAATTAATAATAACTGATGAAGGCAGAATTTATCACATTAATTTATGCCCAACAGACATAGCTGATGATGTAATTGTCGTTGGAGATCAAGAAAGAGTAAAACAAGTATCTAAGCATTTTGATTCCATTGAAATTAAAGAAGCTAAGCGAGAATTTATAACTCATACAGGCTATTATAAAGGAAAAAGAATTACAGTACTTTCAACAGGCATAGGAACAGACAATATTGACATTGCAATTAACGAGCTTGATGCATGCGTAAACATTGACTTTAAAACTCGTGAAACAAAAGAAAACAAGAAGAAATTAAATATTATTAGAATTGGAACAAGCGGCTCATTGCAGGAAGAAATTCCAGTCGATAGTTTTGTTGTCTCAAGCTACGGATTGGGATTTGATGGTCTGCTTGGCTTTTACAAAACTGCATTTGAAAATGATGAAATTGAACTTAAAAATGCTTTTATTAATCAAATGAAATGGCCAAAAAATGCCAACATTCCATATTTCACAAGAGGGAATAATGAGCTAATCAGCAGAATAGGTAAAGAAATGTACAAAGGGATTACTGCAACAGCAAACGGCTTTTATGGTCCTCAAGGAAGGTCGCTAAGACTTGCTACAGAAGTTCCAGATTTAAATGAACAATTAAATCAATTTAACTTCAAAAATCAAAAAATCACCAATTTTGAGATGGAAACCTCTGCTCTTTACGGATTAGCAGGTTTACTTGGTCACAATGCATGCACAACTTGTGCAATTATTGCAAATAGGTTTAAAAAAGAGTACTCTAAAGATTATAAAAAAACTGTTGATCTACTTATTGAATTAGTATTAAACAGAATTATAGAAAAATAATCACCCTTTTTACTAAACAAAATTCACTATTTATCGTAAATAAAATGATGAATAGACCAACAGAGATAAGTGCATTGGTACACCTTATTGATGATCCAGATGAATTAATATTCTTTCAGGTAAAAGACAAGCTTATTGAAATGGGTGCTGGAGTAATTCCACATTTGGAAAAAGCATGGGCCACAGAGAATTTTGGAGATTTATTTCAATTTAGATTAGAATCAATAATACATGAGATTCAATTAAAAGATGTTTTTGGACAACTTGGTAAATGGATCTTAAATCCAGAAAATTTGTTAGAGGGAGTTTTAATTGTAAACAAGTATAAATACCCTAATATTAACTTAATATCAATTGAAGAGTTATTAGTTCAAATAGTAAATGACATTAAATGTCAGTTTAATGACGAATTAACAATTTTAGAAAAAATTCAAATCATCAATAAATTATTATTTGACATCTATGGGTTTAAAGGTGACAAAACTA
Organism: Flavobacteriales bacterium; assembly: GCA_029243225.1. Taxonomy (GTDB): domain Bacteria; phylum Bacteroidota; class Bacteroidia; order Flavobacteriales_D; family Parvicellaceae. Next base: position 8,524 of record JAQWSL010000051.1, read on the forward strand.
ATTATCATGACCCAGAAAACTCGTACTTCAATGCTGTTTTAACAAAGAAAAAAGGGAATCCCTTAATGCTATCAATACTTTACATAGAAATTGCGAAAAGACTTGGAATCCCAATTTCTGGAATTAATCTACCTAATCATTTTTTAGTTGGTTTCTTAGAAAAGGGTTACAATCAAAATGATTCACATGAAATTAGAGATTCATATGGTGTTTTATTTTACATTAATCCATTTAGCAAAGGAACTATTTTATACCAAAACGAGATAGACAACTTTCTTTTTGAGCTTAAATTAAAACAAGATCCAAAATATTATTCTCCTTGCAATAACATATCAATTATTAAAAGGCTACTAACTAATTTATTGTACAGCTACACTAAATTAAATAAGAAAAAAAATGTAGCAGAACTAAACAAAATAATTCAATTATTCAATTAAGCTATAGTTTTTAATTGCTCATCATATAAAATGACATGTTTGAATAAAAATCAGTTTCATTAAATAAAATAATTTGATATTGACTCACAATAGATAAATATTCTAAAAGATTAACAAATTAATTTATTACATTAGTAATATCTAGAAAAAATCAATGGGGAAACCTACTAATAATGTTGCGGAAATATGTAATTTGAAGTTCGAAGATTTCAAAAAAATTCATTCCATTGATGAATCAGAAGTCTTTGTATCTCATTTTGGCGAACTTTCTCAAGAAATGGTCAATGACATTTCTATTGAGACTGAAGAAAAAATGATTAACTCTGGTGACAAAAAAGTAGTTGTAAAAAAAGCCTTTAATATACTTGTTGAAGGATTACAAAACATAAGACTTCATGGAGGCAGAGATTCAAATAATGTTCAAACCTCATGTTTAGTTATTGTTCAAAATAAGCAGAATTATAAAATATTATTTGGAAATTTAATTCCCAATAATATCATTAAGCTTATTTCCTCCAAAATAGAGTTAATAAACTCCTCTAATCTTGACCAAATAAAAGAAATGTATGTGGCCACTCTAACCAATGGTATTATTTCTAAAAAAGGAGGTGCAGGTTTAGGGTTTATAACTATGGCAATGAAATCTAAAAATAATCTAGACTTTAATTTTGAAGCCATTAACTCTGAGATCTCATGCTTTTCTGTAGAACTAACACTTAATAGAGCTTAAATCATTTGTTTTGACAGAAAATTTAACTATAAAAGAAGGAAAAAACACCCCCAAAGTCACTGGTAATAAAAATTTGAGCGAACTTATTTTTAAGGGAAACTCTTACCCAGAAAATGTACTTCAATTTTATACTCCTATTTTAAACTGGGTTGAAAGTTTAAGTTCTGAAAAAACAGAGATAAAAGTTGAATGCCAATTTTATTACATTGCCTCTTCAAGTGTTATCGCTTTTCTTAAGCTTCTTCAAAAAATAGAGTCCTCTTTTAATAAAGAAAATATTTCTTTCACATGGAAATATGAAGAAGGAGATGATGACATAAAAAAAATAGGTCAAGACTACTCTACTATTCTTGATACTCCAATTAAAATTATTGAAGTTGAGGAATCATAGTGTTTCTAAACATTAGCACTTATTAAATTCAAAGCTGAACCAGCCTTAAACCATTCTATTTGTTGCTCATTAAAAGTATGGTTAAGCTTAATCACCTCAACCTCACCACTATTATGACACAATTCTAAATGAATAGGATTATTTGCGCTAAATGCATCTAAATCAATGAAATTGAAAGTGTCATCTTCTAGTATTTTATTATAATCAGACTCCACATCAAAAGTAAGTCCTAGCATACCTTGTTTCTTTAAATTAGTCTCGTGAATTCTCGCAAATGATTTAACAATAACAGCTATTACACCTAGATGTCTAGGCTCCATTGCTGCATGTTCTCTGGAAGAACCCTCTCCATAGTTATGATCTCCTACAACAATTGAAGGTACACCAGCAGCTTTGTAAGCTCTTGCTACAGCTGGAACCTCACCTTTACTACCAGTAAGCTGATTAACTACTTCATTAGCTTGACCTGAAAAAGCATTGATAGCTCCTATTAAACAATTATTTGAAATGTTATCTAGATGTCCTCTGTATCTTAACCATGGACCTGCCATAGAAATGTGATCTGTAGTACATTTACCTTCTGCTTTAATTAGCAGCTTCATAGCTGAAATATTATTACCATCCCAAGGTTTAAATGGACTAAGCAATTGCAATCTTTCAGAAGATGGATTGACAACAACCTTAATATTTGATCCATCTACTGCAGGTGCCTGATATCCATTATCTTCAACATCAAAACCTTTTTGAGGAAGCTCAAAACCTGTTGGAACTGCTAATTTAACTTGTTCTCCAGATTCATTAACTAACGAATCTTCAATAGGATTAAAATCTAATTTTCCAGCAATAGCAATAGCAGCAACCATCTCTGGAGATGTTACAAAAGCCATTGTATTTGGATTACCATCAGCTCTTTTTCTAAAATTTCTGTTAAACGAATGTACTATAGAGTTTTTCTCTTGCTTTTCGGCACCTGGACGATCCCATTGGCCAATACATGGACCACAAGCATTTGTGAAAATCCTTACAGACTCAAACTTGTTGAAACTATCCATTAAGCCATCGCGTTCTGCAGTAAATCTTACCTGTTCAGAACCAGGGTTAATCCCCAAAATTGCTTTTGGTTTTACACCTTTACTAAAAGCATCTTCAACTATCGAAGCTGCTCGAGTCAGATCTTCATATGATGAATTAGTGCATGAACCTATTAATGCCCATTCTATTTCTGTTGGCCAATCATTATTTTTAGCAGCAGCTTTCATTTGCGCAACAGGAGTTGCTAAATCTGGAGTAAAAGGACCATTTAAATGTGGTGTCAATTCGGAAAGGTTAATTTCAATTACTTGATCAAAATATTTTTCCGGATTTTCATAAACCTCTTGATCACCTGTAAGATGTTCTGCTATATTATCAGCCAACTTAACAACCTCTTCTCTTCCTGTAGCATTTAAATATCTTCTCATAGAATCATCATAACCAAAAGTAGAAGTTGTAGCTCCTATCTCAGCTCCCATATTAGAAATAGTTCCTTTTCCAGTACAAGACATGGATTTAGCTCCTTCGCCAAAATATTCTACTATACAACCTGTTCCCCCTTTAGCAGTTAAAATCCCTGCAACTTGAAGAATAACATCTTTTGGAGCTGTCCATCCGTTTAATGTACCTGTTAATTTAACTCCAATTAATTTTGGGAATTTAAGCTCCCAAGCCATACCGGCCATTACATCAACTGCATCAGCTCCACCTACACCAATAGCAACCATTCCTAAACCACCAGCATTAACAGTATGACAATCTGTTCCAATCATCATTCCACCTGGAAATGCATAATTCTCTAGAACAACTTGATGAATAATTCCTGCACCTGGTTTCCAAAAACCAATTCCATATTTATCACAGACAGAACTTAAAAAGTTAAAAACTTCGTTATTCTTATTAATGCCTTCTTGTAAATCTTTATCTGCACCAATTCTAGCTTGTATTAAATGATCTGCATGTGCTGTAGAAGGAACAGCAACTTTAGATTTACCTGCCTGCATAAATTGCAATAAAGCCATTTGAGCAGTTGCATCTTGCATTGCAACTCTGTCTGGGGCAAAATCAACATATGATGCTCCTCTTTTAAAAACTTTTTCTGCAGATCCGTCCCAAAGGTGAGTGTATAGTATTTTTTCAGAAAGGGTTAAAGGTGTATCAATTAATTTTCTAATTGCACTTATCTTTTCAGGATACAGCTCGTAAACCTTCTTTATCATATCTAAATCAAAAACCATACTTACTATTTTAATATTTTATATTGGGTAGCGAATTTAACAAATGAACAGATGAATTAAAAATAAATTTATGTTAGAACTATAAAATTGACTTTATTTCTAACAAAGTTTCAACATCTGCAAGAATATTAAAAGAATGATTTTTTCGATTTGGATTAAAATAAATGCTCTCCATTCCAATGTTGACAGCTCCTTGAATGTCTGTTTGCAAATCATCCCCAATCATTACACTCTCTGAAAGTTTAGCTCCAGTTAAGTTAAGTGCATAGTTGAAAATTTCCTTTCTAGGTTTTTTAAACCCTGCAGATTCTGAAGTTATCATCTTCTCAAAATAAGGAGTCAATTTACTATTCGATAATTTCTTTACCTGTACTTCTTCAAAACCATTTGTAATTATATGTAACTGGTATTTATTCTTCAAATAAATTAATAATTCATGACATCCATCAATCAATATTGTTCTTTTGGGAGAATTATTCACATATTCTTGCCCGATCTGTTCTGCTATTATTTGATCTGAAATACCAAAATATTCTAAGGTTTTCAAAAACCTAATACTCCTTAAATCTTCTTTTGACAATTTATTTAATCTATACAAGGACCAACACTCTTCATTAATTGATTTATAGATCTTAATAAATTCGTTTGGCAAAGAGATGCCAAGCTGCTGAAGCTTAAATTTCCTGAAAATTGACTCTAATTCTTGTCTAGAATTTTCTTCGAAATCCCATAGAGTTCTGTCTAAATCTAAAAATATGTGTCTGAATTTTCTCATTAAAAAAATCCAAATAAATAATCATTCAAAAATGTCAACAAAAAAGATGTACAAACTAGTAGTATAGATACAAAATAATATGAAACAGGTCTGTCTCCGTAAAATTTTGCAACTACAATAGTTCCAATTGGAATTGACAAAAACAATGGCGCAAGTAAACAAATAAGTAAAAAACCTCTATCAGAACGTTTTATATTAACAATCCACTTGTTTTTTTTTGTAAATATTTTTTTTGGTGGCTTCCTACTATTTAAATTTCGGTAAATGCGCCTCTTATGTGAAAACAGCATTATTCTTTTGGAAAGAAAAAAAATAATGTTAAAACAAAATAAGGCACCTATTGCCGTAGGAATAAAAATTTCTAAAAAAGAAAGCTCAGGCATAGTAGCAAAAGCAATGGAAGCCGCAAATAAAAACTTAACTTGAGCTAAACCAAAAATGATAAAATAATTCCTCCAAGCCATTTAATTAATCTTCTTTTGAACCAAACGCTAAATCTCCTGCATCTCCTAAACCTGGAACAATATAGCTTTCTTTTGTCATCTCACTATCAATAGCACCTACCCATAATGAAGTGTTTTCTGGAAAGTGTTTTGCTATAAAATCAACACCTTCTTGGCTGGCAATAACACAAACAACATGAATTTTCTTTGGAACTCCCTTTTTTAATAGTGCTTTATATGCCAAAACCATCGATTTACCAGATGCAAGCATTGGATCGTTTAAAACAACCACTTTATTTGAAACATTAGGACTTGCTAAATATTCTATTTCAACATCAAACTTTTCTTTTGTTGAGTGCTTTCTGTAAGCTGAAATATAACAATTATCTGCCTTGTCAAAATAATTCAACAACCCTTGCTGAAGAGGAAGTCCCGCTCTTAAAATTGTTGCTAAAACAGGTTGTTCAGATGGTAATAATGTAGGAGCTGTACCAAGAGGAGTTTTAATATTAACTGTATTACAATCAATTGTTTTACTTATTTCATAAGCTGTTAATTCACCTAAACGCTGAAGGTTTCTCCTGAAACGCATTCTATCGTTTTGAACGTCAACATTTCTTAATTCACTTAAAAATTGATTATAAATTGAATTATAAGTACTAAAATTATATATCTCCATTACAAAAGTTTGTCTTTTATCTTTTTTAATTTATTAATCAGCTTAGGTAGTTGATTATATTCATGTGAGTAATAGGTTAAATTCTGCGCACCAAATTTTTCATAAAAAGAGGCAATTCCTTTAACGTTTGAACCACCAAAATCAAAAATACAATCTTTTGCTGCGTATTGTCGAATTATTTGATCAAAAGCGAAGTACATTCCACCTACTTTTTTTCCTTCAGTTGTTAACGTTCCTTTCAAGTAATTAATTATATTTTTGTGGAAATATAAACAAACAAAACCTAAAACAATTTCATTTTTATTAATCGAAAACAATTGAATTTTATCATTGGAAATCCCATTGGTAATTAAAGAATTTAAACTTCTATAATTTTCATCTACTAGTCCTATTTTGGAACCAACCTCTTTTTCAAAAAGAAATATAAAATCATCAACATGATTACTCTTAACTAATTTCAACCCCTCAGTTTTTTTCAGAATTCTTTTGGCGTTAGATGAATAATTATTATAAATAGCTGAATAATCGAAAGAAAGGTTAAGAGATTGAAAGTTTAACAACGTTGTATCTAAAGTTAATTCATTAAAAGAAAATGGAAGGTTTATTCTTATCCATCGAAAATCTTTTTTAATCATTGAAAAAACTTCAGAAATAAATTGACCATCATGAGAACCTAGAAAAGGAAATTGCCTTGTGAAAAATGGTTGATAAATAACCTCTAATCCAGTCTTAGTGTTAATAGCAAAAGGAAACCCTGATTCATAATCACCTTTAACATACGCCTTCCATTTTTTACATACAGAATTAATATACCAATACTCGCAATATTGAGAATGAAGGGGTGTAGTTTTACTTAACATCCTCACCCACTTATTCTCATCAATGTTGTGTGAGTCTATAAGTCTGATTGAGGAATTCATCATTTAAATTATTTTAATTGCTTAACAACTTCATCAACAATAAATTCTGCAGCTTTGCCGTCTCCAAATACAAGAGGGAAAGCTAGCTCCTTATTGGAAAAAAATTCTGCAACTGCTGCAATTATTTTTTGTTTATTAGCATCAGTAATTACAGCGCTTCCTGTTTCAACAATTTCAACCCACTCTGTTTGAGGGCGTAGAATTATACATGGCTTCTTAAAAAAATAAGCTTCTTTTTGAACTCCTCCACTATCTGTAATTACTAATTTACAATTCTTTTCAAGAGAAATAATATCTAAAAATGAGGCTGGTGGAATAATTCTTATATACTTACTCTCGCTAATTTTAGTTAGAAGTTCAATCGGAAGAATTTTCTCCATCATCTTTGAAGTTCTAGGATGAAGAGGCAAAATAATAGGCAATTGATACATTTCACCAATTTCTATAAATGACTGAAAAATATTTTGGAGATTTTCAACATTATCTGTATTGTCATTTCTATGTACTGTTGAGAGAATAAATTTATTTTCTTCTATACCTAATTCATTAATCAAATTAGATTGTTTATCACTTAATTCTGAAAAATAAATACTATTATCATACATAACATCTCCACAATGATAGATTTGAGGGTTATCCATGGTTGCATTTCCATTAGAACTTAAATTAAAACCTTCATTAACTAAATTTGACAAACCAGTTTTAGTTGGAGAAAACAATAAAGTAGAAACGTGATCACACATTATTCTATTAACTTCTTCAGGCATTCTTTTATTGAAAGATCTCAAACCTGCTTCCACATGGACTATTGGGACATGAATCTTTGAGGCAGCTACAGCAGTTGCCAATGTTGAGTTAGTATCTCCATAAACTACAATTGCATTAGGTTTTTCCTCTATTAAAACTTTTTCAATTTTATCAATCATTATAGCAGTTTGTTCACCATGTGAACCAGAACCCACCTTAAGGTTAATATTTGGTAGTGGTATTCCTAATTCTCTAAAAAAAATTTCTGACATGTTATCATCGTAGTGTTGACCTGTATGAATTATGATCTCCTGTACTCCATTTCGTGCTGCAATAGCTCTAGAGATAGCTGCAGCTTTTATTATCTGAGGTCTAGCCCCAACAATTGTAATGATTTTCATTTTAATATAATAGTATTATAACAACAGTAAGCTAAAGTAACGATGATTATGTACTTACAAAACCATTGAAACTAAAAAAGCCCTGAAATTCAGGGCTTTTAATGAAAATTTAATAAAATATAAATTATAAAGCGTTAACGTGTTTAGTAAGCTTTGACTTTAAATTAGATGCTTTTCTTTTATGAATAATATTACGTTTAGCAAGTTTATCCAACATTGAACTAACATATGGTAGCATTTTAGAAGCTTCTTTTTTATCAGTAAGTTCTTTTAACTTTTGTATAACAGTTCTAGTAGTTTTGTGTTGATATCTATTAACAACCGCTTTAGACTCATTTGATCTAATTCTTTTTATTGCAGATTTATGATTTGCCATAACTTTTTTTTCTTTAATTCTTAATCAGCAGCCCGTAGGGGAATCGAACCCCTGTTTCCAGGATGAAAACCTGGCGTCCTAACCCCTAGACGAACGGGCCGATTTTTTCAACTGTTTTAAAACAGAGTGCAAATTTAATTTTTTTTTTAATTACTCAAAATAATTTTGATGTTTTTATAGCTTTAAGCTATTCAGGCTTATCAGAGTTTGATTTAAAAACAAAACCAAGCCTTTTACCTGTCCTCATTCTCGAATCATCAATCATCTTGTTAACATCTCTGACACTTACTTCCTTTATTAAATCATAATTTGGAACCAAAAGGTCGAAATCTAAACAATAGATAATAGAAGATTGAATGATTGATTTTAATTGATCTTTATCTAAAACGTTATTTATGAAATCGTTATATAAAAAGCCTAGTTGTCTTTTTCCTTCAACCATAAAATGATTTTCAAAATTCACAAAAATTCTACCTACCAAATAACCCAAATCATTACTTCTATTGTACTTGAATGAATCATTCAGAAAATTATATACATTAATAATTCCGCAATACCCTCTATTTTCATTTTTAGAAAGATAGCTTGTTTTCCATAGAGAATTTTCTCTATCAAATTTAAAAACATTGGTATGCATCTGAAAAATTAATAAATCTCCTGCAACTCTAACCTGAGCCTCGTATTCACCAGTTTCTTTATATTCTATTACTATCCTTTCGTCAACCTGACCAACTCTGCTGTTTAAATCATCTGCAATTTCTTTTAAAACTTGCTTTAAAATTTTAAAATTTAGAATAATGTTATTAAATACATCTTGCTTTAAAACACTCTTTTCAGTTACAATGTCAAACATTAAGTCTTGACTCTCTTTATGATTCATTAAATTTTATTTTAATAAGCTCTTGCAAAAACAACTCTTTTTTTAGAAGGTTTACCAGAGTAAATACATTTACCGACTTCATCTTCAGCATCTAATAGAACACACCTAATAGTAGCTTTAGTTTTTTCTTTTATTTTGAGTTCTGTTTCTTTAGTTCCATCCCAATGTGCTAGAACAAAACCACCTTTCTCATCCAATATTTTTATTAATTCATCGATTGAATCTGCCTTACGAGTATTTTCATTTGTATAAAGTTTGGCTTTATCAAATAAATTTTCTTGTATTTCCTGAAGAAGAGATTCTATTTTAACTTCTAACCCTAGCCTATCTACAGATGTTTTATCTAGGGTGTCTCTTCGTGCTAATTCAACTGTTCCATTCTCTAAATCTCTTGGACCTATTGCAACTCTTAAAGGAACACCCTTCATTTCATATTCTGCAAATTTCCACCCTGGTTTTCTTTTGTCATCATCATCAAACTTCACTCTAATGTTTCTCTGCTTAAGTTTTGTAGAAATTTCATTGGCAACCTTCGATATTTCAATTAATTGCTCTTCGCCTTTATAAATAGGTACAATGGCTACATGAATTGGAGCTAGTTTTGGAGGAAGCACTAAACCTAAATCGTCTGAATGAGTCATAATTAAAGCACCCATTAATCGAGTAGATACTCCCCAAGATGTTGCCCAAACATGTTGAGATTTACCATTAGCATCAGCAAAAGTAACATCAAAAGCTTTAGCAAAGTTTTGACCCAAGAAGTGAGAAGTTCCTGCTTGTAGTGCTTTTCCATCTTGCATTAAAGATTCAATACAATAAGTTTCAAGCGCACCAGCAAATCTTTCATTTTCGGTTTTTAAACCCTTTAAAACTGGCATTGCCATAAATTCTTCTGCAAACTGAGCATAAATGCCTAACATTTTTTCTGTTTCATCAATAGCTTCTAATTTTGTAGCGTGAGCTGTATGTCCTTCTTGCCATAAAAACTCAGATGTTCTTAAAAAAAGCCTTGTTCTCATTTCCCAACGAACAACATTTGCCCATTGATTAATTAATATAGGTAAGTCTCTGTAGGATTGTATCCAATTTTTATATGAATTCCATATTATTGTTTCTGAAGTAGGACGAACAATAAGCTCTTCTTCTAATTTAGCATCCGGATCAACAACTACACCTTTACCATCTTCAGAATTTTTTAATCTATAATGAGTAACAACTGCACACTCTTTGGCAAAACCTTCTACATGATCAGCTTCTTTACTTAAATATGATTTTGGTATAAAAAGAGGAAAGTAAGCATTTTGATGCCCTGTTTCTTTAAACATTCGATCTAATTCAGCTTTCATGTTCTCCCAAATTGCAAAACCATAAGGTTTAATAATCATACATCCTCTAACATCAGAGTGCTCTGCTAAATCTGCTTTACTAACCAGTTCATTGTACCAGCTAGAGAAATCTTCTTCTCTTTTTTTCAACCCTTTTCCCATTTTGGTATGGTATTTGTTATTTTTTTGTTAAATCATTGAAAAACAAAATTAATATTATAAAAGGCTTTTAACATAAAATCATTAAACTTTTTAACTTTATAGATACGTTATTCATTTAAAACCAAAGATCATGAAAACAATTAATCACTTTAGCATCTTATTTTTCATTTTTATTTTAGCTTCTTGCTCTATGTCAAAAGATATGGCATATGAAGATGACATATACAGTTCTGATAACGGAATCATTTTCTCAGACAACATTGAAAACTCAAATGAAGACGAAGATTATTACGATTCCCAATATGGTGATTTGTATGAAGATGATCAATACGAATTTAGTGGAGACAACAACACTAACTATGTAACAAACAATAATTATTACTACCCAACAAACTCAAGTAGATATAGTAGATACAGCAGATACAATAGATGTAATAGGTATCAGCTAGGCTATTCTTACAGCAATAATTACAACTTTAATCATTGCAACTCATGCTGCGGGAACAATTGGTACTCTAATAACTATTATGGTTACGGATACAATAACTATTACACCTATAATTATTATGGTTATTACGGTTATGGTTCCCCATACAACAATTACTATGTTAATAATTATTACGGTTATGGAAATGGTTACGGCTATGGAAATGGCTACGGTTATGGAAATGGCTACGGTTACGGAAATGGCTACGGTTACGGATATGGAAATGGCTACGGTTATGGAAACAACTATAACTGGACCAATAATGACAACAACAACAATTCAAGTGGTTCTTATTATGGTCACAATGGGTCAATAAGCGCTAATTCTTCTAATAGCTCTTCAAACAACAACACTAATGAAGACGATTATGCAGTTGTTATCTCAACTGTTAAAGGGAAGCCAATTGTCAACAATGGAACTTCAATAGGGTCTAGCAATAGTATTAATAATAATCCTTATACATTATCTAATCTAACTAATAAAGAACCTATTTCTTCACCTGTGTCAAATGACAAACCAAATAAACCAAGTAATAATACTCTGAAAAACATTCCTAATTCTAAGCCTTCAAGCACAATATCATCTTGGGATAAAAAACCTAGTAACAGCTACAAGCCAAGTAACTCTAGTAACAGTTACAAGCCAAGTAACTCTAGTAACAGCTACAAGCCAAGTAACTCTAGTAACAGCTACAAGCCAAGTAACTCTAGCAATAGTTATAGATCAAGCGGAAGCAAATCTAACAGCTATAAGCCATCGTCTAAACCTTCAACAAAGCCATCGTCCGGTAACAAATCAAGAAGAAGATGAAAAATTTAGCGCTGAAATATAATTTATTACTAATCATTCTCTGCCTTAGCTCTAGCTTTCTGTCTCAAAATGAAGAAGATGCCTTAAGGCTAAGTAATCTTCATTTTGGAGGAACTGCAAGATATATAAGTGTGGGAGGAGCTTTTGGATCTTTAGGAGCTGACATTTCAGTACTTAGTATAAATCCAGCTGGAATGGCTAGATTTAAAAAATCTGAATTCTCTTTTAGTCCAAATGTAACTTTATCTGGTTCAAGTTCATATTTAGACTCTGCTTCAAACTCAACTATTTCTGGAAAAGAAAATTTAAATGTTGGTAGTTTCGGAATAGTTGGAGTTTCTAAAAACAAATCAGAAAATAATTCAAAATGGACTTCTTTTCAATTTGGTTTTTCATACAACAGATTGGCAGATTTTAATGAGAAATTTGAATTAAACGGTAATAGTAATTATTCAATGTCTCATGTGTTTGCTTTAAGGTCTAATGGGATTTCAACTCAAGATTTAATAGATTACGACCCATTTTATGGTGAGCTTGCCTATCAAACTTATATTACAGATTTTGATTCGCTTTCAAATAATTATCAATCTATAATGAACAGTCAAAGTATTGCTCATGAACAAACAACAATAAGAAAAGGTAGAGTTGGAGAATACTCCATAGCTTTTTCTGGTAATTATAACCAAAAATTTTATGTTGGAGGGTCAATTGGATTACCAAAAGTCCATTTTGAAGAAGAAAAAAGACATACCGAAACTGAGATTAAAGATTCTTCAGAATTTGAGCACAGTTTTACTTTTAACGAATACCAATTAACAACAGGTAATGGAATAAATGGAAAAATTGGGGTCATTTTTCTACCCTCTAATTGGCTAAGATTTGGAATTGCTTACCACACCAAAACGTTTTACAACTTAAATGATTATTGGAACACTAGCATGAACTCAGTAATTTCTGACTCTGAACAGCACAGCCATAATTCCATAGATGGCAATTATAATTATAAGCTAAGTACACCAAATAAATTAATAGCTAGTTCATCTGTTATTATTGCAAAAAAAGCGCTTATTAGCATTGACTATACTAGAATAGATCATTCAACTTCAATATTAAAGCCTAATACATTTTTTGGCTCTAATTATAGCTTTGAAGCAGAAAATAATGCAATTGACAGTAATTATAGAGTCTCCAATAATATTCAAATTGGAACAGAAATAAAAATTGGTGATTTCTACATGATAAGAGCGGGATTTTCTAGCTTTCAAAATCCTTTTTCATTTAACACAGACGCCACTTACAATAAAAACTCTTTTAGTGCTGGTTTAGGATATAGAAATAAAAAATATTTCATTGACCTTGGAGCAAGATATTCAACTTGGAAAGATAATTACTACATGTATGATTCAAGTATAGCTCCTGCATCAAGAATAGATAATAATGCCTTAAATATCACAGTAACTTGTGGATTTAAATGGTAATAAAAAAGGGAGCTAACGCTCCCTTTAAAAAAAATAAAACACTAGATCTTTATTTCAAAAGTCTAGTAATTTTTTTATTTATTTTATCAAATTGTTGTGTAGCCAATTCAGCATCTACTAAAATTCTTCCACTGTGCTCATCTACAATTATTTTTTTTCTAGCTGCAATATCTATTTGCATTTGAGGCGGTATTTTGATAAATGAACCACCTGATGCTCCTCTTTCAACAGGAACAACTGCTAAACCATTCTTTGAAGCACCTCTAATTCTCTTGTAAGCTCTTAAATACCTATCATCAACAGACTTTCCAGCTTTTTCAGATTCTTGAATTAATATTCCCTCTTCCTTTTCAGTTTCAGAAATAATTTCTTTAAGTTCTTCTTTCTTCAGCTCCAAAGCACTCTTTTTCTGATTAAAAAGTTCTTTTGCTTCATCTAAAAGCTCTTGTTTACTTTCTATTTTGAATTTATATTCTTTAATTCTTTTTTCAGCTAATTGCATTTCAAGATCTTGGTACTCCACTTCCTTGTTTAATGAATCAAACTCTCTGTTATTTCTAACTTTGTTTTGTTGATCTGCATATTTTTTAATTGCATCTTTAGCTTCAGCAATTGTATTTTTTTTATCGGAGATAGATTTTTCAAAATCTTCTAAATCAGATTGAATTTTATCTACTCTTCCTGAAAGACCAGTTAGCTCATCTTCAAGTCCTTCTACTTCTAAAGGAAGTTCACCTCTAACTTCTCTCATTTTATCGATTTTAGAATCAATAACCTGAAGGTTATAAAGTGCTCTTAATGTTTCTTCTGGTGATACTTTTTTTGTTTTTGCCATTTTATAAATAATTAATCGGATTTGTATTGACACCCGTTAAACGGATTGCAAAATTAGAAAAATTTTCTTTTAAACCATCAGATATTAAGTCAATTGTATATTGTTCGCTCTCAAAATGCCCAATATCTGCAATTATTATCTGATTTTCTGCATCAAAAAACTCATGATATTTAAAATCTGCTGTAATAAAAATATCTGCTTTTAAATTTTTAGCACTGGAAAGCAAAAAACTGCCAGATCCTCCACACAAGGCGACTTTCTTAATTTTATTTTTACAAATTGTGGTGTGTCTTATAACCTTAACATTCATCTTTTCTTTTAATTGGGCGAGGAATTCATTAGCATCTATTTCATTTTCTAATTCACCAATGAGTCCAGAACCAATATTAGAAGTGTTTTCTAAAGAATAAATATCGTATGCAACCTCTTCATATGGATGATGGTCTCTCAACTGCTGCAATGTTGAGTTTAAAAGGTGTTTTGAAAGAATAACTTCAATTTTAACTTCATCTTCATGATGAGTCTCCCCTACCTTCCCCACAAATGGGTTAGATTTCTCACCAGGTTTAAAGGTTCCTTTCCCTATAACATTAAAGCTACAATTTGAATAGTCACTTATGTGGCCAGCACCAGAACTAAATAAAACTTCTCTAATTTTTTCTGCACTTGCCATAGGGCTAAAAACAGTTAGCTTCACAAGTAAATCTTGCTTAGGTTTCAAAATTTGTCTATTAACTAAACTTAGTTTATCAGCAATTTTTCCATTTACACCGTTTAAAACATTATCTAGATTAGTATGAATCGCAAAAATATTTATGTCATTTTTAATTGCCTTTATTACTGTTCTCTCAATATAATTAGAACCATTTATTTTTTTAAGTCCAGAAAAAATTATTGGATGGTGAGCTACAATTAAATTACATTTTAAATCTATAGCTTCCTGTACAACTTCTTCTATACAATCTAGACATACTAGAACACCTTCGACTTCTTTAGAAGATTGTCCAACTATCAATCCAGAATTATCATATGCTTCTTGAAATTGAGGTGGAGCTATGGAGTCTAAATATTTTATTACATCTTTAACCTTCATATGTTTATTTTTGAATCAAATATACACAATGAAAGCATTGAGAATTATTTTGTTTCCCGTATCGATCATTTATTGGTTAATCACCAGTATCAGGAATTTTCTTTTTGACAAAAAAATATTTAAGTCAAATGAATTTGACCTTCCAATTATTAATATTGGCAATTTATCTATGGGAGGAGCTGGTAAAACACCTCACTGTGAATATGTTATTGAATTACTAAAAGACAATTCAAAGGTTGCATTATTAAGTAGGGGGTACGGAAGAAATACCAGCTCATATATTGAGGTGTCAAACAACAACACATATAAAGATGTAGGGGATGAACCTCTTCAAATAAAAAATAAATTTCCAGAAATTACTGTTGCTGTAGAAGGCAAAAGAGTAAAAGGTGTTCTTAATCTTATATATGATCACCCAAACACAGAAGTCATTCTTTTAGACGATGCTTATCAACACCGTTCAATTAAACCTGGATTAAACATCTTACTCACAAAGTTCAACTCACCTTTTTACAAAGATTACATTTTTCCTGTAGGAAATTTAAGAGAAGCATCAAAAGGAAAAGAAAGAGCAGACATTATTATTGTCTCTAAATGCCCAAATGAAATTTCAGAAGAACAAATGTCTTTAATTAAAAGTTCTATTTCCTGTTCAACTCCAATTTTCTTTACTAAAATTAAATATGGTGAGGTAATTTCAGTATTTAACTCCTCAATAATAAAGCTAAATTCTTCTATTAAAATATTGCTAGTTACAGGTATTGCCAATACCAGAGAATTAATTTTAGAACTGAAAAACCAACAAATAACATACAAACACCTTTCTTTTAGAGACCATTATCCGTTTTCAGACAAAGATGCAGTCAATATTTCTGAAATATTTGATAAATTTGCAACTGAAAATAAAATCATTTTAACTACTGAAAAAGATGCAATGAGATTGAAAAGCATTGAAAAGCTCAAATCTTTACCCATTTATTTCATGTCTATAAAGATTGAATTTATTAAACAAAAAGATGATTTTGAAAATCAACTATTAAACTATGTTAGAAACAATAAAGAACACAGCTAACTTCATAAAAGATAAAACGAATTTTAGCCCTGAAATAGGAATAATTCTTGGAACAGGACTAGGAGGGTTGGTAAAAGAAATTGAAACAGAACATGTTATTCCTTATGAAGAAATACCTGATTTCCCTGTATCAACAGTTGAAGGGCACAGTGGTAAATTAATTTTCGGAAGTTTAGGCGGTAAAAAAGTAATTGCTCTTCAAGGTCGATTTCACTTTTATGAAGGATATTCTATGAGTGAAGTTGTATTTCCTGTAAGAGTTATGAAGTATTTAGGTATTGAAAAATTAATTGTTAGTAATGCATGTGGTGGTGTGAATCCGTCTTTTGAGGTTGGTGACATAATGATTATAACAGACCACATTAATTTATTCCCAACAAACCCACTAATTGGTCCAAACATTAATGAATTAGGCCCTAGATTTCCTGACATGAGTGAAGCATACTCAAAAAAGTTAATAAAACTTGCAGAAGAAATAGCTTACGAAAACAAAATAGATGTTGTAAGAGGAGTTTATGCTGGACTAACTGGACCAACTTTAGAAACCCCAGCAGAATACTTTTACACAAGAGCTATTGGTGCTGATGCAGTTGGCATGAGTACTGTACCAGAAGTTATTGCAGCAAGACACATGTCAATTCCTTGTTTTGGATTTTCTGTAATTACTGATCTAGGCGTTCCTGGAAGAATCATTGAAGTTACACATGAAGATGTACAAAAAGTTGCTGAAAAAGCTGAAAAAAAATTAACTGTTATTATTAAAAAAATGCTTTCAACAATTTAATATTTAATGAATTTTACTGAAGTACTTAAAAAATATGAGCCTGTAATTGGGATTGAAATACATGCCCAGTTAAAAACTAAAAGTAAAGCTTTTTGTAGTGACATTAATGAATATGGAGGAACACCAAACACTCAGGTATCTCCAATCTCCTTAGGTCATCCCGGTACACTTCCAAGGTTCAATAAAGAAGTTATTAATTATGCAGTTAAAATGGGTATTGCATGCAATGCCAATATAACTGAGGTAATGCATTTCGATAGAAAAAATTATTTCTATGCTGATTTACCTAAAGGCTATCAAATCACTCAAGATAAAACACCAATTTGTACCGGAGGAAGCATTTACATCAAAGATGGTGAAGGCAATGAAAAAATAATTGAGCTCACTAGAATACACATGGAAGAAGATACTGGAAAAAGTATTCATGACCAAGACCCATTTAATTCATTAATTGACCTAAACAGAGCTGGAGTCCCTTTAATAGAAATTGTTACAGAACCTGTAATTAAATCAGGTACTGAAGCATACAACTATGTTTCTGAAATGAGAAAATTACTCAGGTATTTAGAAATATGTGATGGAAATATGGAGGAAGGCAGCATGAGGTGCGATGTAAATATATCCATTATGCCAATTGGAGCTAAACAGTTTGGTCAAAGGGTAGAAATTAAAAACCTAAATTCTATACGAAACATTCAACGGTCTATTGAATTTGAAATCTGCAGACATGCTGAAATTTTAGAAAAAGGTGAAGATATAGCACAAGAAACTAGAAACTTTGATGCTTCAACTGGAGAAACAGTGGGTATGCGACTTAAAGAATCTGCTCATGATTACAGGTATTTCCCTGAACCAGATTTGACAGCGCTAATTGTTTCTAAAGATTATATTGAGAATGTAAAAAAAACATTGCCCCCTCTTCCAAATGAGCTTTACAAAAAATACAAAAGTGAACTAGGTCTTTCAGATTATGATGCTTCCAACCTTACCGAAAGTAAAGATATTGCACTTTATTTTGAGGAAATGATTAAACTAACAACTAACTATAAAGTTGCCGCAAATTGGGTAATGGGAAATGTCAAGTCATATTTAAATCAGACTGCAAGCACTATTAATTCTTTCCCAATCTCTCCAAAAAGCTTAGTTGATCTAATAAAATTAATTGACAATAATAGCATTAGCAATTCATTAGCTAGTCAAAAATTATTCCCTGAACTAATTGAAAATCCAGATCAAAACCCTTTACATCTTGCTGAAAAAAATGGTTGGCTTTCTAAAAATGACTCCTCTGAACTAGAATCAATTATTTTATCTATTTTTAAAGAAAATCCAGATGAAACAACTCGTTTCAAAAATGGAGAAAAAAAATTAACTGGTTTCTTTATGGGCAAAATAATGAAAGCTTCTAAAGGAACTGCAGATCCTAAAACCTCATCTAAATTGCTTAATCAACTTATAAATAATGAAGTATAGTCCCCTTTTTATTTGTCTACTCTTGTTTTGTTCTTGCCAGCCAAAAGAAGAAAAATCAGCTGAATCAGTTGAAAAAAATTTAAATAACATTGTAATTTTAGCAGACATAAAAAATGCCGAAAACAAAGTATTCTATTTATACGATTTAGGGAGTGAACAACCCAAAATCATGGATTCATCAATAGTGGTGGATAATAAAATTGAAATAAATACTCAACTCACTGAAAAGTTCAACATTCTTGGATTAGGTAATAACCAGAAGAATCTAATGCTTTTCATTGGACAAAAGAAAGACACTATCAGTTTTACATCTTCTTTCTCAGAAAGTTTTATTGACTATGAAGTTTCAGGTTCAGAATCATCAGTTTTACTTAAAGAATACCTTTCAAAAAAGTTAGAATTAAATGAACAGTTTAGCCGTATTCAACAACAAATAAGTGAACTTTCATTTGAAGCTCAAAATGAGAGAGAAGACTTAATGCTTCAAGCTCAAGTTATTAAAAACTCCTTCGAGAAAATAAAAAATGATTTCATACTTAACAATCAAAATTCACCTGCAATATTTATTGCTTTATATGACATAAGTAATTTAGTCGAAGAACAAGGTCAATTAGAAGTGATTGCTGAAGTGATTTCCAAATACTTTTCAAACACTATTTTTCAACAAGAAGTCATTTTAAGGATGAACAAAGCCAATCAACAAATCGCTATGTTTAAAAAGCAAAAAGCAATGGCTGAAGCTCAAAAAAATGAACTTAAAAATGCTGGATTAATTATTGGAAAACCTGCCCCAGAATTAAACTATCCAAATAAAGATGGCAAGCTTATTGCCCTTAGCTCTTTAAAAGGAAAGGTTGTTCTTTTAGATTTTTGGGCTTCTTGGTGTGGTCCTTGCCGTAAAGAAAACCCGTTTGTTGTTAGCTTATACAATAAGTACAAGAATAGTGGTTTTGAAATCTATAGTTTTTCTTTAGACAACAAAAAAGACAAGTGGATTCAAGCCATTGAACAAGATGGATTAATTTGGAACAATCATGTTAGTGATTTATCTGGATGGAAATCTTCTGGAGCTGCTAAATATTTAATAAAAAGCATTCCTCAAACATTCATTATAGATAGAAACGGAAATATTGCTGAAATAGGATTGAGAGGGCCTGAATTAGAGAAAAAAATACTTAACTTATTATAAATATGAAAAATATAAAATCGCTTTTTTACATCCTTTTTTTATTATTATTAACTACAGCTAATTCATATGCAAAAGATGTTACAATCAAGGGAGAAATTCTAAATGGAAATGGTAAGTACATTTATCTTCAGACTTTTCAAAATGATAAAAACATTTTAGTAGACTCAACAATAATAAATAAAAAAGGAATATTTATATTTAAAGTTAATGTAGAAACTAAAAACTTTTATTCTTTAAGTTTATCAAAAAACAATCAAAAAGAAATTGTCCTTTTAATTTTAGATCAATCGAAAGAAAATAATCAAATTTCATTTAAATCTAGCATTGAAAATTTTAGCACAAAATATTCAATAGATGGCAATCATGAAAGTGAGGTGATCAAAGCTTATGTGACTATTATAAATGAATTTCAGAAAATAAGAGCAATTGAAACAGATAAATATCAAAATGCTAAATCTGAAAGTGAAAAGTCAGTTTTCAAAAAATCTATTGACTCTGTAGATTTAAATTTTCGCAAACTAAGAGACGAATTCATTATAAAGCATCAATTAGATTTAGCCGTTATTATAACAGCAAGTTCCTTGAACCCTCAACAAGATTTAAAAATGTATAAAACAATAAGAGACGGGCTTCTTAAATCGTCACCTGGCTCTGAATATCAACTAGCATTTAACGAACAAGTAAATCAAATAGAAATTCAACTTAATGAACAAAAAAAGCAAGAAGAAGAAAAAGAAAAGCTGAAAAATTTGACAAATATTGGGAATGTTGCTCCTGCATTAAATTTCAATAATCCAGAAGGCAAACTAATAACATTAGCATCTTTGAAAGGTAATTATGTTTTAATTGACTTTTGGGCCTCATGGTGCAGACCATGTAGAATGGAAAACCCAAATGTTGTAAAGCTTTATAACAAATATAAAGATCAAGGATTTACTGTTTTCAGTGTTTCTTTAGATAATAATGTTGAAAAGTGGGTTAATGCAATTGAAAAGGATGGTTTAACATGGCCCAATCATGTAAGTGATTTAAAACAATGGAGAACTGAAGCAACTAAAATCTATGGTTTTAGAGGAATTCCATATACAGTACTAATAGACAAAAAAGGTAAAATAATTGCTAAAAACTTAAGAGGTGAATCTTTAGACACTAAACTTAAAGAAATTTTTGGCAACTAAAATCAACTTAACAAAGACATAAAATATAGAAATGAGAAGAATTTTATTTATTGTTTCGATTCTATTTATTTTCAAAATAAATTATTCTCAAAAAAAATATTTTCAACAAAAAGTAAATACAAGTATTGAGGTTTCTCTTAATGACAATAAACACGAATTAAATGCCTTCGAAAAAATTGAATACATAAATAACTCTACTACTAAATTAGATTCTATTGTCATTCATTTATGGCCAAATGCATACAAAAACATAAACACTTCATTAGCTAAACACGATTTAGAAAATGGTGAAACAGATTTCAGGTTTTCTGACATTAATAACAAAGGATTTATCGACTCTCTTGATTTTAGTGCTGAAAACGAAAAATTGAAATGGAGTTATTTCAATAAACACATTGACATAGCTGTAATCGAGCTAAATAAATCACTTCTCCCAGGTGACACCATAATTATTTCAACACCTTTTAGAGTTAAAATACCTCTCGGAATTTACTCAAGATTAGGGCACATAGGACAATCATATCAAATCACACAATGGTTTCCAAAACCTGCTGTTTTTGATAAAAATGGATGGCACCCTATTCCCTACTTAAGTCAAGGCGAATTTTATTCTGAATTTGGTAGCTATGATATTAAAATAACTTTACCAGAAAATTATGTTATTGGGGCTACTGGAGATTTAATTAATGGTGAAAAAGAATTAGAATTCCTTAATGAAAAAATTGAAAAGACTCAGCAACTTATTGCCTCAAAAGAATATTTTTCTGATTTATCTTTTCCATCAAGCAGTTCCAAAACAAAAACGCTTCATTTCCATCAAGAAAATGTTCATGATTTTGCTTGGTTTGCAGATAAAAGATATCATGTTTTAAAAGGAGAAATTGAACTTCCTAATAGCAAAAGAAAAGTAGATACGTGGGCAATGTTTACCAACAACGAATTTGATTTATGGAAAGATGCCATATCTCATATTAATGATGCAACTTATAATTATTCACTATGGGTGGGTGAATATCCATATAATCATGTGACAGCAGTAGATGGCTCAATTAGTGCTGGAGGAGGAATGGAGTATCCAAACATTACAGTTATAGGCGAATCAGGAAACAATTATTTTCACGATGAAGTAATAACTCATGAAGTAGGTCACAATTGGTTTTATGGAATTCTCGGAAACAATGAAAGAGAAAATGCTTGGATGGATGAAGGGATAAATTCATTTGTTGAGTATAGACACATGCACAAGAAATACCCTAAAGTTGAAGGCACTTCAAATAAGTTACTCGAGACATTCCAATTAAATGGACAATCATTAATGCAATTAGGATATAAATTTAACGCAACTAGAAATAACGATCAGCCCATTCAAATGGGAGCAAATTTGTACACTCCAATGAATTATGGCTTAATTGTATATGGGAAAACAGGAATAGGATTTAATTATTTAAAAGAATATTTAGGTGAACCTCTTTTTGACACTTGCATGCATACCTATTATAATAAATGGAAATTCAAGCACCCAAGTCCTGAAGATATTCAAACAGTTTTTGAAACGTCTTCTTCAAAAAATTTAGATTGGTTTTTTGAAACTTTTATTAAAACAACAAAAAAAATAGATTATAAAATACAAAATGTAAAAAGAAAGGGAGATAACAGTTTTGAAGTCAAGCTTAAAAACATCACTGGTTTTAATGCGCCAATAACATTAACTGCTATTAATAAAAGTGATTCAAGTATCACATATAACAAGTGGATTACAGGATTTAAAAATGACACGACTTTTTACATTGAAACAACTGGAAAAACTGATAAAATTATTTTAGATCAATTAAATGTTTCTACAGATATAAATTCCGAAAATAATTTTAGTAAAACCGGAGGCATTTTAAAAAAAACTGCACCATTAAAATTAAAATTATTGGCTGGAATAGAAAGTAACCAGTTCACCAATATTTATTTTACTCCTATTATTGGTTGGAACAATTACGACTCTTTTATGATTGGAGCTTCTTTTTACAATTCCATTATTTTAGAGAAAAAATTAGAATGGGCTGCTAGTCCCATGTTTAGCTTTGGAAATAAAACGTTAGTAGGTTCAGCTAATATTAATTATCAATTTTATCCAGAAAATGTGTTCTCAAAAATTAGTTTTGGACACAAATTAGCAAGTTATTTTCATGAGCCCGTTTTCAGCAATAAAAGATGGATGAAAAATGAACTTTATTCCAGTTTTAAAATAAAACCTAAAAGCTTAAGGTCTTCTGCTGTTCATAATTTCAAGATAAGAGGAATTAGAATAGACGAACACATTTTTTCAGGAAATTTTACCGAACCACCTTCAAGTCAACTAAATAAATCACACTATGGAGTATTAGAATATTCGGTGAAAAACAAACAATTTTTAACCCCTAAGAATTTAAGTATTCAATACATCTATGGTATATCAGCTTCTAAGTCATTAGTCAGCTCTATTTCGTTAACTGGTAATTATAGAATTAATTACAATAAACGATTAGATGGAGTTGAGTTTAGATTATTTACTGGATATAATTTTTTTAGTTCCAGCCCTAGATATAATTTTTTAATGAAGGGTCAAGATGGATATTACGATTATTTGTTTGAAAGAACATATTTAGGTAGAAACGTTGGTTATCCAAACATGTTAGTTCAACAAAGCTCTAATACTCACGGAGCATTTAACATTAACACATCAATTGGTCGACCTGAAGAGTGGATTATTTCAACTAATATAAAAATTGAAATACCAAAAATTCCATTGGGATTATTCTCTGATATTGGAGCTTTTCCAAACATTGAAAACTTCCAAAATCCATCAACAGGAGCTTGGGAGGAATCTAAAACAATTACTCCAATGCTTAATGCTGGGATATATTTTTCTGTTAAAACAAATAAAAAAGAAGTTCTCAGTATCTATTTCCCAATTCTGCACAGTCAAAACATAAATAACTCATCTATATATACTGGAAGTCCTATTACAACTATTAAAAACATCAATTTTCTTCAAAAGATTACATTTGTATTATCACTAGAAAATATAAGTCCCAGAAATTTAATTAATAGCTTTGGACAATAATCACAAAAATAAAACTATCTATTTCGCTTCAGATTTCCACCTGGGAGTTCCCTCATTTGAAGATAGCCTATCAAGAGAACGAAAATTAGTAAGCTGGCTTTCAATGGCTTCTAAAGATGCTACAGAAATATTTCTTCTTGGAGATTTATTTGATTTTTGGTTTGAATATAAATACACCGTACCAAAAGGATACACCCGGTTCTTAGGTAAAATTGCAGAAATTGTAGATGCTGGAATACCCATTTATGTTTTCACTGGAAATCATGACATGTGGATGTTTGATTATCTTGAAGAAGAGATTGGGGTTTCAATCATTAGAAAGCCTACAGATTTCACATTTAACAATAAAACTTTTCACATTGCACATGGAGATGGACTTGGTCCTGGCGATCATTCATACAAGCTAATCAAAAAAATATTTTCGAATAATTTTTGCCAATGGTTATTTGCTCGTATTCATCCTAATTTAAGCTTTAAAATTGCCAACTACTGGTCAAGAAAAAGTAGAGAAAAAGAAAGCCAACCTCCAAAATTTTTAGGTGATAAAGAATGGTTAGTTCAATATTCCAAAGAAATACTAAAAGAAAAACACTATGACTTTTTCATCTTTGGTCATAGACATTTACCTATTGAATACCAACTGTCGGAATCATCTAAATATATAAATTTAGGAGATTGGATTAGTTTTAATACTTATGCTAAAATTGAAGGTGAAAATTTATTTTTGAAAACCTTTAACTAGTTTTAAGCAATTTTATTGATTAGGTCCATAATCCTATTTGAATAACCTGCCTCGTTATCATACCAACCAATTATTCTTATTGTATTATCATTAACGCTTGTTAGGTCAGAATCAATTATACAAGAATATTTATTTCCTACAATATCATTTGAAACTATAGGGTCTGAAGTGTATGAAAGAATTGAAGACATTTCTCCTTCATTAGAGGCTTTAAAAAATAGAGCATTAACTTCTTTTACAGTAGGAACCTTCTCTACTTGACAAATGACATCTGTTAAAGATCCGTTTAAAACAGGCACTCTTATTCCACTACCAACTAGCTTACCTTCCAGTTCAGGAAAAATTTTACTTATTGCTTTTGCTGCACCTGTTGTGGTTGGAATAATTGATTTTGCTGCAGCACGAGCTCTTCTTAAATCTTTATGAGGAGCGTCATGAATGTTTTGATCGCCAGTATAAGCATGTGTTGTTGTAATGTAACCACTCTTTATACGAAAATTATCATTAATAATTTTAATCATTGGAGCTGCACAATTTGTAGTACATGAAGCATTACTTAATACAGTTTCAGAACCATCTAAAACAGCATCATTAACACCTAATACTACAGTTTTAACATCAGAACCTAATGAAGGCGCTGAAATAATCACTTTTTTAGCGCCAGCCTTTATGTGTTTTTCAGCACCCAACTTATCTCTAAAAAAACCTGTCGATTCTACAACAATATCTATTGCATTATAACTCCATGGAAGATTCTCAGGATTTCTTTCATTTAAAACCTTTATTTCTTTGCCATCAATAACAATAGAATTTGAGGTGCATGAAACATCGTTATTTAAAACTCCATGAACAGAATCGTATTTAAGTAAATGTGCTAACGTAGGAGCATCAACCAAGTCATTTACAGCAACTAGTTCAATGTGCTTATTGTTAGAATTAATCAAGCATCTTGTGAAAACTCGACCAATTCTTCCAAAACCATTTATCGCAACCTTAATTCTTTTCATGATAATGTAAGTTTATATAAAAATAATAACTTAAAAAAAAAGCCTCAACTATTGTTAAGGCTTTTTAAAAAATTAATTTATAATCAATTAATATTTAACAAATTTAGCAACCTTGCTTATTCCGTTAGATTCAATAACTGCAAAATAAGTACCAATAGGAAAGTCTGAACAATCAAAGTCCATTGTATGAGAACCAGTTGCCATGTTTTTCCAATAAATAGATTTTATCTGTTTTCCTTGAAGATTATAAATATTAAAATTAACATCTGATTGGAATCCTAGTTCAAAAGATACTTTACCTTCGTTAATCATAGGATTAGGAAAAATGTGCAAAGCATCAATAGTTTCACTAATAGCAGATTCTATTGGCTTAATCTCTTGTGTTCCTAAAACATCATCTGATCTCCATATACCTCTACCGTGTGTTCCTAAATAAATAGCACCGGGATTATTAACATAACCGTCTTCCCAATCTCTCCATTGTTGACGAACATCAAAAACAGGAATTGTTCCAATTTCTTCGTTGTGAGAAGACCATGTAACTGACCCAGCTGATGCGTTGTCAGTACTAAACACACCATATTCTGTTCCAATAACAATGACATCAGTACCAGGATCTCTTTCAACGATACATCCAAATACTGGCATATTCGGTAAATTACCGTCAATAGAAGTAAATGTTGGAGATGAAGAGGTAGCATTGGTTGAATACCAAACCTGAGTACCACCAGAACCACCAGTAACCACACAAACATTAGCTGAATTAGCTGGATCCACAGAAATATCAGTAATTACACCACCAAATGAATTTTGCACTTTTTGAATGTGTAACTGATACTTAACAGCACTACCATCCATATTTGTATACTCATGGCTAAATCTATCAAAATCTATTGCATCAAGTGCAGAACCTGTAATAGTGTCGCCTGTAGAGATTTCCAATAAGGAATCTAAATCAAAATTACTTGAAGAAGATGGTCTGTAAGAAATATCTGCTGCAGCAATTGAGTAAGCACTGTCTAAACCAGAAACTCTAATAACATCGTTAGTAGAACCAATCCAAAGCCAGTTACCATCTTTAGAAAAATCATAGCTGTGTGCACTACTAGATGTAAAAGGAGAACCTAAAGGAAATAATTTCCACCATTCAGGGTTTACAGTAAAACGCATCATATCTCTAGTAATGTAAATACTAGATTCGCCTTGAGTTGCAAATAAAGATTGCTTGTAATCTGGTAATTTAATTGTATCCTGAGCAATTGGGTTATACAAGTAAGGTACACCTGCAGGAATTGTATCAAAATTTGGCAGTACAGAATCAGTTGCAGGAATTACAGTATCGTAATTAACTGTTAAATCTTGTGTTAAAGTAAACTGCATTGGAATATCAAATGATTGACTGTAGTAAGTAACTTCATCACCAGCTTGCATTGAAGAGAGAGGGATATACTCAACAGAATCCTGAGTATTAAGATCATTACCATCTTCAAACAAACGTATAGAGTTATAGAATGGTCCACAACCAGAACCCAATCCTGGAAGTGAAGAACAAGGAGCATTTGTTAACTGCCAATTTAGGCCTTTATCGTTTGACCTTTCAATAATACCACTGTAAATAGTAGAAATAATAGCATCACTACTTAAATATGAAATTTCACATTCAAAACCATCTCCACCGTTAACTTCTCTAAATTCTAATGGACCAACTCCTGTATGATCGTTCAATTGAGTTCCATTATCTTGTGCACCACCAATAACAGATCCATCACCACCGTATCCCATTGCATAAAATTGTGTGACATTATATCCTTTATTAACTACCGAAAAGAAACTTATTGAGTTAGGAATGGTAGACATTTGAACACCACCATCATTTCCAACATACATTCTGCCTTGAGAATTAAAAGTAATTCTATGATTATCTGCATGAATGTAAAATGGATTTTGAGGATTTAATGCCCAGTTTGAAGCAACTTGCCATTCACCATTGTCACATCCAGCACCTGGAGTTTGGTACCAAGTCCATAAATCAATACCTCCTAAAACACAACCTTCAACTGAAGGATGAGCAGCAATAACACAATCATAATTACCTTGAGAGTTGTCTCCAAATGGAGCAAAACCTGTTGTAGCTGATGGACCAATTTGACACCAGTTAGTACCATTATCTATTGAACGATAAACTCCTTTTAAAGAGCCACTGCTTGTAACAAGAACACAATACACTGAGTAATCTCCATTAGCATTTTTAAAAGGGGAAATAGCATATTCTGACCTACCTGCTCCAGAACCTACCAATTGACCGTTTGAATGAAGATCTGTCCATGATGCTCCGCCATCTTGGCTAACCCAGCTTCTTTGACCTCCCTGAGAAACACCAGTAATTAAAACCTGACCATCAACAGAAACTTTAACATCTCCTGTTGTAGTTACAGGTAAACCAGACATTGACTCAGGCGAGCCTAAATCTGTAACTCTTTTAACACCATTAGAAATTCCAGAATAGTAAATGACATTTTCTTGATTTAAATCTGCAACAACTTTAGTAATATCCTTACCATCAGTTCCAGCTACTTGCTGAAATGTAAAGCCTTCATCAGCACTGTACCAAATTCCATCTCCAGCAGTAATTCCAGAGCTTTCACTACTTAAACCTTGCTCGTTAAAAATAGAACCACCTGTTGCAACATAAATATATCCGTTATCTGTAACTGCAATAGAAGATATTGATATTGAACCGTTACC
Organism: Flavobacteriales bacterium; assembly: GCA_029243225.1. Taxonomy (GTDB): domain Bacteria; phylum Bacteroidota; class Bacteroidia; order Flavobacteriales_D; family Parvicellaceae. The sequence continues at coordinate 37,047 of JAQWSL010000051.1, forward strand.
ATTTAAAGCATCGTTAACAGCATCATCATATCCTTGAACTCGATTCCAACTATTTCCTGCATCAATAGAATTAAATAATCCACCTGAAATACCTCCAGCATATATAATGTTATCATCATTTGGGTCAATTGCTAAACCTCTTGTTCTTCCACCAACATTATCAGGACCTTCTTCCACAAATGTAAATGCACCAGATTTCTGGAGCATTAAGTTTAATACTTCTTGCTTTGCAATTACATATTGAGCAGCATCAATCTCACCAGTTGTTTCATCTTGATACAATGAATGGTAATATTCTAATGCATCATTCCATGATTTTGCCTTAACGTTTTTAGAAATTGTTTTACTACTATATTGACGTTCTGGTTTTGTATCGTTAGAGAAATTTCCAACAAGAAAAAGAATACCGAACGGAATTAATAATAGTGAAGAAAATAATATAGATGATTTTTTCATAGTCTTTTCAGATTATATCTTTAATTAATTTAGCAACCGAATTTACAAATAATACGGTAAATAGTAATTTAGTTTAATAGTTTTTTTATTTGAAAGTTAATAAAAGGTTGTTTTTATAAGAAAACGGCAAAATTACACCTAAAACATGTGCTTTTCTGCATGGTAACTAGAACGAACAAGTGGACCAGATTCAACATATTTAAAGCCCATTTTCAAACCTATATCTTTGTAAAGGGCAAATTTTTCTGGATTAATAAATTCATCCACTGGTTGATGCTTGGGTGTTGGTTGTAAATATTGACCCAACGTAAGCACATCAACTTTAACCATTCTCAAATCTTCCATTGTTTCTAAAATTTCATCATGAGTTTCTCCAAGACCTAACATTAAACCTGATTTAGTTCGCATTTTAGCTTGTTTCAAACGAAGTAAAAGCTCCAAACTCCTATCATATTTTGCTTGAACCCGAATAGCTTTGGTTAACCTCCTAACAGTTTCAATATTGTGAGAGACTATTTCAGGTGCAACGTCAATAATCTTTTGTAAATTATCCCAATTCCCAGCAAAATCAGGAATAAGTGTTTCTAAAGTTGTTCCAGGTGACTTCCTTCTAATAGACCGAACTGTCATTGCCCAAATTTCTGCTCCACCATCTTTTAAATCATCTCTATCTACAGAAGTAATAACCGCATGTTTTACATCCATCAACTTAACTGAGTTTGCAACTCTAGCGGGCTCAAATTCATCAGGAGCGTCTGGTTTACCAGTAGAAACTGCACAAAAACCACATGACCTAGTACAAACATTTCCTAAAATCATGAAAGTAGCAGTACCCGCTCCCCAACATTCTCCCATATTTGGACAATTTCCACTTTCACAAATGGTATGTAGCTTGTGTTCTGAAACTAAATTCCTAACTTTCTTAAACTCCTCTCCTGTGGGTAATTTAACTTTTAACCATGAGGGTTTTTTTGTTCTTTCCTTTGTTAATAAAGAATTTTCTTTGTTCATGAATTAATAATATTTCGCACCTATTAAAGCACTAAGATAAACTGTAGGAAAAATAAAAGGGTTTTCAATTTCAGTCATTATTGGAATTCTGTGAGGGTAAACATCAAGAACACCACCAAGCTCAAGTGCTTTAATTATTCCCCTATCATCACTAAATTCAAATTCACAAGCTAATTTTAAAAAGCCGCCAATGTGAAACTTTGACTCAAGAAAACCTCTAGATCTAGGACCACGACCGTATATATTATAAATATTGTGAGCTTCAGGATCATATCTTTCAATTGAATAACCTACCACTTGACCCAAAGAATTAATCTTTAAGACTTCTAAATAAACTGGTTTAGTAAGCCCTAAAGATGGCCCAAAAGACCAATTAAAAGCAATTTGCAAACCATTCTCTCTTAGCTTTTCAAGAAACATCTTTCTACCACCTATTCCAGGTCTTAACACTAAAAAAGAATTTAACTTTCCATAAACATAGCGTTTAGCACTTTCCTCAATAGACCCAAATATTTTATATTCCTTTTCATGTTTCATTCCTACAAAATCTAGGGTGAAATATTTCTTTTTCTTATAAGTTTTAAATTTTGAATAATTGAGATTAAGACCAAAACCTTGCGTATGCATAATAACTCCGCCCCAAACTTCTTTTGTGAATCTAGCTTCGTTCACCTGAACAGCAGGAAGTTGAGAATAATAATTCAAATTTATAAACTGAATTATTGCAAATAATATGATTGATTTAAAAAAATTCATCTCTAATATTCAAAGGTAACGAATAATAAAGGAAAGTTGCCTTAACAGGCCGTAAAGAAATTGAAATGTTAACTTTTTTCGTTAGACAAATTCTGAATAACAATATCAGATTTTTCTTGATCGACCTGTTCATAGCCATATGCTGGGCATCTCTCATGAGTTGGTCGAAATAAGAAACAAGATGAAGTCATAAAAACAACAGCGCTTATAATTAATAATGTTTTGACTTTTTTCATCTTAAATAGTTATTACTTAGTCACAAAGTTAAAAAAATCGTTGTATTACAAAAATAAGATGAAAATTATGTTTTCATTTTTCACTTAAATTACTTTTATCCAACATAATTTTTCTTATTTATATCCTAAAACAAGAATTAGAACAATTTATTATTTCAACATAAGTTAAATATAACACCTACATTAAATATTATTAAGATATTTATATTTTTATGAAATAAAATATATTGAATTTTATCTGTTAAAATGAATTCAATTAACATCATTTAGACTTTAACGTCCTGATTCAAGTGCAAAAAATATTTTTTTAAATGTCAATTGTTAATAAAGCTATAAATAATATAAATCCAATTTGGAAGAATGCTCTAAAGAAAGAGTTTGAATTAGATTATTTTAAATCCTTAACTCAAAACCTTGAAAATGAAATGAAAAAATTTAACATTTTCCCATCTTCAGATTTAATATTTAATGCATTAAACTCTACTAATCTTAATGATGTTAAAGTAGTTATTATAGGACAAGACCCCTATTTCAAAAAAGAGCAAGCCAATGGTTTATGTTTTTCTGTTCAAAAAAACCATCCCTATCCTCCGTCTTTAAAAAACATTTTCAAAGCACTCGAAAACGATTTAAGCCAAACCATTGTTAATCACGGTGATTTAACAAATTGGGCTAATCAAGGAGTATTGTTACTAAATACTTGCTTGACTGTTAAAGAGGGTTTTCCAAATTCACATAAAGATTTAGGCTGGCATAATTTCACAGACGCAATTATTAAATTGGTTTCAAAAAGAAATAATAATGTATGCTTTTTTCTTTGGGGTAAATATGCTTTAAATAAAAAAAAAATGATTGACAGTAAAAAGCATTTAATTTTAGAAACAAGTCACCCTTCACCACTATCAGCATTTAGAGGTTTTCTAAATTGCAAACATTTTTCTAAAGCAAATGAATTCATTTTAAATAATGGTGGAGAATCTGTAGATTGGAATATTTATTAATATTGAATTAGATGAAACATGCCTTAACAATATTTTCATTCTTGTTATTATTCAATTTTTCTGCTCAGAAATTTGATGTTTCGTTATTTGGCATTATAAAAACCCCAATTGAAAGTAAAACCAACTCTTATACAAATGCAAAAGAATTAGTAAATGAAAAATGGCTTTCATTAATCGAAAACGGATACTTATCTGCATCTGTTGACTCGGTTGTAGAAAAAGACTCTACTTCCCTATTTGCATATTTCTTTAAAGGCGAAAGATACCAATATGCCTCTATAGAAACCAACATTCCAGATGATTTTAAAAGTGAGATGGGAATATCAAATAAACTATTCAAAAACCAACAATTCTCTCCTATTAAACTAAAAAAACTAATAAGTGAAATATTAACTTTTTGCAGTAACAATGGGCATCCATTTGCAGCAATTAAACTTGAAATAAAAGAAATAAAATCTGAAAAAATTAAGCTTTCATTGAATTTGAAAATTGGTCCGAGAATAATTATTGATAAAATAATTTTAACTAAAGAAATTGACATTCAAAAAGAGCTAATCAAACAAATAATTGACATAAATCTAAAAGATGATTTTGACGAACAGAAAATAAAAAACATATCAGCAAGGATAAAAGAAACACCTTACTTCACTGAATTAAAACCTGCAGAATATGAAATTTTCAATAATAAAGCATCGTTGTTTTTGTACATAAAAAATAAATCCGCTAAATATATTAATGGAATTATTGGTATTCAACCGCAAAAAAATGACGCCATAAGCTTTACAGGAGATGCAAATTTAAAATTTGAAAATGCCTTTAAAAAAGGGGAGTTAATTGAGCTTTCGTGGAAAAAAATGTACGCTCAATCACAATCACTAAACGCAAATATTAGTTTTCCATACTTATTTAAATCTAGTTTTGGAGTGTTTAATAAAGTAATGATGATGAAAAAAGATTCTTCATTTTTCAACCTTAACAATAAATTTGGATCAAGTTTCTCGTTTACTAAAAGAAAGAAAATAGGTTTTTATTATCAATACGTAAATTCAAATTCCCTACAAACAAATAACAATAATTTCAAAAGCACAGAACTAAACGCAATAGGAATTTCATATGAATTCGACAACCTGGACTACCGTTTCAATCCAAGAAAAGGAGTTTACACAAACGGAGATTTCAAGCTTGGAACTAAAAATATTAATGAACAAATTGACACTGCAATTACTACTTTAAAATCTTTGGATTATCAATTAAAATTAGAAATAAATAAATTTTTCAGACTTTGGAACAAAAGCACCATAAAAATTGGAGGTGAATTTAAAACAATTATTAATCCCTATATTTTTGAAAATGAGTTATTAAGAATTGGCGGAAATTCTGATCTTAGAGGGTTTGACGAACAAAGCATACTAGTTAGTTCCTATGCAATTGGAACTATTGAATATAGATTTCTATTGGAACAGAATTCTAATATTTTCTGTTTTTTTAATTATGCGTGGACAGAAAAAAACACAACATTGACTTATGAAAGAGACAATCCATATTCTAGTGGAATAGGTGTTAATTTTGAGACTAAACCAGGAATTTTCTCGCTAAGTTATGCACTTGGATCTCAACAAAACAACCCATTACTATTCAAAACTGCCAAAATACATTTTGGATTTATTAACTTCTTTTAAAACAGTATGAAAAACATATTTCTAGTCACATTACTATCTTTATTAAATATTCAACTATTCAATGCCCAAAAAATTGATTTCAAAACAAAAGGAAATATTATCTCCGAAAAAATTGAAAAAATATACCCTTCATTTACATTTTCTAATTTTATTTATGTAGACATTAAACAACAACAATTATTTCTAGTAGAGAATAGAGCCACTATTAAAAAATATAACATTTCAACTTCAAAAAGAGGAGTAGGTAATAAATCAAACAGTTTACAGACACCTATCGGATTACACAAAATAAAAAGCAAATATGGGCAAGGAGTTCCTATTGGTGGAATATTGGATCATCGAAAATTCAATGGAGAAATTGCAAGTATTAATTTGGATACAACATCTACAGGAAAAGATATTATTTGCACAAGAGTTATTAGAATTATTGGGATTGAAGATGGTGTTAACAAAGGTGGAGAAGTAGATACTTATTTACGTAAAATATATTTACATGGAACAAATGAAGAGGGTTTAATTGGCAAAGAGTCATCTCATGGCTGTGTAAGAATGAAAAACCAAGATATTGTTGATCTTTTTGACAGAGTTAAAAAAGATATGATTGTAGTAATGCTAGACAATCTTTGATATAATTTGATTTTAGATATCATAATTGTAAATTCGCGCAAATAATAAAAGTAAAAACTATTTATAATGGGTCAAATAACAGAAAAACTACCTTATAAAGTTAAAGACATTAGTCTTGCTGATTGGGGAAGAAAAGAAATAAAAATTGCTGAAGCAGAAATGCCTGGATTAATGAGTTTAAGAGAGGAATTTGGAAACTCTAAGCCGCTAGCAGGAGCAAGAATTGCCGGGTGTCTTCACATGACAATTCAAACTGCCGTTCTAATTGAAACGCTAACAGCATTAGGGGCTGAAGTTACATGGTCATCTTGTAATATTTTTTCTACACAAGACCAAGCCGCTGCTGCAATTGCAGCTACAGGTGTTCCTGTTTACGCCTGGAAAGGATTAAACGATGAAGAGTTTGATTGGTGTATCGAACAAACCATTTTTGGTTTTGAAGGTGGTAAACCATTAAATATGATTCTTGATGATGGTGGAGACTTAACTAATATGGTGTTTGATAAATACCCTGAACTTTGCAAAGACATCAAAGGCCTTTCTGAAGAAACTACAACTGGTGTTCATAGATTATATGAAAGAGTTAAAAATGGAACATTAGTTATGCCTGCTATTAACGTTAATGACTCTGTTACAAAATCTAAATTTGACAACAAATACGGATGTAAAGAATCATTAGTCGATGCTATTAGACGAGCTACAGATGTTATGATGGCAGGAAAAGTTGCTGTTGTTGCTGGTTATGGTGATGTTGGTAAAGGATCTGCTGCATCTTTACAAGGTGCAGGAGCAAGAGTAATTGTTACAGAAATTGATCCTATTTGTGCTCTACAAGCTGCTATGGATGGATTTGAAGTTAAAAAAATGGATAATGCTTGTAAAGAAGCAAATATCATTGTCACTACAACTGGAAACAAAGACATTATTCAAGGTCGTCATTTTGAAAGTATGAAAGATCAAACTATAGTTTGTAACATTGGGCACTTCGACAATGAGATAGACATAAGCTGGTTGAACAATAAATACGGAAACACAAAAGATACCATTAAGCCTCAAGTTGACATGTATAACATTAACAATAAAACAATCTATGTTTTAGCTGAAGGTAGATTGGTAAATCTAGGTTGTGCAACAGGTCACCCATCTTTTGTCATGAGTAATTCATTTACCAACCAAACGTTGGCTCAAATCGAATTATGGACAAATTCAGATGCATACAGCAATGAAGTTTACATGCTTCCTAAACATTTAGATGAAAAAGTTGCTAAACTTCACTTAGAAAAAATTGGTGTTGAATTGGAAGAATTAAGAACAGATCAAGCTGATTACATTGGTGTTAAAGTTGAAGGCCCATATAAGCCTGAACATTACAGATATTAATTTTTATTTAAATTACCCTAAGTCCTCCAAATGGAGGACTTTTTTTTCGATGAAATTTAAAAACAGACTATTATATTATTTAATTGGTTTTACAATTGGTCTAACAATTGTATTTTCTGTAATAGGAATAAGAGGATGTGAATGGTTACCTGAAAATAGAATTTTAGAAGCTATTTCTAAAACACAAATCTACGTTCTTGAAGAAGACCTTAGTAAGATTAATTGTAATAATTCAACAGATATCATTTTTGATTTACTTTCGAATGGGAAAGTAATTTTCAAGAAAAGTAAAACAAAGAATGATTTAAAAGAATATTACATAGAAAACAAAGAAATAAGTTTGTCAATCTTAATAAATTTTAAAGATTCTATTTCAAAAATAAAGTACATTAATGGGTTGGGGGAATGCAAAATCATCTCAAAAACAAATAATTATGTAGCTCTTTATCAGTCAAATGATAAAACATTAGAATTATTGAGAAAACAACCTTATAAATCAGAAAAAAAATTTCTTATCAACTTAGAAAATCTCAAACTAGATTCAACATTTTTTCAAGAAATTTTAATCAATGGAAAAGTGCTGCTAAGCAAAAGCAAACCTAAAAAGAAACCAAACCCTCTTTTTGTCATTCTTTTAAATAAGCAAGAAACGAAGTATTTAATTTTAGTACAGCAAGGTGAGAAAAAAACAAGATTTAAAAAGATAATTAGCATTGAAAAAGAAATTGAGGAAATTGAAGATGCATTTTTTATAGATTTCCTTACACTTAATCATCAATGAAATAATTAAACTTACTTTTCAACTAAGAAATCAATTAGGTCATTTGCAGATTTTTCCGGAATCTCTTCCATAGGTACATGACCAACATCTTTATATATCAAAACTCTAGAATTCGGAATATCATTTTTAAAAAATAAAGCATGCTCAGGGCTTATCCACCTGTCCTTATCTCCCCACATAATTAACACAGGCACATCTAAATAATTTAGGCTTTGGGTGTTTTGTTTTAAATTTGAATTTGCAATACTTATGAAGGCATTTAAATTTCCCTCTCTTTGAATTAAGCAATAATAACGTTCAACTAGTTCATCTGTGACCACAGTTTGGTCATTGAATACCTGCCTGATAAATCTTCGCACTACAGCTTTTGGAATATAATTAAAAACGTTTCTTAGTACTGGTGTTTGTGCAATTACAAAAGGTAGCGGATAATTCTTATCACTTATATATCCAGCTGCATTTAACAAAACAAGTTTTCCAATTTTATCTTTTGCTTTTAAAGCAAGCTCCCAAGCTAACCATCCTCCTAATGAGTTTCCCGCTAAATGATATTTGTTTACATTCAATAAATCCAGAAAATTTCCAATAAAATCCAGAAATTTAGAGATACTGTAAACATTGTCGATAGAAGGACCGGTAATTCCAAAACCAGGTAAATCTAATCGAATTACTCTATAGTGTTTTTTTAAAATTGATGCCCATGAATCAAAAGTATGTAAAGAAGAGAATGTGCCGTGTAACAAAACCAAAACCTCCCCTTCTCCCTCATCTTTATAATGCACTTTCAAACCATCTATGTTGAGATATTTTGAATTTTGATCTGTGTATTTATTGATAACTTCTTCTAAAACCATAAATTGAATAAGAGCTAAATATAATAAATTTTAAAACTCATAAAATCAATATAAAAAGCAAATAAATCTAGCAGGATTAAATAGTCTTAATTTATTTTTTAATTTAGTCAATACAGATACATGAAAAAATACATAATTTCAATTTCGATTTTTCTAATAAGTTTAATTTCTTTTAGTCAAGAAGAACTTTCAAAAAACAACATCTATGTTGAGTTTCTAGGTAAAGGGCTTTTTTATTCAGTTAATTATGAACGGAAAATTATTCAACTAAATGATTTAATTGGTATTAATTTGAGTGCTGGATTAGGTGTTTTTCCAGGACTTACATCAATTGAAAAATCTATAGACTTATTTATTCCTTTTGAAATGAATTTTTCATTTTCTAACAATAATCACCATGGAGTTATAGGTTACGGCACTACTTATTGGAGGTATAAAATCAACTATATTGACATAGATAATTCTAATTTATCTCAACAACCAATTGCTCCAACACTTGAAAATATAAATGAATGGTTCGCTCATGTATTAATGGAATACAGATTTCAAAAACCAACAGGTGGCTTTCTTTTTAAAGCTGGTTATTGCCCGCTATTCTTTGCAAAGGCAGAGAATACTACATTTAATAAAAAAATTAATTACCAAACATCTATAAA
>JAQWSL010000084.1 GCA_029243225.1 Flavobacteriales bacterium
AGAGGGAAAAACTGGAATTCAGCTCTTCTATTTAAGCTATGCTCTTCTTCTGAACATAAATCGGCTTGATAGCAATTGTTAACAAAACTTGTTGCTCCTAATGACTTCGTTCTAATTTGACTTTTAGAAACCCCCTTCAAAGTTAAATACCTTTTTACGGCAAGGCTTCTATTTCTAGAAAGGTTAATGTTGTATTGATTGGACCCTCTACAATCTGCGTAAGAGCTTATTTCAATTCCTTCATTTGTGTTTTTCTTTAACCTTTCAGCCAGTAGATCTAGTTCTTTTTTGGATTTTGTTGTAATGCTGAATTTATCATAATCAAAATAAATGGACTCAACAATAAAGGAGGATGGCTCTAAGTCTAATGTTTCTTTATCCAACACAATCTTCTCAGGAACCCTATCACCCATTGGCAATTCAATTGTTTTTGGAAAATAACCATCCATTGCAAGCTTTAGCGTATAATTAGTATTTGGGCTTAATTTTATTTTAAATATTCCTTCTAAATCTGTAGTTGTAATTATCTTTTTTTCTGTTTCATTGTTATATAATGTTACGGTGACACCTTCAACAGGAGTTTGTGTTTTTGAGTCAACCACCTCACCTTCAGAACTGTAGCCAACAGGAAGTAAAACAATATTTTTTGAGCTTTCGGGACTCCATTTATCACCAGTATATATGTTTTCTACACCCTCAAAATCTTTAATGGAAGCAATAAGTGAATAGTTTTCATTTTTCTTAATCTCATAACTATATCTACCCGATGAATCGGTTTTAGTTTCTCCAATCAACTCACCATTTAAGTCATAAATTTTAACACTAGCGTCTGCTACATTTTTACCATCTTTATCTTGGACATATCCATGAACGGAGGTTAAATCATTATCTGCTCCGGAAAGTATTATGTCATTTATTGAATGTGAATTATAGTTACTGTCATTAGAAATTACATTTTCACCCTTTAAAGCACCATTTGTAGCTTTTAAAACATTAAATGAGTCTGAAAGTAAGGCAATTTGGAAGTAGCCTGTGTCATTTGAAAATATAGTCAATAACCTATTTCCATTATTGTTGTACAATTCAACTTTTGTATCTGCAAGATAAATTTCTTTGGTATTTTTAGTTTTGCCTTGCGCTGTTGGGAAATCTATTAAATAAAGATCTCTTTTCTCATTCCCCTCCCATTCTTTTCCTGTGTAAAAACTGATGTCCTCAGCCATTGCTTCGCTTGTGGCAATTATTCTGTAATTTCTATTACTAGTCATGTCAAAACGATATTTACCATCCTGATCAGAAACAATCCTAGCTATTTCAACATTTAAAGAGTCAAAGAGTCTTACTATTGCTCCTTTTAATGGCAAGCTATCTTTTCCAAATACAATTCCTTCAACAAATGCATTTGGATTAAAAATACTAATGTTTGAGAGTGAATCGGTTGAGTAATTTTCATTAGTGTTAATAGATAAACTTCCAGATTTATTTTCTTTAGACCCAATTATAAGGTAACTGTTGTTTTGTTCAGCCACAAATTGATAGTAACCAGTTGTATCACTTAATATTGTAATTAATAAACTATCATTATTATTAAATAGCTCCATTTTCGCAGATGGAACATATTCTTTGTTTTCATCTGAAACATAGCCTTGAATTGTTATGGCTGGAATCAATGTTAAATCTTGTCTTTCTTTTCCAGTCCATTCAGAATTTGTTTCTATTTCTTTTACAGCAGCAAAACCTACAATTGAAGCTTTAATGGTATATAATTCATTGGTGTCTAAGTCAAATCGATACTTACCATTTTTTGAAGTCTTAAGCTGTTCAATTTCTTCATTATTGGCATTCATTAATCTTACAATTGCATCGTTTTGGCAACTTCCATCTTCATTGACAATTAACCCTTTAACATAAGGCGGAAGGTTAGTAAAGTGAACAACAAAGATGTCATCATCTCCAGCTCCATTTCTGTTTGATGTAACCATTGCATAGCTCTCATTTATTGGGTGTACACAAATACCAAACTCATCTGAATTAGAATTGATAGGAGTTTGAAGGTTAAATGGGCGCTGTAAAGTGTCAGCAATAATTAACGAACAAAAAATATCATAACCCCCAAAACCTGGCCTTCCATTAGAAGAGAAGTATAATTTAGTGTCATCGTATAAAAAGGGATTTAATTCATCTCCAATAGTATTTATTGTTTCTCCAAGGTTAATTGGTTTTCCCCATTTCCCTTTTTTGTTTTTCACTACTTTATAGATATCTGTACCGCCATATCCTTTTGGGTTGTCACTAACGAAATATAGCGTATTTCCATCGCTTGAAATTGATGGTTCACCAAGACCGTAAACTCTTGAAATTTTCTTAATGTTAAGTAATTTATTTTTGCGAAGCTTGTGTTTGCTCCTATCAATAGTAGCGGTGTATAACAATGAGTGTTTTTCAAAATTAGCTTGCCATCTGTTTATTACTGGAGTTCTAGTGTAAAACAATTGATCTGTTTGAGGGTGGATATCAAATGAACCAATGTTGTAGTTCTTGTTTTCAGCCACAACAATTGGTTTGCCAATAGCATTTTCAGGAATTGAAATTTGATTGCCCAACCTAATTAAGTTCTCTTTAATAGGGATATAAAGTAAAATAGTTCTCGGAGTAATATTTTCCCCATAATCCAAATCTTTAAGAATAGCAGCTTTTAATTTTTCTTTCTCTTGTTTTGTTTTTGCTAATTCGAATGCAGAATAGAAGTCAATAGTTTTTCTTTTTTTTAAAGTATCATATTTTAGCTCTGCACTTATAAGAATACCTTCATTGTAAAATTTAGGAGAGAATTCGGCTAATGATGAATTAACCTTGACTAAATTTTGAACAACGGCTTCTTTAATTAAGGTGTCCCATATTATTAAAGAATCAATCGCTTTTATTTGAAAAGGGTATAAGTTATTTGTTGAATCATTAGTGCTTAATTTTTTGAAGAGCTCTTTGGCTTTTAACAAATCACCATTATTTTTAACACATAAAGCATGGAAATAAGCAAATTCATCCAATTCTGGATTTGAAGAAGATAGTTTGTTAAACTGATTTTCTGCACTTTTAAAATCTTTTGTGTTAAGGTAAGAAAAAGCTAATTTTTTTTGTGAATCTAAATCTAAAGAGTCCGCTAGGTTGTAGTATTTAATCGCACCATGGTATTCGAAATTATCGAACATAGCATTGCCTATTTCTATTTGAGAAAATAGAAATGAGCTAAATAGACAAGACAGAAATGTTAAAATTAATTTTCTCATAAAAGAGGCCTTACTTTTTATTGGGCACTTGAAAAAGATGAATAAATTCTATTTCTTTTATGCCAAGGAGTTTTTTTGGCATTTTTACTCATTTTAATTCCTAGATAAACTTCATGAGATCCTGTGTTGTAAGTTTTAATATCTGACATACCAAGATCGTAAGAGTAACCCATTTCAAAAGGTCCAAAATCTGCACCTAGCATAATAGCAATGGCATCGTCCATTCTATATGAACACGCTAGCCAATACGAATCTTTTAAAATGAATCTGACGTTTCCGTCAAACTGAAAAGGTGCGTTAAACATGTATCTAAATAAAACAGAGGGTTCAATGGCAAAATTAGACCCAATTGCAAAAACATACCCAGTATTAGCGTATAAAGCTCGGTCAAGAGTATTGGAAACAGGTGTTGTTAAATCAAACAAGTCACTTTTGCTTTCTAGTAAATGAAAGGCTGTAATCCCAATATAATGCCTTTCACCGTACCAATACAATCCAAAGTTGAAATCAGGAATTAATTCATTGTTGGTACTATTCATAATTGCAACATCATCTGGTATTTCTGTAATAAGACGATCTCTGTCTAATACAAATTGTGTTACAGAACCTGATAGGCCAAAAGAGAGCTTAGTAGATTCTCCTGTTTTTAATTGATAACTAAAAGCGGTACTTATACCTGTTCTTCTTGTTGGTCCAGATGCATCATTAAAAAAATGTATTCCAGTTCCAGCGTTTTTACCAATGTAAGTATGAGCCATTAAATTTTGCGTTACAGGAGCTTCATCTATTCCCATCCATTGTCTTCTAAAAGTGAATGTTAGAGGAGAATAATTTTTAGTTCCTGCAACTGCTGGATTAATAGCAAAACTGTTGAACATGTATTGACTGTTCAGTGCAAGCTGCTGGCCATTAGCAGTAAAAAATGAAGAGGTAATAAAAACAAAGAGTAATAATTTTTTCATAAAGCTATTTTTATCTAACAATTGTTACAGGACCATTTTGATCTAATCCATTATTTAATTTCAGTATGTAATAATATGTTCCTGCAGGAAGAGGCATGTTGTTGTAATTCCCATTCCATTGGAAAGTTGGTAGATTTTCTTGATATACGATATTTCCCCATTTAGAGAATATAGTAAGTTCACCACCACCATACATTGTAAAATCTAAATTCCAAGTATCATTAATTCCATCTCCATTTGGAGTAAATGAGTTTGGCATTTCTATGCAACCTAAAGAATCTGAGATGTTTATTGGGCCATGTAATGTAGAACAGTCATTAGCATCAGAAACAAGTACAGTATAGTCTCCAGGTTGAGCATACATTAATGGTGCTTCAACACTTCCGTCAGACCATAAGTAAGAGTAAAATCCAGAACCTCCTGTTGTATGAAGGTGTATTAAGACCCCACCTTCGGAACAACTTTCTTGTTCAATTGTATGATATACATTTAAAGGACTAGAAACAACAGTGATAGATTCAGTGTCTGTTATTGTGCAACCGGCAGATGAATATGTGTAGGTAATGTCATGTGTGCCTAATCCTGCATTAGAAGGATCAAATACATTGTTAGTAACACCTGTTCCACTATATGTGCCTCCAGACGGAATGCCTCCTGTTAAATTAAATGAAGGAACAGCTGTACCACAAATATTGTCAAAAGACAATAAATTGGTTTCTAATGTATATACTGAAACTGTAATACCAAGACATTCTGTTGGGCCACATTCACCACCTTCTGTTCTAACGTAATAACTTGTGGTAGATGACGGGTTTACTATAATAGTATCATGTACGTACAAATGCTCACCAGTTATTGGGTCTAAAATAGGCGCGCCTGTGTTGTCAAATAAGTAAGTGTTTAAATTGTAGGTGGTATCTATTGGAATTCCACCACCACATTCACCTTCGTACCATACCCACATTGTCCCTGGAGCTAAATCGTTGTATAAAGAATCTAGCCACAATACAGCATATGAACCATCACAAATTTCAGTTGTAGAAAAAGAAATTGTATCTGGTTTAATATTGCTTTCTTGAATAACAATATCTTCAATTACACTGCCATTACAACCGTTAGGGTCAGTGTATAAATAGGTTATTGAGTGCGTGCCTAAGCCTGCTAAAACAGGGTCGAAAACACCATTGATTACTCCCGTTCCACTGTATGTTCCTCCTGAAGGGTTTCCTCCTGTTAAAGTGAAACTAGTAGAATCATTTGAACACAAGGTGTCGAAAGGAACTTGAAAGACATTGAGCGCAAAAACATTAATAAAAATACTTGCGCAACTAGTGGCCCCACATGTGCCACCTGTAGCGCTAACATAATACATTGTAGATGCAGTAGGAGTTACATTTATAGATGAGCCTGTGCCAATCACAGTACTTGCACACGCTCCTGAATACCAAGTCCATTGAGCTCCAGCTGTTAAAGTACCACCATTTACTGTGAGCGTTGTAGTTCCACCTGTACAGAAGTTATTATTTGTTGCTGTTACAGACCCAGGTGATGTTGAGCCCCCAAGAACATTAACCTGTACGGTGTCGCAAATAGAAACTCCACAAGTACCAACACATTGCACATAATATATAGTTGTATCTATAGGGTTAACGGTAATGTTATCACCTACTCCAATAGGGACGGCACCGCAAGCACCAGTATACCATGTAATAATATAATTAGACGGTAATGGAGATGAATAGTATGCCGTTAGCTGGACTGGGTCTTCTGGACAAACAAGGTAATCATCTGCTAGTGCTGAATCAATTGTAATAGCTGTTGGAACAACACTGACCGAAATAGTGTCGCAATTTGTAGTTCCGCAATTTCCTTCTGCTCTTACGTAATAATCGGTGGAGACTATGGGGTTAACTACTGTTGTGGAGCCGGTTCCTATTAAAGTTCCGCCACAAGACCCCGTATACCAATTCCAAGTAGCACTAGTTCCCAACGAACCCCCTGCTACAGTAAGATTAACTAAGTCTCCAGAACAAACAGAACTGTTTGACGCAAAAGATCCTGATGGATCAGAGGAGAGTGTTTCAAATGAAACTGTTGTAGAAGCACAATTGGTAGTGTTACATGTTCCGTTTGCTAAAACAAAATAATCTGTTGTTGAGGTGACATTTATTCCAATAAATGATCCAGAAGATGATACACCTTCTAAGGTTCCTCCACAAGTATTAGAATATAATTCCCATTGAGCTCCATCACCCAATGAACCACCAGAAACCGTAAAGTCAACTAATCCTGCAGAACAAAGTAAAGGGTTCGAAGCAGTTAAAGCAAGTCCGATATCTGATGAAGCTAATAATTCTGTAGCTTGTACAGCAACTGGTGAGCTTTCACAGATTCCGTAAACTGCTGTTGCGTAATAGATTGTATTTCCAGCAAGAGGAGGGGTTGCAAAAGAGTTTCCACTTCCTAATAGCGTAGTCAATGATATATCATCATACCAATTAAAATCTGTTGCCCCAGGTGAACTTGCCGAAAGTGTGGCTGATGATCCAGGACAAGCAGAATCATCATTAACTGATGGGGAAGGTGCAGCTGTAACAATAATATCTACTTGAGTTCTAATTCCCTCACAAGCTCCAATAGATCCTGCAACATAATAAGATGTATTGGCAGTTACATTAGGTATGTTTAAAGTAGCTCCGGTTGAAATTGGAGTTCCTCCAATAGGAACATTGTACCAATTAAAATTTGTTGCGCTTGCTTCAGATGCTGTTAAAGATAAATTATCTCCTGAGCAAAGATTAGTGTTCCCAGAAACGGAAGGTGCACCTACAGTTGCAGCGACTGTCCAGAAAACACCTATTTCTACCTGATAGCCATTAGATAGATTTAAAGTATAGGTATTTAAAGAATTTGCAGGGTCTAATTGGTAAGAAATTGAAAATGTTTCAAATCCCGAATAATTATCATCAACCCCATTATTAGTATTATTAGGAGCATCATCTTCTTCCCAACTTTCAGTTTCGATAATTATTTCATTATCACATTCTCCTGAATAAGTATCGACAACATCCGATCTATTGTTTGTAGTACAATTTTGATCATCATATTGTATAAAGGTTACTGGAGAAAATCCTCCACCAGAAAGTCTAGATTTAACATTCCATCTAGGGTCTGGTTGAGAACTTGCAAGTCCACATTGAAAGAATCCTTGATCATTACAGTTACACTGATCGTTATGTGTTACACTTTGAACAGTTACAGTTATATCAGCAAATTGTGTTTGCGCAATTGATAATTGAGAAAATAATAAAACAGATAAAAATGCGAGTATGAGTTTTTTCATATATGAAATTTTATATCAAAACAGGAAGTAATGCCCTCTATTTTTAAAACAAAAGCGCTACAAAGAGCCTAAAATGAAAATAGTAATACGTAAAGGTAGTAAAAAGGTTTGGTGTTGTAGAGTAATTTTAATAGTAACTAGTATTTTTATATTCACATCTAATAGTTAACATAATTTAAGTTAATCCTTTAGCATTGTAAAAATGAAACCATTAATTTAGTCCCAAAATGAGTTCAAAAAAAGTTTCAAGAAATAATATAACAGAGCTATCAACAATATTTGGGATTACCTTATTGTTGGTTTTATTAGGTGTGTTTGCTTATTTTATGCTGTCGGCTAACGAAAAGGCTAAAGACATTAAAGAGCAGCTAAGTGTAGATGTTCTGTTTCATGATGGAGTTTCTATAACCGAAGTATTACAAATTGAAAAATCTTTATCTATTAAGCCTTACGTTAAAAAAGCGCAATTTATTTCTAGAGATTCAGCAAAGGCTTTAATGATGAAACATGTTGGAAAAGATGCATTTGATATTTTAGATGGTGCAAATCCAATTCCACCATCAATTCATGTTAACTTAAGCTCTGATTATGTAAATCCAGATAGTGCCGCATTGTTTTCTAGTAGGCTTTTAGATGGTAATGAACACCTTATTTCTGAAATATCGTATAGCGAAGCTCAATTTTTAGAAGTTGGTACTGTCTTTAAAAACTTTGAATTAATTCTTCTAATTATTGCAGGAATTCTACTTTTCATTTCTGTTATTTTAATAAATATAACCATCAGGTTAGCTGTTTATTCGAAAAGATTTGTAATTAGAACAATGCAATTAGTGGGAGCAAAATCAAGTTTTATTAGAAAACCTTTCTTGATTAAAGCAATTTTTAATGGCTTTGTTTCAGCAACTCTTGCCATTATTATTTTAATTGGCTTATGGAAAATATTTTCCAATTTCAATCCAAATGTTGTTGCACAGATGAGTGCATCAGAAGAAATTCTACAATTGCAATTAATTAATTTCGCAATTTTATTTGCAGGGGTTTTATTTACAGGAATTACTATAAGTTGGTTTTCTACCCTTTTTGCCTTAAATAAATATATATGGGTAAAATCAGAAAAACTCTATTAAATTTGTGCTATGAGTAATTCAAACATCACATTAACCAAAACAAACTATTCAATAATTATTCTAGGGTGTATAATTGTTGTATTAGGTTTTATTCTTATGTCTGGCGGTGGATCTGATAACCCAGCAGTTTTTAATGAAGAGGAGCTTTTCAGTGACAGAAGAATCACCTTAGCACCATTTTTGACTGTTCTTGGATACATGGTTGTTCTTTTTGGAGTTTTAAAAAGAGCTAAAATCTCAACTCCTTCCAATGAACAATCTATTAAGGAAGTTGAAGGTGGCTTAAAAAAATAAAATCCTTACATCATTGAATTGGATTGAATCAATAATTCTTGGAATAATACAAGGTCTAACTGAGTTTCTTCCTGTGAGTAGTAGCGGGCACTTAGAATTAGCAAAAACAATTCTCGGCAACATTGATAGCCAAGGAATGTTGATGACAGTTGTCTTGCATTTTGCGACTGCCTTAAGTACTGTTGTGATTTTCAGAAAAGATTTGTATGATATTTTGAGAGGTTTGTTTTCTTTTAAATGGAATCATGAAACTAAGTTCTCATTGAAAATTCTTATCTCAATGATTCCTGCTATTTATGTTGGTTTAATATATGATGATTTAATTGAAACATTTTTTAATGGTAAGATACTATTTGTTGGAGCAATGTTATTGGTAACAGGTGTAATTTTATTTTTAGCAGATCGTTCAGTAAATACAAATAAGCCAGTAAGTTTTAAGTTTTCAATAATAATAGGGATTGCTCAAGCAATAGCTATTTTGCCTGGCATATCAAGGTCAGGAGCAACAATTGCCACTTCCGTATTATTAGGTATCGATAGATCAAAGGCAGCAAGGTTTTCTTTTCTAATGGTTGTGCCTTTAATTTTTGGGAAAATGGCAAAAGATATAATTAGTGATGATTTTTTATTATCTACTATTAATGTAGGTGAATTATCTGTTGGTTTTCTCGCTGCCTTTTTTACTGGGCTTTTTGCTTGTAAGCTTATGATTTCATTAGTTAAAAAAAGCAAACTAGTTTATTTTTCAATCTATTGTTTTGCTGTAGGAGTGTTGGCAATCGTATTATCGATATAATTCTGTCATGGAGAAAAAACTTAACTTTATTAAAGGTGAAATTTTAATCATTGATAAGCCCTTAGAATGGACATCATTTGACGTTGTACATAAGATTAGAAACGCAATAAAAAGGAAGTTAACAGTTAAAAAGATTAAAGTTGGTCATGCAGGAACCCTAGACCCATTGGCTACTGGAGTTTTGGTTATTTGTACAGGGAAAATGACTAAACAAATTGACCAATTTATAAATGAAAGTAAATCTTATGATGGTATTATTCAATTGGGGGCAACTACTCCATCTTTTGATTTAGAAACTCCAGTTGATCATGTCTTCCCTCTAAAAAAATTGTCAGCAAAGGAAATTGATAGCTTGGCAAAAACATTTTTGGGAGAACAATTTCAAGAGCCACCATTGTTCTCTGCTAAAAAAGTAAATGGTATTAGGGCTTATGAGTTGGCCAGAAAAGGAGAGACTGTGAAATTAGCACCAAAATTAATTAACATTCATGAATTTTTTTTAGAGCTAATTAACGACCAACAATTAAGCTTTAAAATAAGCTGTTCAAAAGGAACTTATATACGTTCAATTGCTCGTGATATAGGAGAGAGATTGGGTGTAGGAGGACACTTAATTAAATTAAGGAGAACCAAGTCTGGAAGCTTTGATTTAGCCGATTCAATTTCAATTGAAAATTGCATAAAAATTATTGAATGTTAAATAGGTTTTAATATTGCTTGTTTATTTACTATTTTCGTGCCCCCATATATAAATTTTAAGAAAAATGAAGTTATCTCAATTTGAGTTTGAATTACCAACTGATTTAATTGCTGAATTCCCTAGTGAACAAAGAGATGAATCTAGATTAATGGTTGTACACAGAGACACCGGAAAAATAGAGCACAAAGTATTTAAAGATGTATTGGATTATTTCGAAGATGGTGATACAATGGTTGTAAATGACACCAAAGTGTTCCCCGCAAGAATGTATGGAAATAAAGAAAAAACAGGCGCTAGAATTGAAGTTTTTCTATTAAGAGAATTAAATAGAGAAAGCTTGCTTTGGGATGTTTTAGTTGATCCTGCTAGAAAAATCAGAATAGGAAATAAATTATATTTTGGTGAAAACGATGATTTGGTTGCCGAAGTTATTGACAATACAACTTCTAGAGGAAGAACGTTAAGATTTTTATTTGATGGTTCTTATGAAGAATTTAAAAGTACAATTACCAAATTAGGTATGACACCTCTTCCAAAATACATCAATAGAGAACCTGTTCCAGAAGATAAAGAAAGGTATCAAACTATATTTGCAAAAGAAGAAGGTGCAGTTGCTGCTCCAACAGCAGGGCTTCATTTTAGTAAGCAGTTGATGAAGCGCTTAGAGATTAAAGGAATTGATTTTACAGATCTTACTTTACATGTTGGCCTAGGAACTTTTAGACCTGTAGATGTTGAAGATTTAACTAAACATAAAATGGATTCCGAGCAGTTATTTATCCCACAAGCTACTGCAGACAAAGTAAACCAAACAAAGGCAGCGAAGAAAAAAGTTTGCGCAATTGGAACAACAGTTACAAGAGGATTGGAAACAGCTGTTTCTGTAGAAAAACACCTTAAGCCTTTTGATGGATGGACAAATAAATTTATTTTCCCTCCATATGAGTTCAGTATTCCTGATGCTATGATAACAAATTTTCATACTCCAAAATCAACATTAATAATGATGGTTTCTGCT
>JAQWSL010000097.1 GCA_029243225.1 Flavobacteriales bacterium
CATTCATTTTGTTTTCAATTTCATCAGCTTCATTTCTTGCCTCAAGAGCTATTTCATTGCTTATAGAAACTAAATCAACATCTTCATTAAAATTTAATGAATCCGTAACAATTAATTCTTCTTCCAATGACAAATTCTCAATAAAAAGACTATCAGGAAATTCATCAAAATTAATTTCTGGTGTTGATAATTCCCTCAATACTTCAGCTAAAATTTCGCTTTCATTTTCAACAGTTTCATCAAATAAATTTTTAATAATTAATTGCTCATTCCCATCATTACTAGCCAATAGAATCTCTTGTTTTAAAAGTTTCAACTCTTTTTGAGGCATTACTTCAACCATTCCTGCATGTATACTTTCACTTTTGGGAGTCTCAACTAAAAATTTATATTTTCCACTTTTAGGAAGAATAATTGTATATTTTCTTTGATCGTTTGGATGGAAAATTCCAATTACTTCTTCTGTTATTAAATCAATTATTTGAATTTTCGCATCTAAATCTGTATTGTCTATTTCATTAAAAAACTCACCAGCAATAATTACATTCTGAATTGGAAACACTTCAACTCTAACCTTATAAACATCTAAAAAATCGCCTTTAGAGGCTCTTGATGATGAGAAAAAAGCATTTTGATTTAAAGAATCAACAACATACATTATGTCATCACTTGGTGTGTTAATTTTATAATCCATGTTTGATGGAGGTCCAAATGAATTGGTTTCTTCTTCGAAAAAGGTTCTAAAAATATCATACCCACCCATTGAAGAATGTCCCATTGAAGAAAAATAAAATGTTTTCCCATCGGAGTGTAAAAAAGGAAAAGCATCATCGTAAGGAGTGTTTATATGACTAGGTAAACGTATTGGCTCAGACCAACCACCTTCAGCTAACCTGTATACTTTATATAGGTCTAATCCGTTAGCACCATCTTTCCCGTAACTAGAAAAGAAAATTAAACTTTGATTAAGAGGTGGAAAATAAATTACAGATCTATAACCCACTTTTTTATCGTACTTAGATTGAAATTCATCAGTAACCAAAATTCTTCCACCTATTTTGGAGAAATCATAACTGTATTGAAAACGATCTAAACTTGATTCAATCTTATCTTCAACAACTAAGTCTGTAAGGTTCTGCATTAATGACTTACCACTAACACACATTGAAAGATGCATTTCAACTAAAAATTCTTTTTGAATTTTTGAAGTTGAATTAGATTTAAAAAGTTCATAATTTCTAATTGCATCATTGAAAAGATAGTTAAGATGATATGCTTTACCTAAATAAAAAAATGCTTTAACATCTACCTCTCTATCTTTAACTGCAAATTTTAAAAAACGAATGGCCTTACTTTTGTCTGCATAAGTATACAATGCACAAACTCCGTATTTGTAACTATATTCAGTAGAGTTCTCTAAACTTAAAAAGTGAAGCATGTGAGGTTCAGCCTCAATAAATTCACCTTGTTCAAAAAGATTATTTGCATACTCTTTTCTTTCTTGTTCAGTTTGGAACTGACCATAAGAAAAAAGGACCATTAATATAAGTCCAATTAATAATTGATATTTGAATTTAAACTTCACCTTTAACCTTAATACAAAGCATTCGCTAATTAGTTCAGGATTTATTTTTGAATTTTAGGTTTAACGGCATTTTACTCTCTTGTTTATTCAATAACCGTTCAATGTTCTTTTTATGTGTTAAGATAACTAAAGAAGAAATAATAATAGAAAAAAAGATGAGTGAAGGAGTTTCTGCCTTAAAAACGTAAATAGTTAAGAATGGGTAAATGAAAGCAGCACAAATTGCTCCTAAAGAAACATATTGAGTCAAAACAAATATTAAAACGAAGACTAAAAAACAGATTGAAGCTGCAGGGAAACTAACAGCTAGAATTATGCCTAACAGAGTTGCAACACCTTTACCTCCTTTAAATCCTTCATAAACGGGGAAAACATGACCAAACACTGCCGCTACACCAATAGCAAGTTCAAGGTTTATAAATTGATCTGAACCAACTAAATAAGATGAGAAGATAAGAGATAACCCTTTCACCGACCCCCAACCTTTAAGAATGTCAAAAAACAAAACTGGAAAACCTGCTTTTTTACCAATGACACGAAATGTATTTGTGGCACCAGCATTTTTACTTCCATAATCTCTAACATCTACTCCAAAAAACCACTTACTAACCCAAATTGCAGATGGAACAGACCCAATCAAATAAGCGATAACAACAGAAATAATGTTATTAAATTCGAATACTTCTTTCATTTAATAATTATTGTTCAAAAAATGATCGTCTAAAAGCAGTCACAAATGTTTTAGAACCCATCATAAATTGATAATCTTCAACTTCTTTACCCCCTTTAAACTTAGTATCATCCTTTTTTGTTTCTAAAATGATAGTATTAAATTCTTCATTGCTTGTGAAAACTTGCATTAAGCCTCTTTTATAATTGAAAAAATAGTACTCATCGTCTTCTGGCTCTAGATAAATGGATATTTCATCTCCCGTTACTCTTTTAAAGACAACAACCTTACCTTTTACATACTTCATGACTTGTTTCTTTTTAATGTTAGCTATACCAATGTCACCATATGAAACGTATGCTTTTTTATTAAAATCCCATCTAAATCTAATGTCTCCAAAGTAAAAAGAGGTTTCTAAACTTTCTGGAAATTTCTTTACCTTCCCTTGAATAGTGAGATCGGAAATCATTTTATCAGCTTGTTTTAGCCCAACTAATTCTCTTAAAGAATATTCATAAGTAGAGTTAATTAAATCAATGGTTCTTAGATTTGGTTTTTCATTAAGCTCTTTAGCTAACTTATCAAATGCATCATCACTGAACGGAAAGTTAACCATTAAAGAAGATTTAATATCTGTAGAGAACATCGCTGGGTTATACTTTATTTCACCAACAGGTTTAACCATAACTTGACCTAAATCACTGCCAAAATCAAATTGACCTGTTCCTTCAATTTTACAATTATTAATATTTAAAGAAATGAAATTCCCAGGAAGAGATCTTTCAGCTAGTTTTTCTTTGTTTGATATTTGGTATTCATTTTCCTTTTTATTGAAGTGGATGAATCCGAATGAAGAAATAATATCTAAGTGTTCAGCATTTAATTTCTTTGACAAGAAAGTAGTGTATAATGAAATCGAATCTGTATTATTTAAAATTATTCCAGTTCCAATAACATCTCCTTCAATATCTACTAATACAGTATCAATTGGAATATAAACTTCTTTTGGATCCACAGAACCATCAAATTTGATCCAACTTCTTTGAATATTCTCACAGGAGTGAACAATCCTAGTTTCGCCTTTAAACGATAGGTTTTTAACGGAAGCATACATTTCAACATCTCCATGATATTCGAAATACGGGTTCAATGTAAATTCAACATCTTCTTTAATAGAACCTTTTGCCGTAGTTGTAAAACTTGTGTCTGGATGTATATATGAAAAATAAATGGGTTGTTTTTTATCATTTTCATCGGTATAGTCAAGAGTCCCTGAAGCCACATAATCCCTTCTTGCCTTAATGTCTACCTTAGCATCATATATTTCATGGTATTTAGTAATGTAATTAGCTACAATTTTTGCATTATTAAGTGTTTTAATTTTTGCTCTCTTTTTTATTATCAATCGGCTAGAGTCTGGAAAAACTTGAGCATCAGCTACAGTAACAAATTGAACTCTATCACAAGTAATTCTTTTTTTCTTAATATCAAACCTGGCCTTTGGAGATTTAAAGTTTAAAGAATCTTGATCTGGATGAATTGAGAAGAAATTCGAACCAGACAAGTCTAAGTCAGTATCTATGTTAATGTCTCCTGCCGATCTTGACTCCATTTCTAAGTCATCGTTATCCATGTACCAATTAAATTGGTCCATGTAACAGATGTATTGATTATCTGGAAACTCAACAAAACTCTCACCAGAGTTAGATTTAAACTCACCCTTTCTTGTAGTGAAATCGACATGAGCATTAACATTTTCGGTTTTAAATGCCATTTCCTTAACCTGCTCTTCCATTGTGTTCAATTTAAATTCGGAAGTGTCGGCATTAATTGCATTTAGCAGGTATTTATATGTATAAGAAAGCATTTCCCCTTTTCCAAAGTACATTAATCCTTCTCCAGTCATTCCGTTAGGCCTCAAAGCTAAACGACCATGTAAAGTAGCATCTTCATTTTCAAAAAACACAATATCATCTTTATTACTTGATGCATAAAGAACTTCCTTTTTAGGTACATAAGAAATAAAACAGTCTTCACCCCTAACTAATGGGACTATAGGGTCAATTTCATTGGGTTGATTGGTGTAATGTTGAGCGATTGCTGTAACAGAATCGGGATAAAATGTTATTTCTTCAGATTCTGCAACAGATGTTAAATAACTAATGGAACCTTCTCCCTGTAACCCTTTATTTGAAAGTTTTATTTTATTGTTATAATTAGCGATAATACCATAAATATTGAATCCATCAGAAGGAGTTTCTCTTTTGAACCCCAAAGAATAATCATCTTGAAGAGTCAACTCTTCTTCAAAATCAGGAAATATACCAGCAGACTTAAATAACCCAGGAAAATTAATACCATCATTTGTAAAATCATCTAAACTGTCCATGTTAAAAGGTTCAATAATAAAAAGAAAACTATCTCTTTTGTATAATCCACCTTGAATTGTAGGTTTATCATAATAGACATAAGACTTTTCAGTTGTACTTAAGAGAGGATAATCATGATTAGAGGTGTCAAGACCACATTTATTAGTTGGTAAATCAATTAAAATATCCCCCTTTAAGTTTTCGATAGTAGATAATAATCGTATTTGATTCCCACCATTAGGTTTGTCATTTATGGCTCTTAAACGCATAGAGTCACATTGAATCAAATTAATTTTAAATTCATCATAATTAAAAGAAAACTCATTGCCAAAATATTCTGTTCTTCCAGAATTAATAATACCAGAAAAAGCCATATCTCTATTTTTCTTTATAGTTATAACTTCCTTGTCTGGATATATTCTTACAAACTGAGCATTACTTAAAGCTATTTTTTTAACGCCATTAATGGTTAGGTCTTTTGAAAGTAGATTAAGTTGAGCATTTTTCTTATTGTCAGAATTTATTACTATTACATCGAAATCTCTCTCGCCTTTTCTAGATTCGATATAATTATAAAGCTTTGTTTTTATAGTAACTAGCTGTCTATCAATATCAAAATTCACAAATCCTTTTGTAGTAAGGTTAAAAAGCATAAATTCTAAATCTGACTTTGTGCTACGCATGAACGAAGCTAGGTCTGCTACAGGAAAAGTTGTGTTTCCATATTGGTTAGAAAAATTATTAATTTGAACTAACGGATTTAAACCCATTCCTGTTAATTGGTCGTAAATATTTTTATCAAAGAAATCAAATGAATCAAAATGAGCACTAATATCTGTACTTCCAAAAAGAGGTGCGAAATTCAAAACAGGATCTCCTAATTTCCAATAAATTGCCTCAGTATACATGTCTAGCTGATGATAGCTATTATAAAAAGGAGATTCAGAAATGCCTGAACCGCCTCTTATTATAGTTACTTTTCCATTTTTGTTAACGAATTTAAATTGAGTTCCTGGGTGAGTTATAGAATCATTGTCAATGTAAATTTTAATTTTAGATTTTTCTGAGGAGACAAGGTCATCATTAATTGTGAAATTTATTGATTCAACAACTAAAAAATCTTCGTTCTTATATCTAAAAATCAATCTTGCTAGGTTATCTATTGTTCCAGAACCTTGTAGATTTTTTCCTCTTATTGTAAAACCACCATCGTAATCAACATTTTCAAAAATATTTTTAATAACTAGCCGTTTATCATATGATTCAAAACTTGGATATTTCACCTTGTTTTCCCCAAGGTTTGATAAAACTTTTTCAGAAAGTTTACCAAGAATTGGAGCTTGAAAATACCTACTATGATATTTAGTAGAATCACAGACAAAACCAGCTGTCTTAAGAGAAATATAATATTTACTTAACTCTGCATAGACAGTATCTTTTGAAAGACCTGCTCTTTCCCAAGTTACAACACCTCCTGTTCCAACCCATTTATTTGTAAGAGGGTAAAATAATCCTGAAGTTTTATAAATTACAGAGCTATCCTTTTTAGAATAGCAACGCAAATTTGTCTCACCAAATTCAATCACAGGTTCTTTAGTAAACTTAAAAGTATAATTACTTGAATTTGCTTTCCATGTTGTAGAAGAAGATTTATAAACAGTATTGTCAGAAAAAAGATTAGAACAGGTTTCAATGTATTTAGCAATTCGTTTCTTCTCTCTTCCACCCATTACCTTGTTAATGGTTTCGTGCCATTGATTAAAATCTTGCTCATCTCTACCAGAAATAGCAAAATTCTTCACAGCATCTAAATAATTTCTAAAATCAGGATACGCTTTTAATCTTTTTTGAGCCATCAAATTTGATGTGCTATATATTTGAGCTCTTTGATCTGCAGAAAAATTACTACTTAGCCAAATTGGCTCAAATTCTTTAGCAAATTGTTTGGCATCGACTTTATTAACCACACCAAGATAAGATTGAACTTCTTTAAGATACTTTTCTGGTTCTGATGAAAAAGACATTATTTGAGCCTTAAGATTAAAAAAGCTACAAAAAACCAATATGATAATAATTGAAAATTTATTCATATAACATTACTTACTTAAAATTAGCAAACTCCATTTATTTAATTCTTTAGACTCAACAAAATTTAAACCATTTTTTGATGCTTCACCTAAAATCTCTTCATTATCAATATTAAAAAAACCTGACATCATAAGTTTCCCACCTATTCTTAAACTATTTGAATATGTAGACAAATCAGCTAATAAAATATTCTTATTAATATTAGCAAGTATAAAATCGTATTTGTTTACTTCTATTAAAGATGAATCACCTTCTTCAACTTTAATCTCTTCTATATTATTTAAAAGTAAATTCTCGTTTGTGTTTTGAACAGCTATTGGGTCTATATCAATTGCTACAATATTTTTAGCATTTAATTTAGAACAAATTATCGCCAGCACACCTGTTCCTGTTCCCATATCAAGAACATTTGCTTGAGCAATCGTTTCCTTAAATAATGCTTGGGCCATTAACAATGTTGTTTCATGATGTCCTGTCCCAAATGTCATTGCAGGATTAATAATAACATCGTATTGGTGATTTTTATATTCATGAAAAGATGTTCTAATTATGCATTTATCATTAACCTCTATTGGATTAAAGTTTGATTCCCATTCTTTATTCCAGTTTTTAGATTCATGAATAACAACATCTATTTTAACTGCTGATCCACATAAGCTTTTAACAGTAAAAATACTATTGTCATTGTATAAATCTTCAGGAATAAAAGCTTTTAATTCGTTTTCTAATTCTTGGAAAGACTCAAAACCAATTTCAGCTAAATTAAAAATTAAGACATCTTTATGTGAAAAAGAACTTTCAAATTGTATACTTAGCTCAATATAATTCATTTAAAATGATTGAATAATTGAAGAAAAAGTATCTTCTTTTAAAGCAGCCCCTCCAATTAAACCTCCATTTACATCATTTTTACTAAATATTTCAGAAGCATTTTCAGCATTGCAACTTCCACCGTATAAAATTGGAATTTGACTTAAAATTTCATTTTCAATTTGAAATCTTTTTTTCAAATAATTTCTTATAAAAAAATGCATTTCTTGAGCCTGATCTGAAGTTGCTGTTAAACCAGTTCCAATTGCCCAAACTGGTTCATAAGCAATGATACAGTTTTGTAGCTGAGTTAAATCTAAACCATTCATACCTAATTCAAGTTGATTATGAATTATTTCATTTTGAACACCACTTTCTCTATCTGTTAAGGATTCACCGCAACAAAAAATAGGAGAAATTTCATTTTCAAGTAATAAATGTATTTTAGTATTAATAACTTCATTTGTCTCATTAAATAAAGCTCTTCTTTCTGAATGACCAATAAGACAATAATCTACACCAATATTTTTAAGCATTTGGGCTGAAACTTCTCCAGTATAAGCACCAGAAATAAAACTAGACACATTTTGAGCTGCCAGTTTCACATTTTTCAATTTATTTGAAAATTCGGATAGATAAATTGAAGGTGGACATAAAATCACTTCCACATCATTAATTAATCTATTGTTTAATGAATTAAATAAAGCAGAAGCTTCTTTATAATTCATATTCATTTTCCAATTCCCTGCAACAACTTTCATTTTACAATAATTAATTTAAACGAACTCTAGGGTCCAAATATCCATAAACAATGTCAACAATTATATTAATTAACACAAAAAAACAAGCTACAACAATAGTAACTCCAATTACTAATGGGAAATCATCATTTTTTAAAGCGGAAACCAACTCATTACCAATACCATTCCAATCAAAAATTTGTTCCACAAATACTGCTCCTGCCAATAAAGAAGCAAACCAACCCGAAATAGCTGTTATTACAGGGTTTAACGAGTTAATTAACGCGTGATTAACTATTACTTTGTATTTAGACAATCCTTTAGACCTTGCTGTCCTTATATAGTCTTGAGATAATTCATCAAGTAAAGAACTTCTAGTTAACTGAATAACGATAGCTAAAGGACGTATTCCCAAAGTTATAGCAGGTAATATTAAATTCTCCCAATGATATTCTTCATCTCCTGTGTAATCATTTAATTCAACTAAAGAGCCGTTAGGGTCTAATCCAG
Organism: Flavobacteriales bacterium; assembly: GCA_029243225.1. Lineage (GTDB taxonomy): Bacteria > Bacteroidota > Bacteroidia > Flavobacteriales_D > Parvicellaceae. Next base: position 8,773 of record JAQWSL010000097.1, read on the forward strand.
TACCAGGAAAAGGAAATGTAGAACTTATAATTGGCCAGTCTGAAAGACTAAAAATGCTATAAAAACCAATATATACTAACCAAAACCCAGCACCAATTATAAATCCTTTAATTGACCAAGTAACTATAGTTTTGAACTTGATTGATTTATTCTTTTTAACTAAAATAGTTAACAAACCAATAATTATAGCTAGTAAAGAAAATACAAAAGGTAAAACAGGTAAATCCATTTGATTAGACCAAGTATATCCACCAACAACAGAAATTATAGCAGCCATAAAAAAGGAAGGGGCTGACATACCAGAAACAGCAGCAATAAAAGAAATATTATCGAAAAACCTTCCCTTATTTACCGCACTAATTACACCAAATATAATTCCTAAAACAGTTGCAATTAATATGGCTGACAAAGCTAAGACAAAAGTATCTGGTAGTTTCTCCCTAATTATCTGTGCAACACTTCTCTTATTTTGATAAGACTTTCTTAGATATGGGTATTTTAAAACTAAAGATTTATTAGAGCTCAAATTAAGTAATTCAACAGCTGTATATTTTGAAGAATCTAAATAGATTACACTTTCTAATTCTTTAACATTATGTATTGAAATTGGCGATAAATCATTTAAATAAAAAGCATAGCGTTTATGAAAAGGGAGATCTAAACCTAAATCTTTCCGAATTGTTTGAACAATTTCTTTAGTAGAATGTTGCCCACCTAGCATCAAAGCTGGGTCACCAGGTTTGATATTAAAAAGAATAAATATGACTGTTACAACCCCAAAGAGAACAAAAAAACCATATGCTATTTTTTTTATTATAAATCTAAACAAACCTATGAGCTAATTAAATAATTAATTCTTAACATTTTCAATATCCTTGAGTAATAAATCTGGTTGGAATTTATATTCATTAATTCCTTGATAAGAATTAATTTCATTTCCATTTATTAAATAGTAAATTCCAGGTGTATCATTCTCAAAACCAAGCACCTTCCAAAACTGTGCAACATCCATTATTTCATATCGAAATTCTCTACCAGCAAACTCGAAAAATGATGGGATTTTTTCTGGTTCTTCATTCATGAAAACAATATAAACTTCTGGAAAAACAGGATTTAATAGCGACAATGAATCCAATTGTCTAGCAGTAGCCATGCAGTGGTCACACCCAGGAGCAAAAAAGCAAAGCAGCTTTTCTCCATCATCTATATCTTTTATATATTGACTATATATCGAATTTGTTTTTTCAAATTTATCATCAAGACTTTCACAAGATTTATTTGGGGCAACATAAAACAAAGCACCTAAAGAAATTAAATAGACAACAATTAAATAGATAAAGTGCTTGTTTTTCTGCTGTTTAACAAGTTTGAACAACAGAATCAATAAGCCTATAGATAATATGTTTTTAATTAACGCTTCTGTTGGAGTCATTGGAATTAATTCACCGAAACATCCACAATTCGCAGCACCCTCCATAATTCCGAAAACAGAAAGAGAGAGGTGAACACAAAAAACACTTAAAAGTAAAATTGTAGCTGGTATTACAATTCGCTTTAAATAAAAAGGCAGAAGAATTAGAATACCTAAAGCAAATTCAAATGAAATTAGTAACCTTGAAAAATAGGCTCCATAACATTGGTCAAAACCTAAAGGCACCAACTGTTTAGCCTCAAAAGTAGTTATAGCAAAATATGGGGAAGGATACAATTTAGCAACAGCAGATAAAATAAAAAGAAATGAAATTAAAATTCTTATTATCCAAGATACATAGGTAGTTTTTGTGTTCATATTTCAATTAATATTCTATTAATAAATTAAATAATGCAAATGGTTAAAATATCTAGTTTTTCAACTTTAATCTTCAAGGTGAATTAAAGCAAAAACAGCGTAATTAAGCATATCGTAATAGTTCGCATCAATACCTTCAGAAATCAATGTTTTTCCACTGTTATTTTCTATCTGTTTAACTCTTAAAATTTTCATTAAAATTAAGTCTGTTAATGATGAAACACGCATGTCACGCCAAGCCTCACCGTAATCGTGGTTTTTCTGCTCCATTAAATCACGTGCATTATTTACGAAATCGATGTATAAATTAACTGTTTCTTCAGAATTCAATTCCAAACGAACATCATCTTTTAAGTGAAGTTGAATTAAAGCCATTACGCAATAATTAATTATACCAATAAACTCATCTTCAACACCTTCATTAATTTTAGATTGACCGTTTTCTTGAATAGTTCTAATTCTATTTGCCTTTATGAAAATTTGATCTGTTAAGGAACTTGTTCTTAATATTCTCCAAGCTGTACCATAATCTATAGTTTTCTTCTTAAAAATGTCTTTACATTTGTCTATGGCAAAATTGTATTGTTCTATTGTAAGTTTCATTTATCAATTTCAAATTAACAAGGGTGAAAGATAATTATTTCAAATCAAAATTCTTAATTAATTGTAAAGGTAAACTTATCAATTTGTCTATACCAAAAACCATGGGCATTATTAATGCCACTCCTGACTCTTTTTACGATGGCGGTAAAAACAATTCTGTTAAGAATGCAACAGAATTAGCTGAAAAGCACATGAGAGATGGAGCTACTTTTTTAGACATTGGTGGTTTTTCATCTAGACCAGGTGGTGAAAATATAGATTCAAAAATAGAAATAGAAAGAATTATTCCAATAATTAAAAGCATAAACAAAAGAATTCCTGAAGCAATTATTTCAGTTGACACATTTCGACATGAAGTTGCAAGAGAAGCATTAAACGAAGGAGCATCCCTAATTAACGATATTTCCGCATGGGAATTGGACAATAACTTGTTTAATCTAATTAAAGAATTTAAAGTTCCATACATTTTAATGCACATGAAAGGAAAGCCATCTAACATGCAAAAGAATCCTCAATACAAAAATATTATAGAAGAGCTAATATTGTATTTTTCTTTAAAGATTCAGCAACTAAATCTAAACGGCATAAAAGATGTTATAATTGATCCAGGGTTTGGATTTGGAAAAAACATAAATCACAACTTCACAATACTTAATGATTTAAATGAACTGAGTATTCTAGATAAACCCATACTAGTAGGATTAAGCAGGAAGTCAATGATATATAAGCCACTTAAAACCAACTCATTAAATTCTCTTAATGGAACAACAGCTTTAAATATGTTGGCGCTAGAAAATGGGGCTAAAATATTAAGGGTTCACGACATAAAAGAAGCCCAAGACTGCATTGAATTAAACAACATTTTACCTTTTGAATAATGGTTCTATAACTGAAAAATACACCTCAAATGTATCATTTCTAACTCCTAATTCTATTCGAGGATGTTTTGCTGTATCAGCAAATTTTTGGCCCTGAAAATCAAAAATCTTTAGGAAACTGGAAACAAAACTACCGTCAAACATTTTACTTTCTTTAAAACCATTAGTTAGATTACCATTTATTACATTAAATAAACCTTTCTCAATAAGTTTGGCTAGCTCTTTATCTTTTGAAGTATTGTATAGAAGTTTAAATTGATAAACATCGTCTTGATCAACAACAACAAAACAACTGGCAGAAGATCCAAAATTAAGATTCACTTCATATTTAACTCTTTCATCAGCTCTTATCAAAGAAGAAAAACTTCCTTTATTGGCCTGATCAAAAACTAATTGATAGTGCTTTTCAAACAACACAACAATACTATCACTAAGAATAATTCGTTTTTTATTTCTTTCCAACTCTATTTGCTCTTCAATTTTTGCTACTCTAGCCTTTTCAATGTTCATTAATTCAATCAAATTATTTTTCCATACAATTAATTCTTCTGGTGTAAATGAAAGACTTTCAATTGGTAATTGATCAACCATGTTTAACAATGCATTACAAAATGCATCAAATCTAAGATCAGGAATTTTAAAAAGAGTTGAGCTTGTTGAGGAATTGTAAGTAGAAACCAACTTATTCATTAAAATAATAAGCTGCTTTTCAGAACTAGCATTTTTACATTCTTTTTCAAATTTCTTTTTTTCCTTTTTCCAATCTTTAACAAAAGATTTTTGAGCAATGTTGTCTTGTAATATTACAACTTGACCTGACAAAGAAGAAATATCTTGAGAATAAGATAAATCAACAGTAAAAATAGTTAAGAGAAAAAAAAATGATTTTAAAAAATTCATAACGTTTAAATTTATTAATAAATCTAATTAAAAGAAATTACATAAAATCTTTATGATTAGTGATGTTTTATAATTTTACATTAAATATTTATAACTAATGAAGCTATATTCAATTAATACAGGCTATTTTAAGCTTGATGGAGGTGCCATGTTTGGAGTAGTACCAAAATCTTTATGGGAGAGAACAAACCCTTCAGATAGTAACAACATGTGTAATTGGGCCATGAGAAGTTTATTAATTGAAGACGGAAATAGGCTAATTCTGATTGACACAGGAATTGGAAATAAGCAGACAGCTAAATTTTTTAGCTACTATTTTCTTCACGGAGATGTCACTCTTGAAAACTCATTGAAAGAATGTGGATTCTCAAAAGATGACATAACTGATGTATTTCTAACCCATTTACACTTCGACCATTGTGGTGGAAGTATTGAATGGGCAAATACAGAAAAAACAATATTACAACCTGTTTTCAGAAATGCTAAATTTTGGAGTAACGAAAATCATTGGAATTGGGCAACAAGTCCTAACAATAGAGAAAAAGCATCATTTTTAAGCAATAACATAAAACCAATTAAAGAAAGCGGTCAATTAAATTTCATTAGTAGAACCGATAGAATTGTGAAAAATGTATTTAACAACATTGATGTTTTCTTTGCAGATGGCCATACAGAAAGTCAAATGATTCCTATGATTAATTTTAACGGCAATAAAATAGTTTTTATGGCTGACTTGCTTCCAAGTACTGGACACATTCCTCTTCCCTATGTAATGGGCTACGATACAAGACCACTATTGACACTTGATGAAAAGCAATTGTTTCTAGAATTAGCAGCAGATAATAATTACATATTATTTTTGGAGCACGATCCAATAAATGAATGCTGCACAGTTAAAAAAACTGAAAAAGGCATTAGACTCGATAAATGTTTTAATCTAAAAGACATTTTATAACCAAAATGCTTACTGCAAAAGAAATAAATAGACTTGCCATTCCGGCAATTCTTTTCAACATTACTGAACCCCTTATAGGCTTAGCAGATATAGCTATTATTGGGCAACTTGAAAATGATGTGACTCAAGCTCAAGGAGGTGTTGGATTAGCCGCTGGCTTATTTGCAACTTTGGTATGGGGTTTCGCACAAATGAGAACGGCACTTTCAGCTATTATTAGCAGACATTTCGGGCAAAACAATTTAAGGCCTACTTTCTCTTTAGTGCCACAAACATTAGTATTAACTCTTATAATAGGAATTATTGTTGCGTCCCTGACTGCAGGTTTTTACGACACCATCACTAATTTCATATACGGCAATATATCTTCAAAAACGTATTTGTATTCAGAATCTTATTATTTAATAAGAAGTATTGGTCTTCCCTTCAGCTTAGGAATAGCTTTGTTTTTTGGTATTTTCAGAGGAATTCAAAACACAACTTGGGCCATGTACATCTGCTTAATTGGAGGCGTTATCAACATTGTTCTTGACTTCATTTTAATCTTAGGAATTGATGGTTTAATAGATGGAATGGGAGTAAAAGGTGCTGCAATTGCATCAATAATAGCACAAGCAATCATGTTCATCTTAAGTATTATTTTTCTTTATAAAAAAACACCTTTCTCATTAAATTTCTCTTTTAAAAAGAATCCTTTTTTCAATGAAATGATTCATATATTTTGGAACATGTTTATTCGAACGCTAGTTTTAAACATTGTCTTCATTCTTGCCAATAGATTTGCCAACAAGAATGGGGATGTACAATTAACTGCTTATACAATCGGTTATAATATTTGGATTTTTTCTTCATTTTTTATAGATGGGTTTTCAAATGCAGGGAATGCACTTGCAGGAAAATACCTTGGAGCAAAAGACAGAGCAAATCTAAGCCTCTTGGGAGATAAATTATTGAAAATAAATTTATCAATAGCACTAATTCTTGGTTTGGTTTATTTAATTTGCTACCCTGTTATAGGTAGCATTTTCAACAATGATCCTGAAGTAAATAAATTATTCAAAGCTACATTTTGGATTATCATTATAGCTCAACCTTTTAATTCTATTGCTTTCACATTTGACGGTATCTTCAAAGGTCTTGGAGAAGCTGTATATTTAAGAAATACGTTAATAATAGGCTCTTTATTTGTCTTTACACCCTTACTTTATATTTTGGATCTTTTTGAATTAAAGCTAACAGCTGTTTGGCTATCCATGATGGGGTGGATGATTTTTAGAGGCGGCTCACTTTATTGGAAATTCAAAAAAATTGCAAGAACTCAATTATGAATATTGAAGACTTTAGAACTTATTGCCTATCACTTGGCAATGTTACCGAATCATTTCCATTTGATGAAAAAAACACTAGTTTTCAAAGTGAATGAAAAAATATTTGCATTAACAAATATCGATGAATTCTTATTTTTCAATGTCAAATGCAATCCAGAACAGGCAATTGCACTGAGAGAAGAATACAAAGGAGTAAATCCAGGTTATCACATGAACAAAAAACATTGGAATTCAATTTCAACATTAGATAATATAAATACAAAAGACTTAAAAAAATGGATAAAAGATTCCTTTAATTTAGTTGCAAAAAGAAACTAATTGTTCAAACAACAAACCCGCCATCATCATTGTATTTATAATTTGAATTTACAGCCCCACTACCCTCTTTAAGCTTATTTTTAACAAACTCGTATAGCTTTTGATCATATTTATTACAAGCTATAATTTCATCTTTAAGCTCTTGAGATACTTCCAATTTTAATTCTAAAGGAGTTTTCTTTCTAACAATTATTTTCTTTTTTAATTTAATTCCTGTTTCACTTTGAAAGAAACTTAAAAAACGAGAATAATCCTCAGTTAAACCACAATGAATAGTCATATCATCTATAACGCTTAGAACTCTATTAAATTCTTCTGGCTTTACAGGACTTGGGTCAGCTATCTTCCTACCCAACAAAAACTTAACTTGATAATTTTGAGTGTGTTTAAAATTCACGTACGCTTTTAAAGAATCAGGGATTGGTTTTAACTTAGAAATTATTGCAGCATTTTTATTGCCATCTTTTCCCTTTAGCATGTGATATTGGAAGTTAAATTCAGAAATCATTCTATCAATTGGATTTCTAATTAACATGAAAATTTTAAGATTATTAGGAAGGGTTAAATCTTTCTGAACTCCAAACAATTCAGGAAATTGAAATTTTCGCTCTACTGTACTAAAATCTATGTGTTTTACCTGAACATTGCCTATTTGATCAATTATGTGAGAAGGTTTTTTCTGTTCCTCTTTACTTATATTAATTGAATCTTTTAAAAGCCCCACAAATGTGGAACCACCTGTTTTTGGAACATGAAGAAATACTATCTGATCAGATGGTAGTTTAGATTTTTTGAAAAATTTAAAAAACATCAATTATTGTTTTCTAGTTATTTCAACAACAATTCCTAAAACCTCATCACTAATATTAACCACAGTATGACAAAAGCTTTCTGGAACAAACACTATATCACTGTCAGTTTGATAACATTCTAAAAGATTTACCTTTCTGGCTACTTTAGGCAATTC
>JAQWSL010000006.1 GCA_029243225.1 Flavobacteriales bacterium
TAACTTCATTAACAGTTAGATACATAGGTCCATCAAATCAGGACTTAAGTATAACAGCGAAGAAGTGTAACGTTACGTTACTTGATGTTGCTTCAGCAACAACAGGAGACGTGTTTACAATTAACGCATCGGATGCTGGATTACTATACTTAAGAAAGAATACCTATTTCAACATGGTTGGAAGTCCATTTGGACAGATTGAGATTCCAACAAACTGTTGTGATAATCCAATGGGTAAAGTATTCTTCCCGTTTGAAGTAATCGGATGGACAGACACTTACGGAAACGATTGTGATGATTCAAATCATGCAATGGAGACAGACGGAAGTGGAGAAGAGAAAGACATGACTGTAATGGATGTAAATGGTGCTATGATTAGCCAATATCCAAATCCAGCGGATGACAATTCAACTTTCGAATTCTCAGTAATGGAAACTCAGAATGTGAGTGTATCTATTTTGAATATCAAAGGACAAATAGTAGAGACAATATATAGTGGAATTGTGGAAGCATTGACAACATATAGAGTTGACTATGATGTTTCAGGACTTCAAAGTGGTATATACTTTGTTCACTTGAATACAAACAATAATGTATTGAAGAAGAAGTTTGTAATACTTAAATAATACAAATTGTAATTCTAAAAAGCCATTGTTTTACAATGGCTTTTTTTGTGACATATAAAATGTGTTTATAAAGTGTGTTAGATTATTTTTACATTACATAAAATTTAATTAATGGAAATAATTGGAGTATTAGGTGCTGGTTCAATGGGTTCTGGTATCGCACAAATTGCAGCATCAAATGGATGTAAAGTTTTATTGTTTGATACTAATCCAAAAGCTTTAATTAGCGCAATTGAAAGATTAAAAAAAATATTAAATAGGTTAGTAGAAAAGCAAAAAATTAATGTAGATAAAATGAAAGCGATTTTATCTTTAATTATTACAACCGATAATTTGAACGACTTTAAGAGTACAAATCTTGTGATTGAAGCAATAATTGAAGATTTAGAAATTAAGAAAAAAGTCTTTTCAGAGTTAGATAAACTATGTTCACCTAGTACTATTTTAGCATCTAATACTTCTTCCCTTTCTGTAACTTCTATAGCATCATCTTGTGTTTATCCCGAAAGAGTTATTGGAATTCATTTTTTCAACCCAGCACCATTAATGCCATTAGTTGAAATTATTCCTTGTATCCAAAGCTCTAATGAAACAATTAGTAATTCAAAGAATGTAATTGAAAGTTGGAATAAGATAACAGTAATTGCGAAGGATACGCCTGGTTTTATTGTCAACAGAATTGCTCGCCCATTTTATGGTGAAGCCCTTCGTATTTATGATGAAGGAATAGCTAATTTTGAAACAATAGATTGGGCTGTTAAAGAGATTGGGGGATTTAGGATGGGGCCATTTACATTAATGGATTTTATAGGAAATGATGTTAATTATGCAGTAACTGAATCTGTTTTCAAAGCATTTTATTATGATCCTAGATATAAACCTTCTTTTACTCAGAAAAGACATGCTGAAGCTGGATGGTATGGTAAAAAGTCAGGGAGAGGCTACTATAATTACGAAAATGAATCTGAAATTGAAGTTAATCAAGATACGCAATTAGCAGAAAAGATATTTAGCAGAATCTTAATTATGTTAATAAACGAAGCTGCAGATGCATTGTTTTTAAACATAGCTAATAGAGATGATATTGAATTGGCAATGACTAAAGGAGTGAATTATCCTAAAGGCTTGTTGAAATGGGCTGATGAAATTGGAATAAGTAAATGTGTGTCATTCATGGATGAACTGTATACTGAATATGGAGAAGATAGGTACAGGTGTTCTCCACTCTTAAGAAGGATGGGTAAATCTGGTTTAAATTTTTACGAATAAAAAATTCTCACCAAGCAATGAATTTGAAGAAAATATCTTGAGAGATTAATTTTTTGAAAAAGAAACTTTATTTGAAGAAACAGTTTCAACTTTCACGAAATCGTTGTTTATTGATTCCTTATTATCTAAATTTTTATTATTAATAGAAGCTGCAGCATTAGCTGTTGTTTCTGAGTATGTAATGGTAGAGGCAGTAACTACTATTCCAAATGAAGCAATAATAGAAAATACGAATAACAATCTTTTCATAGGTTAATTTTATAAGGTGCAAAAATATAAACTAGTTCGAATAATACGTAAAAAAAATTAAATGGTTGCAAGAATTGTTTTGCCACCGATGATTTTATCATCGATTTTCACATTAATAATTGCATTTTTAGGGATGAAAACATCAATTCGAGATCCAAATTTTATGAAACCTGCTTCATTTTCTTGAGTAACTATTTCACCTTCTTTAGCATAGTTACATATTCTTCTAGCTACTGCACCAGCTATTTGACGGAAAAGAATTTTCGTTCCATTTTTAGCGCTAACAACTATTGTTGATCTTTCATTTTCTGTGCTTGATTTGGGGTGCCAAGCAACTAAATATTTCCCTGGGTGATATTTGGTGTATTCAACTTTTCCATTAATCGGATACCATTGTTTATGAACATTTAATGGTGACATAAAAATACTTAATTGAATGCATTTGGTATTTAAATACTCACTTTCATCAACCTCTTCAATAACTACTAATTTACCATCACTAGGAGCTAAAATATGTTTATCATTAAGTGAAATTTTCCTTTTAGGAACGCGAAAGAAATTGATGATTAATCCAAATAGCAACATAGATATTACAACTATAGCGTAACTTAAAATAGTTATATTAATTAGGTAAATAAAACTTAGATTAAGTATTGATAAAATAATTATTGAGTATAAAATAATTAAGTAACCTTCTTTGTGAAGCTTCATAAGAATAATTTAAATAAGTCAATAAAATGTAAGTAAGCAAGAACAAATGGAGCTGAGAATAAAACTCCGTCAAATCGATCTAAAATGCCACCGTGTCCAGGAAGTAAGTTTCCCGAATCTTTAACGCCTACACTTCTTTTAATTTGAGATTCTGTCAAATCACCTAATGTTCCAAAAACAACAATAATAATTGAAATTGAAACCCAATGGATTGGATTGGCTTCAATCATGTATGAAATAAAATAACCAATGAGAATCGCAGAGATTAATCCTCCAAGTAAGCCTTCCCATGTTTTTTTTGGTGAAACTCTTTCTAATAGTTTAGTTTTTCCAATTGCAGTCCCAGCTAAATATGCCCCTGAGTCACTTGTCCATTGAATTGTAAAAAAACCTAATAATAAATATGCTGGATGATTAGGCGATACAATTGATATAATTTCATTGTCATTGTTACCGTAGGCAAAGAAGTTAAGTAAAGCAAACGGGATAACTACGTATAGAATACCCATTATTGAAAAAGCAATATTAGATACTGGGGTGTCATTTTTACGAAAAATTTCTAAAACAACAATTAATACAAGCAGAGGAAAAATAATAAACAAGAACTTGAAATTTGTAACATCTATGCTAAAAGAAAAAATTATTAAATAAATTAATGCACCAATTATTGTTACGACACTTTTCTTTGGATTGAACCCTCCTTTTTCCATGAGTTTAAAAAACTCTAATAATCCAAGAATAGATGCTAATAAAAATAAACAAGCAACAGAGATTTTACCATATAAAATGGAGCCAATAATTATGGAAATAAATATTATTCCTGTTAAAGACCTTGTAATTAACTCTTTCACTTATTAGGATTTGGTGATGTTGTCTTTTAACTCAGAATCCTCTTTATTGCTTTTAATAGCTGTTGATTTTGTTTTGGTAGCTGTTTTTTTAGCTGGTTTTTTTTTAGAATTATCTGCTAAAATATTTTCTTTTGTTGGGAATGGTCGTTCACCAAAAATTTTAACTAAATCTTCTTTAAAAATGACCTCTTTTTCTAGAAGCTTATTGGCTAATAAATCTAATTTCCCTTTATTTTTCAATAAAATATCCTTAGCTCTATCATATTGTTTTTCTATAATTATTTTAATTTCTTGATCAATTATTTTTGCTGTTTCTTCAGAATAAGGCTTAGTAAATCCATATCCTTGATTTGATGAATCATAATAAGATACATTTCCTATTTTATCATCTAAACCATATATTGTTACCATAGCCATTGCTTGCTTTGTTACCTTTTCAAGATCGCTTAATGCACCGGTAGATATTTTGTCAAATACAATTGATTCTGCTGCTCTTCCACCTAAGGCGGAACACATTTCATCCAAGATTTGTTCAGTAGTTGTAATGGATCTTTCGTCAGGTAAATACCAAGCGGCACCTAAACTTCTGCCTCTAGGTACAATTGTTACTTTTACTAAAGGGTTTGCATGTTCAAGCATCCAACTAACAGTTGCATGACCAGCTTCGTGATAAGCAATAGTTTTTTTCTCTTGAGGAGATATAATTTTGTTTTTCTTTTCTAATCCCCCAATAATTCTATCAACAGCATCTAAAAAATCTTGTTTGCCAACAGTCTTTTTCTTTTTCCTTGCCGCAATTAACGCAGCTTCATTACAAATATTTGCAATATCTGCTCCGCTGAATCCTGGTGTTTGACTAGCTAAAAAATTTCGATCTATATTTTTACTTACTTTGATAGGCTTCAAATGAACATCAAAAATTGCTTTTCTCTCATTTAAGTCGGGCATGTCAACATAAATTTGTCTATCAAACCTACCCGCTCTCATTAGCGCCCTATCTAGTATATCAGCTCTGTTTGTTGCAGCAAGAATGATTACCCCAGAATTAGTTCCAAAACCATCCATTTCGGTTAATAATTGATTCAATGTGTTTTCTCTTTCATCATTAGAACCCATATTCGGGTTTTTACCTCTTGCTCTTCCAATTGCATCAATTTCGTCAATAAAAATTATACATGGAGCTTTTTCTTTTGCTTGTTTGAATAGGTCTCTTACTCTTGAAGCTCCAACACCCACAAACATCTCAACAAAATCAGATCCAGAAAGTGAGAAAAATGGAACTTTTGCCTCACCAGCAACAGCTTTAGCAATTAAAGTTTTTCCTGTACCAGGAGGGCCAACAAGTAAAGCTCCTTTTGGGATTTTTGCTCCTAAATCTGTGTATTTTTTTGGAGTTTTTAAAAAGTCAACAATTTCTTTTACTTCTTCTTTTGCTTCTTCAAGTCCAGCAACATCACTAAAGTTGATATTGGTGCTTTTACCTTGTCCAAACACTTGGGCTTTGGATTTACCAATGTTGAATATTTGTCCACCTGCTCCACCAGAGCCACCAGACATTCTGCGCATTATAAAAGCCCAGATTGCTATCATAATACCAAAGAATATTACCCAGCTTAAAATTTCGCGTCCAAAATTATCATCAACTATATAATCATAGTCTAAAGTTTTCCCACTTTCCTTATAGTCAATTTGAGATTTCTTAAGCGTTTCTCTAAATTTTTCATTGTCAGGAATTATAAATTGATAATGAGGACCAGATTTGCCAAAGACATCTTTTTTTGAAATGTTTTTAGTGCTGTGAGGAGCTTTACTAAGATCTTCTGAAAATATATAAACCTTGGCTTCTTTATGATTTATTATTTCAACTTTACTTACCTGTTTATCTTCAAGGAATTGCTCAAATTCTGTTTCTGAGCATTTTAAGGTCCCAGCTGGCCAACTGAAAAGTTGAACAATAATGACTAAAACAACAATTATCGCGTAAATCCAATAAAAATTAAATTTTTGCTTGTTACTTCCTTTGTTTTTTTTATTGAGCATAATTTTATTTTAAGCTATACATTTTCAATTTCTTCTATTTTGGCATCAGCCCACAACTCTTCAAGGTTATAAAAGCTTCTTGTGTCTCTATGAAAAATATGTACAACTATGTTTACATAATCTAATAATATCCATTCTGCATTTGAAATTCCTTCTTCATGCCAAGGTTTTTCTCCACATTTTTTAAAGCAATTTTCATAAACTGCTTTTTTTAATCCTTCAACTTGTGTAGATGATTCTCCATGGCATATGATGAAAAAATCGGATACTGCACCTGAAGTTTTTCTTAAATCAATACAGGTAATAGACTTGCCTTTCCCATTTTGTAAACCCTCAATAATTGATTCTTTTAACATGCTATTTTTTTTAAAATAAAGTTTTCCATAAAGGACACTTATTAAAAAACAAATCAAATGTAATTAAATAAGTATAATTTGCTTTTCTTTAGTTCTAATTCATGTTAAACAAAAAAACACTCAATTGTTTATAGGTAATAATTTGATAGAATTAGATGTTGTAGATTCTACGAACAATTATGCTGCCAATTTGCTTGTTCAGACAAAATTGGTAAGCGGGACTGCAATTATGACACATTTTCAGACTGGTGGAAGAGGGCAAAGAGGTTCTGATTGGGTTTCGGAACCAGGAAAAAATTTATTATTCAGCATTGTTTTAAATGGACACTTTATAAATTCTGAAAATTATTTTTTACTTAGCAAATCTGTTGCAATTGGTATCAATGAAGCTTTGGAAGAGCTAAGTGGTAAAACTGGCTTTGTGAAATGGCCAAATGATATTTACATTGATCAAAAAAAAATTGGAGGAATTTTAATTGAAAATCAATGGAAGGGAAGTTTGTTAGAGGTTGCAATCGTAGGAATTGGTATTAATGTTAATCAAGTAAGTTTTGATGATTTGCAAGGTGTAACTAGTTTGTCATTATTGGGGTCTAAAAATTATGATTTACGATTGGTTTTAACAAAAGTTTTTGAGAAAATCGAATTCTATTATAACCTGTTAAAAAGAGGAGATGTAAATCAGATAAATCAGATTTACTTTAATCATTTAATGTTTAGTAATGAATGGAAAACATACAATTCTAATAAAGGTAAAATTGAGGGCAAGATAATTGAAGTTAAAGAAAATGGGTTGTTAGTTTTAAAGTTAAGAAACAAAGAGCTAATGACTTTTGAATTTAAAGAGCTACAGTTTATTTTTTAACTTCTACAAGTTTGTCAGCCATGTGATTAAATAGATAATACAATGGTTTCTCTATAATTAACTTTAAAAATTGGTTGATATCGGCATTGCAAATTAACTGAGCTTTGCAAGAGTTGTTGTTGTCTTCAATAACCATATCAAGATCAAATTTTATTGGAGAAGCTGGACCACTTATAATGTGAATTTTCTTATTTGGCTTACTGTCATTGTGTAAAAGCTCTAGATTGTATGTATTTTGGATTTTGAAAAAACAGCTTGTTTCGGTAGAGCTCCAATCAGTGATTTTGTCATCTGGAAGAATTTGTTTGTAATTGTTCATGTTTGATAGAAATTTGAAACATTCTTCAGCACTGCAATTAACTTCTACTTTTTTACTTTCAATTGTAACCATAAGTTATTTTTTCCATGTTGATGGAGAGCTTCTCCATTCTTCAAGTGATTCTATAGCATCTGTTGAAATATAATTGCTTTCTAACGCTCGCTCAAGAAGAGTTGAATAATTAGTAAGTGTAAAAAGTTCACAGTTAGCATTTTCAAAATTATCTTCTGCAATGCTAAATCCATAGCTAAATATTGCTCCCATACCAACTACATTTAGGCCTGCTTCTCTTAAATCAGCGACTGCGTTTAAGCTGCTTTTGCCTGATGATATTAAATCTTCAATAACAACAACATTCTGGCCTGCTTCAACAGTACCTTCAATGGAATTGTTTAAGCCATGAGATTTTGCTTGAGCTCTAACGTAGCAAAAAGGAAGTTCAAGTTCTTGAGCAACTAATGCCCCTAAAGCAATTCCCCCAGTTGCAACACCTGCTATAATATCAGGTTTAGAATAATTTTCATTTATTTCTTTAGAAAAGCAGTCTCTTATGTAATTTCTAATTTCTGGGTATGATAATGTTTTTCGATTGTCGCAATATATTGGTGAATTCCAGCCTGATGCCCATTGAAATGGATTTTCTGGTTGCAATTTTATTGCTTTGATTTTTAGTAAAAATTCTGCTACTTTAGATGCGCTATTTTCTGTTTTTAACATGCTGCAAATGTATAAAGTTTTTATAAATGATAACCCATTGTTTTTCTGTGAAGATAAGACTCAATTAAATGAATTTGTAAATGTTAATTTTTTTCATCATAAAACTGATTTTAGTTTTAGATCTGAAATTTATTTACTCATGTCTAAAAAAAACACTTTATGCTGTATCCTTTCAAATAATGTTGAGAAATCTTTTGTCTCTTTTTTTGATGCATATGTTAAAATAGGTGCTGCTGGTGGAGTTGTTGAAAACGCAAATCAACAAATTTTATTTATCTACAGAAATGGAGTTTGGGATTTGCCTAAAGGAAAAATTGAAATTGATGAGGATAAAAAAGATGCTGCTTTAAGAGAAGTTGAGGAGGAATGTGGTCTAAATGGTCCCTCTATTAAAAGCGATTTACTTTCAACATATCATACTTATTTTCGTGATGAAAAAAAACATTTGAAAAGAACTTATTGGTATGCAATGACATATGAAAAGGAGCATGATTTGATCCCTCAACTTGAAGAAGGAATAACTAAAGTTGAATGGATAAATAAAAGTGATTTAAAAA
>JAQWSL010000009.1 GCA_029243225.1 Flavobacteriales bacterium
CACGGTGTGAAGGATATTATTATGGATCCATTGAATTCTGATGTAATTTATTTAACATCTCAAAATGGTTTTTATAAAACCATAGATGCAGGAAATAATTGGAATCAAATTATGGCTGGAGATTTTCAAGAAATTGAATTACATCCAATTGATAATTTAATTATTTACACCATAAAAGTTGTTGGTGATAAGACGGAGTTTTACAAATCTATTGATGGTGGGTTAACCTTTGTGCTCAAACAAAACGGTTGGCCAAATCCAGCGAGTGGAGACGAGCAAAAAAGAGTCGAAATAGCTGTGACACCAGCATCTCCTAGTTATATTTATGCTAATGCAACAGGTGCTGCTAATGGTGGAAGTGGTACTTATGGAATATATTTTAGTGCTGATGCTGGTGAAACATGGTCTTTTAGGTGTTGTGGAACTCAACCTTCTGGTCCAGCATCTTTATCTAATCCAAATTTAATGGGTTGGTCAGATGAGGGAACTGATGATGGAGGTCAATATTATTATGATGTCGCATTAGCTGCAGATCCTGTAGATCCTGATAAGTTGTATCTAGGAGGTGTAAATCATTGGGTTTCAACTGATGGAGGTGTTTCTTTTAGTTGTCCAGCTAAATGGTCTCATGGGGGTTCTGATCAATATGTTCATGCAGATATACATGACATACGGTTTTTTGGTAATGAACTTTGGATAGCTTGTGATGGTGGAATTTTCACTTCAAGTGATTTTGGTGCAACTATAAATAGATCTATGCTAGGAATTGAAGGGACTGACTTTTGGGGGTTTGGAGCAAGTCCTCAATCAGATGTTATGCTTGGCGGTGCATATCATAATGGAACACTTTTAAAAGATAATAGCACTTATATAAATGATTGGATATGTACTGGTGGAGGTGATGGTGTTCGTGGTTTTGTTAATTTTGGAAACGACAGAATTGCCTACGATGACTATCAAGGGAGAATTCTTTCTGGAGATAGAACTGTTCCAATTGGTAGTTTTCAGTTCGATTCTCTCCCAAACAGTTCTTACATTATTGGTGCTTCTAGTAGAATGACATTTGATCCCAGAAATTACAATACCATATATTTGGGAAGAAATAACTTGCTTGTTAAGACAATTAATAATGGGCAAACATTTCAGACCATTCATGATTTTTCAGAGGAAGTGATGGCAGTTGAAATAGCATGGTCTAACCCTGATGTGATTTATGTTGTTACTTATCCAGACTGGTGGGGTGTGAAAAAAATATGGAAATCATCAGATGCTGGTGTTTCATGGACAGAAATTACACCACCATCTACTTTGTTGTCTGGAGATCTCTGGGTGCCATTTGATATTGCTGTAAGTAGTAATGATGAGAATATTCTTTGGGCAGCTCGAACTTCTCAATATAGTGGAGAGTATCCCAATTTAGATGGTCGACAGGTGTTTAAAACATTAGATGGTGGAGCTACATGGTCTAATGTGACGTCTTCAGATTTAGATGGAGAAAGTATAACCAATATTACGCACCAAAGAGGAACAGACGGTGGAGTTTATGTTGGCACACGAAGAGCTGTTTATTATAAAAATAATAGTTCATCTAATTGGCACCTTTTTAATAACAACTTACCCTTAAGCTCTCCATCAACAAAGTTAATTCCTTATTACAAAGGCGGTGTCATAAGAAATGCTACCAGCAGAAGTGTTTATGAGTGTGAGTTTTACGAAACTGCTGTTCCTCAAGCTCAAATTGCTGCAGATAAATACAAAGTCAGCTGTTTTGATACAACTGTGTATTTTGTTGATAATTCAGCTTTATCAAACGATAATCCAACTTGGCAATGGTCTTTTCCTGGTGGTAGTCCATCTTCATCAGTCGATCAAAACCCTATGGTGAGTTATGCTTTACCTGGGGCATACGATGTGTCTTTAACAGTGTCTGATGATTATGGCACTTCTACACAATCTTACACAGCATTTATAACTTATGAAGATGTAGTAGTTTCTCTGGATTTAGAAGAAGATTTTGAATCAGGATTTGATGAGCAGTGGAGACTTGAAAATGCCAATAGTTCTTATAATTGGGGGTTAATTGATATACCAAACGGACCTTTTTGCAGTCCAACAAAAGCTGCTTTTGTTGACCATTATTCAATTAATCAGACAGGTGATGAAGCAGAATTAATTACTACATACATAGATTTAACAGGATTTAATCAACCTTCTTTGCATTTTGATTATGCATATGCTACATATGCTTCAAATTATCAAGATGGTTTTAGAATTGATGTTTCTACCGATTGTGGTCAAAATTGGAATCAACTTTTTTATGCTTTTGGAGATAGTTTGGCAACAGTTCCTCCTCAAGGAAGCTGGTGGGAGCCTTCAGATTGTTCGGATTGGTCTGTGAATAATTCAATCGATTTAAGTCTGTATACAAATCAACAAATTATGACTCGATTTGTAGCAATTAACGGTTATGGAAATAATTTTTACTTAGATAACGTTAATTTTCTTGGAGATCCTTCAGCTTTAGCTGAAAGTAGCATGTTAGAATTAAGTGTTTATCCAAATCCATCAAAAGGAAGTTTTGTAGTTGAGCACAATTTCAAATCTCCAAATTTAGAGATCTTCTCAATGGATGGCAGACTTGTGTTCAAGCAGTCGTTACAGGGTTTTAAAAGTACTGTTAATACAAATCTTGCAAAAGGAGTTTATTTGTTGCAATTAACTGACAAAATTAATGGTGAGTTTTCAGCTCTTCTTCTAGAGTTAGAATAAATAAGATCGTTTGTAAATTAATCGAGTTTCTTGTTTAAAGTTAAGGTAGTTATTGCTATGCTTTTCTAACAAATTCAGACTTTAGAGACATTGACCCAAAGCCATCAATTTTACAGGCTATGTTGTGGTCTCCGTCTTTCAGTCGTATTTTTTTTACTTTAGTACCCACTTTTATTGGCTTAGGTGCACCTTTTACTGGTAAGTCTTTTATTACAACGACTGTGTCACCATTAAATAGCTTATTGCCATTTACATCTAAAACTTCTAGCCCTTTTTCTTCATTAGTTGCTGTTGGTTCCCATTCGTTTCTACACTCAGGGCATGCATAAGTTTTTTCATCCATGTAATAACCGTAGGGAGATTCGCATTGTGGGCATGGCTTCATTTCTTCAGACATAAATCTTTCAATTAAATTTTCAAATAAAATTAGTGAAATAAATGTGCTTATTTTTAATAGTTATTATTCTTTTTCAGCAATGTTATACCAATCTATATTTCTTGATAGGTACATTACACATGAAAGAATAATGAATAACCCTAAACTCCCAATTAACAATGAGAAATCTTGCATTTGTATGATTACATAAATAAAACCATAGAGCATTACCAAGATACCTGCAAGCAATGAGGTGATAAGTTTGTCTTTAAAGATGAAAAAAGAATAAGAAGTTATAATACTAATAATGGCTATTGAACCCAGTAAATAGGCGTACTGAAAATGCATGTGTTCTGAAAGAGCTATTAAAAGTGTGAAAAACAAACAAATTGCTAAGCCAATTATTAAATATTGAATAGGGTGTATTCTAACACGTTTTTTAATTTGAGAAAAGAAATAGAATAAAAATGTTAGCGAGATAAACATTATCGCATACTTTACAGAACGCATACTTTTTTGATACTCATCAACAGGCATAATTAAGTCAACTCCAAATGTTGAAGAGTTAATTTGATTATTTTCATCTGTAAACTCTTGCGGGTAATTTCTGTTTAAATGCAGTACTTCCCATTTTGCAACAAATCCAGAATCGGTAACATTTCTATTGTCTGGCAAAAAAGCGCCATTAAAACTAGGGTCTGCCCAATTGGAATTGATGTTAACTTTTGTGGTTTTCCCTAGGGGGGTGAAGCTAATACCTTTACTTCCGTTTAAGTTTAAATCAACTTTAAAGGTGTGTTTTTTTATAGAGTCATTTATAGTGATTTTTGTGCTAATTCCAGAGTACATTACATCATTAGATTGTATTCCAGGGTTGAAGTTTAGTTTTTCTCCACCCCAATTTAATGTGACATCATTTTGAATGCTTCTTAAGTCTGAAATTCCTAGATTTATTGTTGCTTGATCCCATAAAATATTTTTATAGTCAAGTCCAAGTTTTTCTATGTCTATTTCGTCAAACTCACCTTCAATCGAGAGCTCACTGTTGTAAACTACAACTTCATAAATTCCTCTGTATCTTTTTTCAGGAGCTATACTTCCATTAATGTTTAAATCACTTGGAAGGAAATGTGCAAAATGTTTGTGTTTGTGAGTTATAGTGATGCCTTTTTCGTCTTTTGAAGTAGAATAGCTGTAATATGGAATCGAAATTACCAAGCCAGTTAATGTTTGATGTGCCCCCCATTTATCACTAATTTCATGAATGGCATCTTCTTGAAATCTTTCCCTCTCTCGAATTAAATTCTCCACCATTGAAACAGGTATTAGTAAAATTAGGATTAAAAAAACAATTGTGAAAATCCTTACTCCTACAGAGTTCTTAGACCAATTGTTGAATTTTTCAAATGATGAGGTATTTTGCATAATTTTTATTTTTTAAATAATTTACAACTTATATTCCAAAACCATAATAACCTTTAACTCCATTGACATAAACACCCTCAATTAAAATACCACCATTGTTTTTTTTGAAGGCTTCTAATAGTTCAGATGTTTTGTAAACGGGTTTTTTGTCTAAATGGGTAATTATGAAACCTGGCTTTAATCCGGCTTCTTGTAATTTTCCTTTGGAAAGAGAATGTATTTTAACACCATTTTTAATTTTAAGCTTCCTCATTTCAGTTTCTTCAGCTTCAAGAAAGGTGGCGCCATATATGCTTGCTTTCTTTTCTAGATTTTTTTTGTTAACAAGCTTAGTATTTCCGCTTTGATTTCGAAGAACTACCTCTATTAGTTTGTTTTCATTGTTTCTTCTCACAATTACATTTACTTTATCCCCAGGTCTAAACCTACCAATTTGTTCTTGTAATTCTGGCACATCATTTACTTCTACATTGTCAACCTTAAGAATCACATCATTTTCTTTAATTCCGGCTTCTTTTGCAGCACCTCCTTCAGAAAGTTCTCTAACAAATACTCCATTTGTGTTTGGTAGTTTCATGCTGTTCATTGTTTTTTGATCTACATCTTGTATTACAACTCCAATAAAAGCTCTTTGAACCATGCCGTAGCTTTTGATGTCGTTAACAACTTTTAAAACTAAATTAGATGGAACAGCAAATGAATAACCAGAGTAGGACCCTGTTTGGGAAGCTATTGCAGTATTTATTCCTACCAATAATCCATTTGGAGATACAAGAGCACCACCACTATTTCCCGGATTAACAGCTGCATCTGTTTGAATAAATGATTCTAATGGGAATACGTTGTTGTTTCTATCTCCAGTTAATAAGTTAATATTTCTTGCTTTTGCACTTACAATTCCAGCTGTTACAGTAGAAGTTAAATTAAAAGGATTGCCTACAGCCAGCACCCAGTCACCAATTTCAACCTCATCAGAATTGCCAAATTCTGTGTATGGCAAGTTGATGTCGTTAATTTTTAAAAGTGCAATGTCAGTTCCTGGATCTGTTCCAATTAGTGTTGCATTAAGCTCTCTACCATCATTAAGTGTGATTGCAATTTCATCGGCATTGTCAATAACATGATTATTAGTTACTATGTAGCCATCATTAGAAATGATAACCCCTGACCCTGTTGCTATTTGAGGGTTTTGATTGTTTGGATTTGGTCCCCAAAAAAATTCTATTAACGGATCGCTTTGTTGTTGCGCAGTAAACTTGCTTTGAATGTGAACAACAGAGTTTACAGTTTTTTCTGCAGCTGAAGTAAAATCGAGAGTACTGTTTTCTTTATTGTTGTATGGGTTAGTGTTCACTGTTTTAAAAGAATTTTTTTCAATTTCTTCTTTTTCGGTTATAATAACTTTAGATTGAAATGAGGTGTTGTTAGATAAATTCGGAAATGTATGTAGTAATCCAAAAGTGACTAATCCTCCAATAATACCTGCTGTAGTAAGCTTAAATCCATTTTTTAACATAGTAGAATTTTTATTGTTTATGACATGTAAACGCGTGTTTATTTTTTTTTGTTTTTGTATTGCTGTTAAATATTGTTAACAATAAAACATATGATTATTTAATTTAGATTTGTTTTTAAATTATGATAATACCTTTTTACAAATATCAAGGAACAGGAAACGATTTCATCATTATTGATGATAGAGAAGCTAAGATTAAATTGTCTAAAGATAAAATCAGTCAGATAACTAGTAGAAAATTTGGTATTGGTTCTGACGGAATAATTTTGATTAGGAATCATGATGAATTTGATTTTGAGATGATTTTTTATAATCCAGATGGTTCTCAAAGTTTTTGTGGAAACGGAAGTCGATGTGCCATTTTATTTTCCTATCATATGGGTATTGTAGGTAGGGATGTTGAGTTCATATCTACTGATGGCCCTCACAAAGCAAAAATTGTTTCAGATTCTAAGATTGAGTTAAAAATGAGTGATTCTTTACAGGTTTTAAATCTTGAGAACGGTGCCTTTTTTATTAATACCGGTTCACCTCATTATGTAGATTATTTAAAAGATGTTGATGCAATAGATTTAATTAAATCAGCAAGAGAAATTAGAAATAGTTCAGATTACATTAAAGAAGGCGTTAATGTGAATTTCATCCAGCAAATGAATCAAAATATAAAAATGAGAACCTATGAAAGAGGGGTTGAGAACGAAACATTATCTTGTGGTACGGGTGTAACTGCTGCTGCATTGGTTCATGCCTCTAAGCTTTCAGTTGACAAAGGTGAAATAGATGTTTTTACTAAAGGAGGGAATCTTAGTGTAGGTTTTTCTTTTGATGGAAAATGCTTTCAAGATGTTTGGTTAAAGGGTGGGGCTGCTTATGTTTTTAAAGGTGAATTAGATGGATAGGGTTGGTCCTGTTTCTATATTAAATGAGCAAATCCTCCAGCTAAATTCTGGAATTGTTTTAATAAATGCTCATAAAAAACCTCCTCATTTGGGTTTATTTTCTTTAAATAAGTACTTTTCATTAACAGCAACAGAAGTTCAGAACAATTTAGATTTATCAATTATTTTACAGGTTATTCATCGAAAGAAAATCCCATCATTATTTATTATCTTCAATAAGAAACTTAATAATTCTCTTGTTGAAAAAACATTTTCTTCTTACACCAACTTAAAAGATGGAACTACATGTATTAACCCTATAAATAAATTGATTGATCAGCAGCTTTGTAACGTTAATAATGTTCAATTTATTTATGAATTAATTCCGTTGTTAGCGAAAGCAAATGAGCTTAAATCTTACCATCATTTATATTGTGATACTTATTTAAGTGATGAATTGTTTGAATTGAGAAAGTATTCAATGGAAGATGTTTTAAATAGAATTAAGAGTTTAGTCAAATGATAAATGGAAAAAGAATTGTTCTTAGGAAAATCATCCCATCTGATTTAGATGTTTTACTTACTTGGGAGAATGATCCTGCAAACCATGAGTATAGTGAAGTGCCTAGTTTTTATTCAAGAGAAATGATGAATGATTTTGTATGCTCTAATCATGATTTATTCATAAATAATCAATTAAGACTAATGATTATATACAACAATGTTTCTATAGGTTGTGTTGATTTATTTGATTTTGACCCATTTCATTTAAGAGCCGGGGTTGGTGTTTTAATTGATGCTCAATATAGGGATGTTGGGTTAGCAAAAGAAGCTTTACTTCTACTTGAGTTTTATTCATTTAATGATTTGAATATCAATCAGTTATACTGTAAGATTTCCGTGAAAAATATTCGTAGTGTTGGCTTGTTTAAATCTTGCGGATATCAAATTACTGGAGAGCTAAAGTCATGGTTGAAAATTCAAAACACATTTGATAATGTGTTGTTTCTTCAAAAGCTAAACAACTAAAGATTCCTCTTAGATTGTTAAAATGTTATTTCGCAATTGATATTTGCCATTTGTGTATTGTGTTTTTGAATAATCCTTTTTTGTTTTAAATTCGTTGCTTCTTAAAATATTCCATATGAAAACTATTTTGTCTTTATTATTTGTTTGTATTTCTTTTTCATTTTTTGCTCAAATGCCAAAAATTAAATTTGAGGAGTATAAGCTTAAGAATGGTTTAACCGTGCTTCTTCATGAAGATCATTCTACGCCAATTGTAGCAGTTTCTATAATGTACCATGTTGGTGCTAAAAACGAAGATCCAAATAGAACTGGATTTGCTCATTTTTTCGAACATTTATTATTCGAAGGTTCTGAAAATATTGCCAGAGGAGAATTTTTTAAATACATAGAAAATGCTGGTGGTAATAACAATGCCAACACAAGCAATGACAGAACTTTTTATTATGAAGTTTTACCATCAAACCAATTGGAATTAGGACTTTGGTTAGAATCTGAAAGGTTGTTACATGCAAACATTGATCAAATTGGTGTTGATACACAGAATGAGGTTGTTAAAGAAGAAAAAAGACTTAGAGTTGATAATCAACCCTATGGTAGTTTCTTAGCAGAAATGAACAAAAGAGCTTATAAGGAGCACCCATACAGATGGACAACTATTGGTAAAATGGAACATTTAGATGCTGCTACATTAGAAGAGTTTATTGATTTTTATCACAAGTTTTATGTTCCCGAAAATGCAATTTTATCAATAGCTGGCGATATTAACATTCCTTCAACAAAAAAAATGATCGAATCATATTTTGGTCCAATTCCTAATGGTAAAGAGAAAATAACTCCAATTAGTATAGTTGAACCTGCTTTAGGTGGCGAAATTAGAGATACTGTATACGACAACATTCAGTTGCCTGGTGTAATGATGGCTTATAGAATTCCAGCTCAGGGAACAGAAGATTTTTATGCAATCGAAATGATGTCTAAAATATTGTCTGATGGTGAAAGTTCAAGACTAAATAAAAAATGTGTTGAACAGACAGAGTCTGCCATGTATGTTGGTTCTTTTCCTTTCGCATCTGAAGATCCAGGTTTATCATTTGTTTTTGGGATAGCAAACTCTGATGTTAACCCTGGTGCTTTAGAGCAAGAAATTAACGGTGAATTTGACAGAATGAAAAGTGAATTAATTTCTGATAAAGAATTCAATAAAATAAGAAACATGATGGAAAATGATTTTATTTATAATTTTTCATCTATGATCGGAATTGCAGAAAACTTAGCTAACTATAAAATGTACTTAGGAGATGCAGATCTCATAAACACAGAACTGACTCGTTATTTAAAAGTAACTAAAGAAGATATTTTAAGAGTCGCGAAAAAATATTTCACAGATGATAATAGGGTAGTATTGTACTATCTTCCAAAAGAACAAGGATAATACATTAAACGAATTTAACTTTAAAGAAATGAACAAAATTATAGTTACAATAGCCCTTTTATTTACAGGTTTTTGCTTTAGTACAAATGCTCAAATTGACAGGTCTAAGGCACCAGAACCTGGAATTGCACCAAAAATTAATATTGGAACACCTTCTAGCTTTACTTTAGAAAACGGGCTAAAAGTTTTTGTTGTAGAAAATCATAAACTACCTAAAGTCTCTTTTCAGCTAACTATAGATAAAGATCCAATAATGGAGAAAGGTCATGTAGGTTTATCTTCAATGATGGGAGACATGATGAGTGCCGGTACTACCACTAAAACAAAACAAGAGATAGATGAAGAAATTGATTTTATAGGAGCAACTGTTTCTACTTATTCTTCCGGACTTTATGGATCTTGTTTGTCAAAACATACAGAAAAAGTATTTGGTTTAGCAAGTGATATTTTACTTAATCCTGCATTTCCAAATGAAGAATTAACTAAAAAGAAAAAACGATTAATGTCTTCTTTGAAATCTTTAAAAACAGATGCAAATGCAATTTCTGCAAGAGTAGGAGATGTTTTAAAATATGGTAAGAATCATCCATATGGAGAAGTGCAAACATCCTCAGATGTAAATGGAATAACAGTAGATTTATGTAAGGAATACTACACTACCTATTTTAGGCCTAATATTTCATATTTAGTAATTGTTGGAGACATTAATGTTGAAAAATCTAAAGTTTTGGCAAATAAATATTTTGGTTCATGGAAGAAAGCAACTGTTCCTACTCATCAATACAAAGCACCAAAAAAAGTTAGTGGAGTTAGAGTAGCTTTTGTTAATAAACCTGGAGCAGTTCAATCGCAAATAAGTGTAATGTATCCCGTAGATTATAAAGTTGGTGCTCCAGATCAAACAAGTGTAAGTGTAATGAGTAGTATTTTTGGAGGAGCTTTTTCTAGCTATTTAAATGCTAATTTAAGAGAAGATAAAGGTTTTACTTATGGAGCTAGAGGTAGAATTTCTCCAGATAAACTAATTGGTCAATTTAGTGCAGGAGCAAGTGTTAGAAATGAGGTGACCGATAGTGCAGTTGTTGAGTTTTTAGCAGAAATGAATCACATAACAAAAGAGCCAGTTAGTGATGAAGATATTAATAGAATAAAAAACAACATGAATGGTGATTTTGCACTTTCTTTAGAAAGATCTCAAACCATAGCAAGGTTTGCACTTAATATTGTAAGATATGACTTGCCGGCTGATTACTATCAAACGTACTTAAGTAGATTGCAAAAGGTAAATAAAGAGGATGTTATGCAGGCTGCTCAGAAGTATATCGATCCTAATAATTGTATAATTCTAGTGGTTGGGAATAAAGATGTTGCTCAGAGCTTAACAAAATTTGATTCAGACGGTGAAATTGAATTTTACGACATTAATGGTGATCCATTAAAAGATGAAGTGAAGATTCCTCTTCCTGAAGGACTTACTGCTAAACAAGTTATAAATGATTACCTAATGACCATTACTGGCAAAGGAAATATGGAAGATGTAGCTAAGGTTTACAAGAAAATCAAGGGTGTGAAAACCGTAATGAATGCTTCTGTATCTCAGGGCGGTCAAACTTTTAGTATGACGATGACTGCTTTAGCAAAAGCTCCAAATCTTTTTAAAATGGAAATTAATGCTATGGGGATGGTTGTTCAAAAAGAAGTTTTCAATGGATCATCTGGAGGAAGTATGAACATGCAAACTGGGAAAAAAGATTTTTCAGAAGAAGAAATTGAAGAAAAGAAAATTTCCTTATTGTTAGATAAAGAATTAAGGTATGAAGCATTAGGATACCAACTTAGCTTAGAAAGTGTTGAAATGATTGATGATAAAAAGACATATAAAATTGCAATTAAAGATCAGTCAGGTGACATAACTTACGAGTATTACGATGTAGCTTCTAAATTAAAGGTTAGTGAAATGAAAATTGAAGTTTCAGCTACTGGTGAGAGTAGTACTGTTATTCAATATTTTGCTGATTACCAGTCTGGTAAATATTTCCAATATCCGAATAAGGTTACTATTGATAATAATGGACAAGAGCTCGAGTTAAACCTTTCCGAATTGGAATTTAACCCTAAGTTTAGTTCAGATGAGTTTAACTGGTAGGTAATAGCTATCCTCTAGATCTTCCTCTTCTTGAAGTCTTTTTTGAAGCTGTCTCAACTTTTATTTTGTTTCCTTCAAAATCTTGATTGTTCATCCCATCAATAACCTGTTTCGTTTGGCTATTATCTACCTCGAAAAATGAAAAGTCATTGAATAAATCTAATCTTCCCACGCTTTTAGATGTTACTTGACCATAAGAACAAATTATTCTTAATAGGGCACCTTTATTTAGTCCTGTTTTAAACCCTTTGTCTATGTAAAATCTTTGCATATCTGAGTTGTCAGAATTTCTAGCATCATTCCTGTCTCTTCTGTGATTTCTATCTCTTCCACGATCTCTATCTCTATCTCTATCTCTATCTCTTCCACGATCTCTATCTCTTCCTCTGTCTCTATCCCTATCTCTTCCGCGATCTCTATCTCTAGAGTCTCCTTTAGCATTTAAATTACCTGCTCGTTCATAATATTCTAAAAATTTATTGAATTCAGCAGAAACGAATCTTTTAATTATATCTTCTCTTGAGAAATCTTTAAATTGATCAATTATTGGTGGAAGGTAATCTTCTATTTCATCTTCTTTTACCTCAACATTAATTATCTTATCTACTAAAGAAAATAACTGTTGTCTGCAGACTTCATTACCGCTTGGAATATCTTCAATGTGAAAATTTGTTTGAATATGTCTTTCAATACTAGATATTTTACCTCTTTCTCTTGGAGTGATAAAAGCAATAGATACACCAAATTTACCAGCTCTTGCAGTTCTACCACTTCTATGAGTATAGCTTTCTGGTTCATCAGGAAGATGGTAATTAATAACATGGGTAATGTCATTTACATCAATTCCTCTTGCTGCTACATCTGTTGCTACAAGAATTTGAAGTGTTTTATCTCGAAACTTTTTCATTACAGCATCTCTTTGTGATTGAGATAAATCTCCATGAATAGGTTCAGCATTATAACCATCTTTCATTAGCTTGTCAGCTACTTCTTGTGTATTTCTTTTTGTTCTACAGAAAATTAAACCATATATATTAGGATTGAAATCAATGATTCGTTTTACACCAGCATACCTGTCTCTGTCTCTTACAGTGTAGCATACGTGCTTAATATTTTTTGCGCTTTCATTTTTTGATCCTATTGTAACTTGAATTGGGTTACTCATGTATTTCATTGCAATTTTTTCTACACCTTTTTGCATTGTTGCAGAAAACAACCATGTTGATTTTTCATCAGGAGTATGGCTTAGTATCTCATCAATATCTTCCTTAAAACCCATGTTAAGCATCTCATCTGCTTCATCTAAAACAACATAATTAACTTCATTGATTTTAAGGAATTTCCTTCTAATCATATCCATTAATCTTCCAGGTGTTGCAACTACAACCTGTGCACCATTTCTAATTTCTTTTGCTTGTTTATCTATACTTGCACCACCATATATTGTTGCTATTTGAGCATCTTTAGAATGCTTAGAAAAGAGCTTGAAATCATTAGATATTTGAACACATAGTTCTCTTGTAGGTGCAACAACTAATCCTTGGACTTTTCTTTGGGAAAAATCAATGTTGTTTAGCATTGGTAATCCAAAAGCAGCAGTTTTACCAGTTCCTGTTTGTGCTAACCCAACTAAATCTCTATTGCTTGTTAAAAGTTGAGGAATAGCTTCTTGTTGTATTGGTGTAGGCTCTACAAATCCTAATTCATCGATACTACGAAGAATTTCCGGACTTAATTCTAATTCTGAGAATGTCATTAATTGTTAATTTTCTGCGAAAGTAAGCTTTATTTATTTGATATAGAGAAAAAAAGCCAAACCTATAAGCCGGATTCTGTCGAGGTTCATCATTTATCTAGGCTATTTATCACTAAATAGCTCAATCAACCTACCCTCCAGGATTGAGCGAGCAACTCTTCAACTGTTAAGTAGCCCTGGTTTATTTGGTCTTTCAGCACATGAGGTTTACCTTGCCAGAAGTGTCACCACTACTGCGGTGAGCTCTTACCTCACCTTTTCACCTTTACCAACTTAAGTTGGAAGTTTATTTCTGTGGCACTTTCTGTCTTCTAAATAAATAGAATCCTTCCCGTTAGGAAGCATGTTACTCTTTGCTGCCCGGACTTTCCTCTTGTGAAAACACAAGCGATGAACCGGTTTGGCTACTGCAAACTTAAGCAATCCGCTATTAATAATTGGTTTTTAGTAATAAATTGAAGCTGATATTGCTTTATGATCAGAAAGTTTTTCTTGATGAGTTGTGAAATTAGTTGATTTTAATTCTTTTGAATGCCAGATGTAATCTATTCTTAAACCTGGAATGTTTCCAATGTAAGTGCCTTCAATTCCGTTTGCTGATTTTGTAAATGAATCAGTAAAATATTTATCAAATTGATGGTAAGCGTATGATAATGGTGTATCATTTATATCTGAACAGATGATTGTTTTATGAGGACTTTTGGAAATTTGAGGAATTAGAAGACTTATTTGTTCTTGTCGCTTTTGGAACCCTAACTTTAATCTTTTAAAAATTTGCCTAGTTGGTTTTTGTTGATAGGGCCATAAAGGACTACCTTTTCCTCCAATGATTTTGTAATCAGAATAATTAAACCTTATGGATCCTAAATGAGCATTATAGACCCTTAGTGTGTCTTTATCGATATTAATGTCTGTCCAGATGCATTGATTGGATTTGTCGTTTTCAAATGAAATAAAGTCACTTTCAATAATGGGAAATTTACTAAATGTTGCAATTCCAAATTTTGAATCTTTTTTACTTTCGTGAGAGAAATTCTCATGATAATAATTCATGTTTAGTTCATTAATAATTAAATCTCTAGTTTGAAAGTTTAGTTTAGAACTATAATAATATTCTTGAAAACATATTACATCTGGATTTACTTTTTTTATTTGTTGAATGATAAGGTCTCTTGTTTTTTTATTTTCAGTCCAGTTATACAAGTCAAAGAGTCTGACATTGTAGCTCATAACCTTTATTTCTTTGGAATGTCCTTTGATTTTTGTGTTAATAGGTGTTATTTGTAAATACCGGCTATGATGGTAGAACCCTAAGATTAAAACAATAAGTGAATAAAGGAAAAAAAGCTCTTTTTTTAAAAGCCAGAAAAAAAGAAAAAAAATATTTACTAGGACTATTATTGGATATGCTAAACCTATTAATGAATTAAACCAAGAGATTGTTGGGGGGATTAAATAGTTTAGATAAGTAAGTACCAAAAACAAATTGCTTAGTATACTTAAGTAAGCAAGAAGTTTTAAAAATAGAGGCATTTGCCTCCAATTGGAATTAAATATTTTTACTTGCATCAAATAAAAAGTCTTTTTCGGCTTTACTTAAACTATCGTAACCAGAGTCTTTTATTTTATCTAATATTTGATCAACTCTGTCTTGTCTTTTTCTCTTGTCTTGGTTATAAGTGTAGTCGTCTTTTGGTGTTTTCTCTGGCTTGTATGTGTTGAATTTAGTCTTTTTATTTTTTGAATGAACAATTTTTATCTTATTTCTAAAGCTGAAGAATTTTTTAAAGAACGCTGCAAATTTATTAAACCAAGTGCTTAAATCTTTTCCTTTCTTAAGGTTGTAAACAAAAATAAATCCCCAAAGAGCACCACCTAGATGTGCAAAATGAGCGACATTATCATTGTTTGATAATCTTAAAAAGTCTAATAAAATGTAAAGTAATGTTAGTATAATAAGCTTTATTTTGAAAACTCCAAAGAGGTGAATTTCTTTATTTGGAGCGTAAAAACCAACAGCACTAAAAATAGCCATTACAGATGCAGAAGCACCAAGAGTTATACTGTAACCATCAAGCCTTAGGAAAGGAAATGTATATGTTGCTAGTAAGTGTATTAAAGCTCCAAATAAACCACCAATAATGTATGTGCTTAATAGTTTTTTTTGTCCAAGGTATTGTTCGAAAAGTTGTCCTAGAAAAAATAAGATTAACATGTTTCCAAAAAGATGCCAAAAATCTTGATGCATAAACATGTAAGTAAATATTCCCCAAGGGTGCTTAATTAGCTGAATTGGCTCTGAATATAAGGATAACGAATCTTTAAAGTTTTCAATAATTGAAATATCAATTAACATCAATTTGAAAACAGTGGTTATGACGCCAAAAAAAATGAAAATAGCAGCGTTTATATAAATTAGTTTTAGATACATTCCACCTGCTCTAAATTGATATTTTAATTGATCAACTATTTTGCTCATTAGAAAAATTGATTTTTATTTCTTTGCCAAATAAGAACAATGATAATGCCAACTAATGCTCCACCTAAGTGAGCGAAATGAGCTACGTTATCTGTTGGATTGTTTGAAAACCCTAGATACAATTCTAAAGCAGCATATCCAATTACAAAAAATTTAGCTTTAATTGGAATTGGAGGAAAGAGTAGCATTAGCTCAGTATTTGGGAAAAGGTATCCAAATGCAGCAAGAAGGCCGAATACCGCTCCTGAAGCTCCTAACATAGGAGTGTTTAATAATGAATTTAATTCCCCACCAATTCCTTGATAATTATAACCTGTGTTTAACAAGTCAAATCCTTCATTATAGACTTGATTTATTTCTGCTGATGATAATTGAGCTTCAATACCTTGAATTCTTAAGTAATTAACTAGCATATGAATTAAAGCTGCTCCAAACGCACAGGCAATGTAATAAATTAAAAAACGTTTTGGTCCCCAAACTCTTTCTAGGTTACTACCAAAGATTACGAGTGCAAACATGTTGAAGAATAAATGCCCAATTCCACCATGCATAAAAAAATGAGTTGCTAATTGCCAAGGTTCGAAATTTTCTGAACCAAAAGGAAAGAGCATTAAGCTAGGCATAAATTGAGGTAATGCCCATTGAGCAAAAAAGAAAATTACATTAAGAATTAAAATATTCTTAACTGCGGGGCTCATGTTGGCTAAAAGGTTTCTAAACATTATCGCTTATTAAATAGGTTTGCAATTTCATCTAATTCTAGTTTTGAAATGATTTTGTTGCCCTTGGCATTTGTAAAAGGAGAATTGGTAGCTAACAGTTCATCTATAAGTGTTTTAATTTCTTTATTGTTTAAGTTTCTACCTCCTTTAATGGCGCTACCTTTAGCAAAAGACCAAGAAAATTTTTCTTGATCATTTTTTAATACACCAGAACTCTGTTTAAATTCTTCTAAAAAACTTTCTATTAATGTTTTAGAATCATTTTGATCAACACCAGCAGGAAGACCATTAATTACTAATGTTCTGTTTCCAAAATCATCAATTTCAAATCCAATTTCTTTCATACTTTCCATTAGCTCTAAGCTAAGTTGGTAGTCACTTGCGGAAAGTTCTAAATTAATAGGGAAAATTAATTGCTGTGTTGAAGCTTTTTTATCCGTTAAGCTTTCTAAAAATTGTTCATACAAAACTTGCTGATGAGCACGGTGCTGATCAATAATGTATAAACTTGAATTAACAATTGTTATGATGTATTTATTTTCTAATTGGAAGTGATTTTCTTTGGCTGCGGCCTCAAGTAATCCTCCCCAGTTTTGATTAGGAACATCATTAGAAACAATTTCATTATTAGAACTGAATTCTGAGTCAGCATCTTTAAGAATATCTATAGAGTTTTCAATTGCTTGAGGACTAATGTTCTTTTCTTTGTTAAATGGATTGTAATTGGGATTGATTTTGATACTCGGTTGTTCTATAGACTCTCCTGGTTTTAGTGGTCTCACATTGAAGGAGGTTTCTTGATTGAAATCTAAAGATGGAGAAATACTATATTTTCCTAATGAACTTTTAACTGTAGATCTTACAATAGCATATATTGAGCGTTCATCTTGAAACTTAATTTCTGTTTTTGTAGGATGTATATTTATGTCAATTGTTTCTTTTGGTATCGATAGAAAAATAAAATATGAAGGATGTTGTTCTTTACTAATTAGTTCTTTAAAAGCTTGATTTACAGCATGATTTAGGTATGGACTTTTAATAAATCGATTGTTTACAAAAAAGAATTGTTCACCTCTAGTTCTTTTAGAGTGCTCAGGTTTTAAAATAAAGCCTGAAATTTCTGTGATTGATGTCTTTTCTTGAACTGGAACTAACCTTTCATTGTATTTTTTCCCAAACACATTAATTATTCTTTGTTTTACTGTTCCTATTGGTAAATCAAACACAACTTGCTTGTTGTTGTGCATTGTGAAATGAATTTCTGGATGTGCCAATACAATTCGTTGAAATTCATCTATTATGTGTTTAGTTTCTACAGCGTCTGATTTTAAAAAATTTCTTCGAGCAGGAACATTGAAAAATAGATTTTTCATTAAAATATTTGACCCAGTTGTACAGGAAATATTTTCTTTAGATGTGATGTTAGAACCTTCAATTTTAATTTGAAAACCAAGCTCATCTTCTTTTCTCTTAGTTTTAAGTTCAACTTGAGCAATGGCAGCAATACTTGCTAAAGCTTCACCCCTAAACCCTTTAGTATTTACTTTGTATAAATCATTTGCTAGTTGAATTTTAGATGTAGCATGGCGTTGAAAAGAGAGTTCTGCATCTTCACTTGTCATACCAATGCCATTGTCAATAACTTGAATTAATGTCTTTCCTGCATCTTTAATTACTAAATCAATTTTAGAAGATCGAGCATCAATGGCATTTTCTATCAATTCTTTAACAGCAGAGGATGGGCGTTGAATAACTTCACCAGCAGCAATCTGATTAGCAACATTTTCAGGAAGTAATTGAATGACATTTGGCATTTTATCTATGAATGTTTTTTGGTTTAGTTAATGCAAGAAGAACTTCATCTAAATGAATATAAATGTAATAAAAGCCAATCATTAGAATTCCAAAAATCACAAGTAATCTAATGTTAGACCAATATGAGCTATTAGTCGTGTAGTTTGTTGTTTGAGATCTCGATTTGAATTGTTCTCTCATCCTTGATTCAATTTGAACAGATTTCTCGTTTTTATCTACGTTTATTTCTTTAGCAAATTCAGCCCTTTTCTTTTCCATTCGTTCTTTCTCTTCATCATAATATCTAGGGCTGAAATCAAATTTTTTATGATTAGGAAGCTTAAATAGTCTTGATTTAAAAAACGGCTTTTGCATATTGTAAATTTAAAGAATATATCGTTTTTAAAATTAATCAAAAATGATGTAAAAATCTTTAGTTAATTCTTTGTAATGATCGGTGTAATCATGTCTTTTTTCATTCTCTATTATTAAATTATTTTCTTCTGGTGTTTGATTTTTAAATGAAAATTCTAGTAGTAATCGATGTTGAAGTTTAGATTTTTTTGAAAATACATTACACTTTCTCTTTAAATATAAACCACTTTTTTGTGCTTTTATTATACACTTATTCCCTTGGGTAACAGGAAGTATTAAGCTAAGGTTTCCTGAGCTTGAAAGCGAAGATTTGCAAAATTCTATAATGTGATTGTAATGAAGCGTTGAAGTGTGTCTAGCGACTGTTCTACTTTGTGTATTTGCAACTAAACTGCTTTCATAGAATGGAGGGTTAGAGATTATCGTATCGTATTTAATTTTTTTGTTAAATTTTTCAAGTGAGCATTGATGAAGTGTAATTCTATTTTTCCATGGTGATTTTTCGAAATTGAATTTGGCATCAATACAAGCATTAATGTCGATTTCTAATGCATCTATTGTTGTTTCTTTATTCTTTTGTGCTTGCATTAGAGCTATTACACCAGTTCCTGTTCCAATATCGAGTAATAATTTAGAGTGTTTGACTTCTGCCCAGGCGCCAAGTAAAATTCCATCTGTTCCAATTTTCATTGCAGCATTGGTTTGTTGAATGCTAAACTTTTTGAATTTGAAACAAGAATATTTATTACTCATTTTCTAAATAAATGGCTATTAATCCTTCTGGGATATCTAAAAAAAGTTGTTTGGTTTCTTTGTCTATTTTTTGAAATGTGCTATCATTTATTGGAAGAATAATTTCAATTCCATTCTGTTCGACTTCAATTAATGTATTTCCTGGATGGTCTATTACATTTACGATAATTCCTACTTCTTTGTTTTCTGCCGTATCAACAACTTCATAATCTATTATTTCATGAAAATAAAATTGATTATCATTTAGTTTGGGTAGTTTTTCTAATGGTAGGTAAACATCTTTTTTTATTATTTGATTTGCATCTTGTTCTGATTCAATCCCTTCTATTTTTAATTTAAGTTGATTCTTTTTGTGTACAGCTGATTTTTGAATTAGATAGGGTATTAGTCTTCCATTTATTTGAATAAAAAAATCTTTTATTTTGTAGTAATGATTGGGATTATCTGCATCAATATAAAGAATAACCTCTCCTTTAAAGCTGTATGCTTTTGAAATTGTACCAAGCTGAAAAAAATTATCTAACGACATTTTCAAATATGAAAAAAGGGCCAATATAGGCCCTTATAATTAGTAAAGCATTTTACTTTATTAAGCTTTTTCTTCAGTCGAGTCAGCTTCTTCAGCTTTTGCTTCTGGAGCAGCTTCTTCAACTTTTGCTTCTGGAGCAACTTCTTCAGCTTTTACTTCTGGAGCAGCTTCTTCAGCTTTTACTTCTGGAGCAGCTTCTTCAGCTTTTACTTCAGGAGCAGCTTCTTCAGCTTTTACTTCAGGAGCAGCTTCTTCATCTTTTACTTCTGGAGCAGTTTCTTCAACTTCCGCTTCAGGAGCAGCTTCTTCAGCCTGAACTTCTTCAACTTTAGCTTCTTCAGCAACTAATGCTGCAGCGGCTTCTGCTATTTCTTTTGCTCTAGCTTCATTTTTCTCTT
The DNA here is from genome assembly GCA_029243225.1 of Flavobacteriales bacterium. GTDB lineage: Bacteria > Bacteroidota > Bacteroidia > Flavobacteriales_D > Parvicellaceae. The sequence continues at coordinate 20,378 of JAQWSL010000009.1, forward strand.
TTTCGAGAGCTAATGCTTTGTCAGCAACTGATTTAGCATCTGCAGACAATTTATCTTTTTTACCTTGTATTTTAGTTTCTTTTTCTTCTAACCACGCATTAAATCTCTCTTCAACTTGATCGTTGGTTAAAGCGCCTTTTTTGACTCCATTTAACAGGTGTTTTTTGTACATAACTCCTCTGTAAGATAGCATTGCCTTAACTGTGTCTGTAGGTTGAGCACCTTTCATAACCCAGTCTAAAGCTCTTTCAAAATTGATGTCAATAAAAGCAGGATTTGTATTAGGATTGTAGCTTCCAATTCTTTCAATGTATCTACCATCTCTTGGAGCTCTAGCATCTGCTGCTACTATGTGATAAAACGGTTTTCCTTTTTTACCGTGTCTTGCAAGTCTTAATTTTGTTGCCATATTAATAGTTTTATAAGGGTCCTAAACCCTGTTTGTTAATTCGGCTGCGAATATCAGATATTTTATTCAGAATTAAAAGTATTTTTCTTTTAATTTATTTCATTTAGAAAAAACAGGTTATTTAACAACAACTACTTCCAGGGCTACAGTTGTTTTGTGACTTGTTAAGTTCTAATTTTTCTTTTTTAGATGGTATTTCACACCTGTCTTCAGCTAAACATGCGGTATTTTTAGATTTTAAAATAAAACTATTGCCATTAAATTCTAGACCATATTTGCCAATTGTTGATTTTTGATATTCTACTTCAATATCAATATCTTCAAGAAATAACTTTTTTTCTGCTATTGAGATGATATCAGCAACTTTTTGTGTAGAAAGCCTATGGTCAAAATCATCTTTGTGCCAAAGCTGAAAATTAATTACTTTTTCTTCTCTTATTGTTCCGCCACAATCTATGAATGTTTTTAAAACCGTTCCAATTTCTGTAATATGAAAATGTTTTGGAATAGGTTCTTTATTTTCCAATTGAAAATTAAGTTCTTCAATTGAAGAAATTGTTTGTTTGAATTCTGATAGTTTCATAAGTTTTAGATTTCTCCAGCAACTGCTTCAGAAACATTAATAATATGATCACCTATTTTTTCACAAGAAGAAAATAAGTCATTATACATTATTCCAGGTTGAAATTTGTATTCTCCTTTTTCTGCTTGTTCTAAATATGATTTTCTTAATTCATTTCTTTTTTGGTTCATTTCTAGTTCTAATTTCTTGGCATCATCTATAATGATATGTCCATATTCAGCATTTAGGTTATTATTCATTACGAAGAATGCTTTTTCAACTATATCAAGAATTTTGTTTAAATTATCTCTTTGATCTGGAAGGAAATATATTTTATTTTCATCTTTTCTTTCAATTGTTTTTGACATTTGGTAGTAAATGTCTCCGATTCTTTCTAAATCATTAGTAATGCTTAGCATACTTCTTATTTGAGAAGAAACTTCTGGGCTTATTTCTTGAGTTGATACTTTATCTAGATAGTTAGCAACTTCAATTTCAACTCTATCTGTGATTTCTTCATATTTTTTAATCTTATTAAACATTTTGATCCTTGTCTTCTTATCCTGATCATTTATTAATGTTTTAAGAAATCCATTCATTCTTGTAGTAACCTCCCCAAATTTTGCAACTTCTTTTTTAGCTTCTAGTATAGCAACTTCAGGAATAGCAATCCCACCTGCAGATATGTAATCTAGTTTAAATTCTTCATCAGCTTCTCCTTTTGACTTTACAAGTTTTATTGCTGTCTTAGCCATAAATGGTACAAAACCGACTAAAAGCAATACGTTAACAATATTAAAAGTTGTGTGAAAAATCGAAAGGCCTAGTGGTACTGTAGCTGATTTATCTTCAGGGTTAAGAGGAGACATTCCCATGTAATTAGTCATGTACTGATCAATAAGATCTATTACAAAAGGAAATGCTATAATCATCCATACAACACCAAAAACATTAAAAATAAAGTGTGCCCGTGCAGCTCTTTTAGCATGCACATTTGCAACTAGAGATGCTAAATTTGCTGTAATAGTAGTTCCAATGTTTTCTCCTAATACCATTGCAGCGGCAAGTTCAAAAGGTATATAACCTTCAAAACACATTACAAGAGTTAATGCCATAGCAGCACTAGAAGACTGAACAACTAATGTTAAAATAGTGCCAACACCAATAAAAATAATTGTAGATAAGTACCCTTTGTTAGCATAATCAGATAAAAAGCTTAAAAATTCAGGGTTTTGCTTTAAATCTGGTACAGCATGTTTTAATTCATCTAAGCCCATAAAAAGTAATGCAAAACCAATTAAAACTTCTGCCCAAGCTTTAAGGTTTGATTTTTTTGAAAATAATAATGGGAATCCTATTGCGATAATAGGTAATGCGATAGTTGATATTTTTATTTTAAAACCTAAAATAGATATGAGCCATGCCGTAATAGTCGTTCCTATATTTGCACCCATAATAACGCCAATAGATTCCACTAAGCTTAGCAATCCAGCATTCACAAAACTAACTGTCATTACTGTTGTTGCAGATGATGATTGTAATAATGCTGTAATTAGAAATCCAGTAGCAATTCCAAAAAACCTGTTTGAAGTCATGCTGCTAAGAATATTTCGCATTTTACTTCCGGCTACTTTCTGAATACCATCACTCATCACCTTCATACCATAAATGAAAAATCCTAAGGCACCTATAATTATTAAGAAATCAAAAAAAGTCATTTAATTAAAATTTTAAATTAATATAAAAGTGAAATTCTATATGCTTATTCTTCACAAATCTAATTATCAAAATAATATGTTTTATTAACTTAAGAAAATATTAACATAGGCTTAACATTATGTCTGACTTAAAACATTGATTTTGAAAGTTTTATGTCTTTTTTAATAGTTATCAACACCTGAAATAATGATTGATTATCTTAATATTAATTAATTGTTAATATTAAGTATTCTACATATTAAAATTGAAATATTATCATCTACTTTGTTGTAAATTTTAAAACAATTATAAAGTTATGAAAAAGATATTTGCTCTATTTTTCATCCTTTTTGCTTCTCAATATTTTGCTCAGGATATAACAAATAATCGCTTTGGTAAAGGCTTAATAAATGTAATGTCTAAGGATTCTTCTTGGTCTACTAAAGTTGCTTTTAGGTTTCAATCAAGATATGACGGAACTTATAATTTTGGCGATAGTTCTTATGCTGATAGAGCATATGTAAAAAGAGCAAGAATTAAGGGAAGTGGTTTTGCATTTAGTCCTAAATTAGCTTATAAGTTTGAATATGATGTTGCTAACGGATATGTGTTAGATGCTGTTATTAAGTGGAATTTTGCTGGTAATTGGACAGTATGGTTCGGACAAACCAAATTACCAGGCAATATAGAGCGGGTGTTTTCTTCTCAAAAATTACAATTGGTTGATCGGTCTTTATTAAATTCTAGGTTTACTTTAGATCGAGATGCTGGCGCTCAATTAAGACATCATTTTACAATTGGAGAAAATTTTTTAGTTAGAGAAATTTTTGCCATTTCTCAAGGAGAAGGTTTAAATCAAACTGCTTTATCTTCCGGACATGGATATACAGGTAGAATAGAGCTATTACCCTTTGGGAAATTCACTAAAAAGGGAGATTATTTTGCTTCGGATTTGAAACGCGAGAAATCGCCTAAGTTAATGTTAAGTGCGACATACGATTACAATCAAAATGCCATGCGTAGTAGAGGGCAAAAAGGAGATTATATTCAAGGTGATTTGAGAGATTTAGAAACTATTTTTGTAGATGCGCATTTCAAAATTAAAGGCTTTTCATTCTTTGGAGAGTATGTTACTAGAAGGTCAACAACTGGTTCTGCTGTTGTTGATGCATTGTATAACTTAAATGGTGAAATTATTGATGTAAATGAAAGTTACTATACAGGTTCTGCTATTAATCTCCAAATGGGGTATTTAATGAAGAATAACTGGGAGGTAGCTGGTAGATTTACTCAAGTAACGCCAGAAGCAATCACCCTAAATAACAATATAAACCAGTATACTCTAGGTTTTTCTAGATACGTAGTTGGTCATAACCTAAAGGTCCAAGGAGACGTTAGTTTATCTCAAGAAGCAACTAAGGATAATGTTGTTTTATTTAGATTACAAACAGAGTTTAATTTTTAATTACAAAAAATATTTCAAATTAAAAAGGGTCTTTGTTTAAGATTCTTTTTTTTGTTATATAATTTAAATGCATCATTGTTGCATTTAAATTATATATTTGCAGCGTTATTGAATAAAAAGCAATTATAATGACCAAAAATTTATTATTTATCTTTTTTACTTTATTTGTTATTCATTGTGGAAATGCCCAAAATATTAAAGGTTCTATTCTAGATTTAAATTCTGGTGAAGGACTACCCTTTGCTAAAATATATTGTATAGAAACACAAAACGGAGCAATTGCTGATAGTAACGGTAACTGGGAGCTGGAGAATGTTATAAATAATCAAATGACATTGCAAATATCTGCTTCTGAATACGAAAGTAAAATGATAGAAGTAGATAACCCTAACACTGATATCATTGTTGAATTAGAGCTTGCGCACATTCATTTAGATGAAGTTATAATATCTACTTCAGATTCCAAACTGCAACGTTACAGTACTTTTCCAATAGACTCTAGAAAGATTGCTGATTTGAACAAGATTGAAAATACTAACCTAGTTGATGCGTTATCCAACATGCCTGGAATTTACAATCAGTCTACCGGAAATGGAATAGCAAAACCTGTTATTAGAGGACTTTCAGGAATGCGTGTACTTACTTCATTAAACGGATTACGTATAGAAAATCAACAATGGGGTGCAGATCATGGCTTTGCGTTATTTAACTTAGGTATTGATAGGGTAGAAGTGATTAAAGGCCCTAGTTCCTTAATATATGGTGCTGATGCTCTTGGGGGTGTGATTTATGTTGCAGACGAACCCTATGCTAACGCCAACGAATCAGAGCTTAAAATGAGTTCGAAGTTTGAAACTAATTCCTTGGCTACTGTAAATAATATTTCCTATAAATCTTCAAAAAACAAACTGCGATTTACTGTTTACGGAGGCTGTTTTAATAGAGCTGACTACGGTATTCCAGGCAATCAATTTGTTTCCAATTCAAAAAATAGTGGTGGCTCTGTAAAAACAGCAATTGGTTACAATAAAAAAAACTGGATAACCAATTTTAGGTATCAACTACTGAGTTTTCGTATTGGACTTCCTGGACATACTCACGATGTGAATCCGGATGTTTCAAGCTTTCTTAGCGACAATCAATCTAGATCTTACAATATTCCTGCTCAGCACATTACCAACCATTTAGCTCAGTGGGAAAATAAAATTTACTTTAAAAATGATGAGTTGGTTGCTCAGCTTGGTTTCACTTACAATGAGTTGAAAGAATATGGAGAAAAGGTAACTGTCCCAGGTGTTGATATGACCCTACAAAACTATTCGTACAATCTTCGATGGAAACATCAATTCAACAAACATTTTGAGCTTGTTTCAGGATCTCAAGGTATGTTTCAAAGCAACACCAATGGGCGTTATGCTGAAGAAGTTTTAGTTCCCAATGCAGACTTTGTTGATTTAGGAGCATTTTCTTTAATTAAAGGAACTTTTAATATTTGGAACATTCAGGCAGGAGCTCGATACGACCAGCGAAGTATTACTACGCTAGAATCAGTTGATCCATTTGCAAAAACTTTTAGTGGGGTTAACTATTCTGCTGGTATATCTAGGTCATCCAAAAATTTTACAACCAGGTTAAATGCTTCTTCTGGCTTTAGACCCCCTCATGTTTCTGAATTACTTGCAAATGGTGTTCACCATGGAACAATGCAGTATTTAATTGGAGATGTTAATTTAGATTCTGAAAGAGCCAACCAAATTGATTTTTATTTTGGTAGCCACTTTGACCACATAGAAATTGTCATTAATCCTTTCATTAACCAAATAAATAATTTCGTATTTAAAGATCCAACAGGGAATACAGATTCAACATCAGGACTGCCATTATTTAATATTAAACAAACTGATGCCCTTCTCTCTGGAGGTGACATTGCCATACATTATCATCCACACATAGCACATTGGCTACATCTAGAAAGTAATTTTTCTCTATTATCTGCACAAGATATTTCTAATAATTCTCTTCCGTTTACTCCTCAAAACAGGATAAACAACATTGTGAAAGTGGACTTTAATAGTGATAAAAACCTAAAGATCAACAGCTTATCTGCTCAGTATGTATACTTCTTTGAGCAAAATAAAGTTGCTATTTACGAACAAACAAGTGATGCATATCAATTGATAAATTTAGGTTGCAACGGTTCTTTATTAACTAAACATAAAATTGACTTTTCATTTGGCGTTAATAATTTACTAAATGTAAAATACATTGACCATCTATCTAGACTTAAGCCCTATGAAATAGCTAATCCTGGTAGAAACTTTTACATAAAATTAAACTTTATGATTTCAAAAAGTTAATCTTATTCTATAAAAAAATATTGTTTGAAAAGAAT
>JAQWSL010000019.1 GCA_029243225.1 Flavobacteriales bacterium
CAAAGTTCTGCAAAGAATCAAGTGAAAAATAAATACAATGAATATCAAAGAATGGTAGATGACTATCAGCAGTCTGCTAAAATAATGGGGCAATCTGAAGCAGAAGAAAAAGCTCAAAAAATTGGTCTTTTAGAAAATGAAATAATGCAGCTAGAACAATCTTTAAATCAGAAATTATCCAACGATGAATTACAACTAACAACAGATTATGTTACTCAGACAAATGTTTACATGCAAAAAATTGGAGAACAATTGGGCTATGACTACGTCTTAAGTTATAGATTAGGAGGAGAGATGTTGTACGCAAACCCAAATTTAGACATCACAAATGAAGTTATCATTATGCTCAATAATGAATACAAATCCAACAAATAATGCTTTTAGCAGACCAGATTAAAGAAAACAACATTGCTGAATATGTTTTATACATATGGCAAACAGAAGATTTAGTAAGAGGCTTCAATTTAAATATTGATTTAATTGAAGAAAATGTAATTCCTCAAGTTGCACAAACTGATGAGGACATTCAAGCTGTGAAAAACTGGTACCTCCAGTTAATAAAAGAATTAAGAATTCAAGGGAAAACACAAAAAGGACACTGCAATAGTATTATTGAAATACTTGGGGAAATTAATTATCTACACAATACGCTTATCAATTTAATGCAAGATGGCAAATACAGTGATGTATACAAAAATGCTTTACCTTATCTTGAAGATTTCAGAAAACACTCACAAGAAGATGAGATAAGTGACATTCATCTTTGTTTTAATGCTTTATATGGAAAACTAATTTTAAAGCTGAAAGGAGATTCTATTTCTGAAGACACAGAAAAAGCTTTTACACATTTCAGAAACGTTTTAGGGTATCTTTCCGTTAAGTATAAACAAATGAAAGCAGGGAAGCTTAATTTTTAAAGCCGCTAATGTTAAATTAAACTTTACTAACTGTTTATTATTTTTAATCAATGGGTATTGTTGATACTATAGTAAAACATAATCATGGAATTATTGGAACGTTAGCTGTTCATATGCTATTGTTTGTCTGGTTTAATCTAGAAAATATGTCGTTTACAGTAATTGACCCTAAGGAAAAAGTGGTTGCGGTGCTTGACTACATAGATGAATCTCCAATTATTGAGATTGAGAGCTTATTAGATGAGAATTTTCCTTCAGAAGAATTAACAAATGTTAGTGTAAATAACAACTTAAAAGAAACTCAGTATACTAGCACTTTTGATCAAGAAAAAGCAGATCAAGAAGTTTTAGAAGAATTAAAAAAATTAGAATCTAATGAGTTTGATAATATCAGCCTGGATAATCCTGAACTATTAAAAGATGAAAAATCAATTAACCCCAACCTAATTAATGAAGAAAGTTTAGAGAATGAAAATGCTGCTTTTGGGAATGATATTGTTGCTACAGCTAGTTACTCATTATTAAACAGGACGTCATTAAATCAAAAAATACCATCATATAAGTGTAAAGAAGAAGGTGTAGTTAGATTAAAAATAAAAGTTAATCAAAAAGGTAAAGTTGTTCAATACGAGATTGATGAAAGTAAAACAACTACACAAAATGATTGCTTGAGAAATGTTGCTCTAGACTATATTAACTATTGGAGATTTAATCAAGACTTTAAAGACAATGCTAAAAAAGAGGGTTGGGTGGAATTTAAATACCTTAAACAATAATTTATTGTAACCTAATTGAATTAACTAAGTTCTATATTTAACAACTAAATTATTAATCATATATCTCATTAAGATGACTCCTTTTCATATTTACAAAAAGCTTTTTATACTTTTTATCATCTTCATTTTAAAGTTTTCATTCGCTCAAGATGATTGGCAGAGAGAAAAAGGCCTTCTTAAAATTAAGGAAGAAGTCACATTTTGGGATAAGGACAGTGTCGTTATAAGAAGTTCTGGACATTATAATAAAATGGGTTTCTCAGGAATAGGTCAGCGAGTGGGAGAATGGAAATTTTACAATCAGCAAGGGAGCCTAGAAGAAGTAACACGTTATTACATGGGATTAAAGCATGGGCAGTCTGTTTTTTTTCATGAAAACGGAAAAATAAAAATTCAAGCCTTCTTTTTTCTTGGCTTGCCAGATTCTGTTTTTAAAGCATATTATAAAAATGGCAATCTAGCCGAAACGGGGGAGTTTAGCGGTCTCCCAAAATCTTTCCTTAATGATTCGGCAAATTTCATGGATTGGAAGATAAAATTAGCTGAATTTCAATCTAATAAAATTGGTAATTGGAAATACTTTTACGAAAATGGTAAACCTTTTCAAACTACCAACCATAAAATAAATGACACCACTGAATACATTATCGAATATTTTAACATGGTTGGCGAAAAGCTCATTTCGAATGGAAGTGGAGTTATTGAAACTCAATACCAATCTGGTAAACCGAAGGTTAGAAAAACTTTTAAAGATGGTGTTCCAAATGGAGAATACAATGAGTGGAATGCAAATGGAACCATAAGAGTTAAAGGGGCTTATTTAAATGGGCTCAAAAATGGTCAATGGAAAGAACGCTATTTTGTTACCGATCAAGATTTTCAACTCTATGAGTATAAAAATGGAAAGAAAAATGGAGAATTTAACGAATATCTTGTAGACGGAACAACGGTAATTAAAGGGAACTATCTTAATGGAAACAAAGAGGGGCTTTGGGAGTACTATTTTGAAAATGGAGAACTAGATATGACTGGTAGTTTTAAAAACAACTTACAACACGGACATTGGAAATTTTGGTATCCGAATGGTCAACTTTACTATGAAGGAGATTTTGAATTAGGAAAAAAACAAGGCCTTTGGAATTTCAATTATAATGACGGAAAAAAATGGAAAAAAGGAGAATATATAGCAGATTTAAAAAATGGAGTTTGGTCTTCATGGTACGAAAATGGAAATAAAGCATTCAATGGGTCGTATAAAAATGATTTAGAAAACGGCTTATGGCAATCTTGGTACGAAAACGGGCAAATCAAAGACAAGGGAAGTTATTCTATGGGATTAATGAGCGCTACTTGGGAGGGTTGGTATCCAAACTCAATCAAAAGATATGAAGGGTCTTACGAAGATGATTTAAAAATAGGTTCGTGGAAATATTGGACAGATCGTTCAATTTTAAAAGATGAAGAGTCCTATAAAGTTTTTCCAAAAACTAGCGTGAATTCTGATAGAAAAATTCTTCAATCATTTAAACATGGATCCTTTAAATCTTATGATGAAATGCAAGGCAAATTAGTTTCTGAGGGTTCGTATGATAAAGGAATGCAAAATGGATATTGGAGATACTATTACCCAGGAGGAGTTATCGCAAGTAGAGAATTAAATTTTAAAGCTGGAAAACTTGAAGGTAGTTCTAAAGAATTTAGCAGGAAGGGCGAAATCAAATCTGAAATAAATTACAAAAACAATAAAAAAAATGGCAACATGAAAGTGTATTCCAATAGAGGAAAACTTATCTCCCATGTAGTTTATAAAAATGGTGTTAAAATAAAAGATGTGCTTAAGAAAATAGATTACAAATATTCAACATTGAAATAATAATTTATTTTTTCTGTTTTTAATTACTCTTTATTTTATAAATTGAAGTCTATTTTATAAAACTAGTTTTATAAACTATATAAATTTAATCTATGAATAGAGTTTTACTTTTTCTACTTTCAACACTTCTTTTCTCAACAATTCACTCTCAAAACGCAATCCTTAAAGGAGTGCTAATGGATGGTGATTACAACGAACCTTTAATTGGTGCTAATGTAGTCTTGAATACCGGCATTGGAGCATCAACTAATTTAGAGGGAGAGTATTCCTTATCGATACAACCTGGTTCATACACTGTTGAATTTAAATATGTTGGATACAAAACAATATCAAAATCAATAAATTTAGAAAATGGTGCAGTTAAAGTCATTAACCTAACGCTTCAACCCTCCATTAATCAGCTAGATGACATTGTTGTTTCTGCCAGTAAGTATGAACAAAAGCTTGGTGAAGTTCCCGTTTCAATGGCCATAATTAAACCTGCATTAATAGAAAACAAAGCAACTAGAGATGCTGAGGCCATTATTGAACAGGTTCCTGGTGTTCAAGTCAATGAAAATCAAATTAGCATTAGAGGAGGTAGCGGATGGAGCTATGGTGCAGGAAGTAGGGTTTTAGTTATGGTAGACGAAATGCCTATGCTTGCTGGTGATGCAAATGACATTAAATTTAGCGCTATTCCAATGGAAAATATAGCCCAAATTGAAGTGTTAAAAGGGGCTTCTTCTGTACTGTATGGATCGTCTGCGCTAAATGGAGTTATTAACATAAGAACAAAGTATCCCAAAGAAAAACCATTAACAAATATTACAGTGTCTAACGGCTACTACATGCCAGGGTATGCCAATAGAAATTTAACATCATCTGATGGTGCAGATTCTATTCCTGACAGAAGTAGTCAAACTTGGTGGAAAGGTGCACAATACTATGTTCAATCCAATTTTACTCACCTTAGAAAGCTAGGTAAAAACAATGAACTTGTTCTTGGAGGGAATTTTATGCAAGATCAAGGATATCGTTTGGGCTCTTTTGAAAACAGGTACCGTTTAAATGGGGGCCTCAAACATTATTCGGAAAAAATAAATGGCCTTACTTATGGCCTTAATGTTAATAGCAACTTTAACGATGGAAGTGTTTTCTTTATTTGGGCAGGTGGAGACAGCGTTCTTCATGCACTTGGTGGAACAGATACAGCTACTACTACTCTAAGTGAATACAACAGCTCAAGATACATGATAGATCCTTACTTATCTTACTTAGACTCGAACGGAAATAAACATAATTTAAGAACAAGGTTTTTCAGATCTGACAATAAAAATAATACCAATCAGGCGGCAACAGCAAATTATTATTTCGCTGAATATCAATTTCAGAAAAGATGGGACAATAAGCTAACCCTTACTTCAGGAATTACCTCCTCTTATACTGATGTGATATCTGAGCTCTATGGCAATCATACTTCAAACAATATTGCTGCTTTTTTACAGCTTGATAAAAAATGGGATAAGTTTATTCTTTCTGGGGGAACAAGATTAGAATACTATCGAATTGATTCTGTTTTCACTGAAGGTAAGTTATTTTCAATGGACAAAACACTTCCCTTTCAGCCCGTTTTTAGATTTGGTGGAACATATAATCCAATGGAATATACATTCATTCGCGCCTCTTACGGTCAAGGTTATCGATTCCCTTCAATTGCTGAAAAGTATATCTCTACATTTGTAGGGGGACTTAACATTTTTCCAAATATTCAAATTCAACCGGAATATGGCTGGAGTGCAGAAATTGGCATTAAGCAAGGGTTTAAAATTAAAAACTTTCAAGGATACGTTGATGTTTCTGGTTTCTTAACTCGGTATGCTGACATGATGGAATTCATGTTTGGATTTTATGACCTAGATGGATCAGATATTTCTGATGCTGAGCTGGCTGCTGTTGTTCAAGCAAATGGCTTTGGAGTACTTGCCAATTACTTAGGTGCAAGAAGCACTAATATTCAAAATGCTAATATTCCCGGATTTGAAGCTAGCATTGTTGGTCAAGGAGACATTGGGGATTTTTCTTTAAGTGTTTTAGCCGGTTACACATTTATTAACCCAACACCAATAAATCCTGACTCTGCATACCTATCAACTTTCAGTGATCCAGATTCTCAAATGCTCAAGTATAGAAACAAACACATGGCTAAAATTGATTTTCAAGTAGATTATAAAAAAGTGGCTATTGGAACTAGCGTAAGGTATACTAGCTTTATGGAAAATGTTGACAAAGCTTTTACAGAGCCGCTTCCAGGTGTTGTAATTAACGGAGCTCCAGTAGAGATTCTACCTGGATATGGAACGTATAGAAACGCCAGGAGAACTGGAGATATTGTTTGCGATGCAAGGCTTTCTTTTGGAATAACCAAAACCTCTAGATTGTCTTTTTTAATTAACAATGTTTTTAATAGAGAATATAGCAATAGACCAGGTAACGTTCTTCATCCTAGAACTGTGATTTGTCAATATGCATTAAAATTTTAATGCTTATTAATGGATTCAATTACTTGATTCACTTTATCTGCTTCGTAACCTTTATTTGCTAAATATCTTTTCAGCTTGATTTTCAACTCAAAATCATTTTTAGCCTTGATTAATTTCATTTTATTGACAGCTAAATGATATAATGTTTTTGAATAATCTTCTTCACTAATTTGCTCTAATGCTTCATCAATTAATTTAGAATCCACCCCTTTATTTATAAGCCCCATTTTAATTTTAATTCTCCCCCACTTATTCATTCTAAATTTCCCAGAGGCAAAGGAACAAGCAAAACGTTGATCATTTAAGTAATTATGTTGAATTAAATAATTATAAATCAACTGTATCTGAGCTGATTCATTAGTGAAAGTGCTTAATTTATTAAACACATCTTTAGAAGACCTTTCTTGGAATGCACAATAACGCATTAACTTTGCCAATACCTTTTGATTCAAAGGCTCATTCATACATGTGGAATTATTTTATTTTGAGCACCCAAGTTGAAATGCCGTTTTCAGCTAAAATTTTCTTTCTAGCTTTTTTTGCTTCTCTTCTAGATTCATAACCGCTTATTGCAACTCTATGTAAGTTGTTATGAACATCTACTTCAAGAGCAGGGAAACCCATACTTCTTAGGCTAGCTAAAAACCCATCAGCATTTGATCTCTTTTTAAAACAACCACCAACAAGAAAGTATCTGTGATTATTCGATGTATTCGAATCTATAGTTACTTTTTCATTTACTAATTCGACATGAGTAGAAACAGCATCCATTTCACCTAACTGAACAGTTACATAAGAATCACTCTCATCAATTTGATACACGCCAAATCCATTCGTGTTTTCGTTTTTCACAACACCTTCACTATTATCTATTAATGATTCATTTGCTTTGTCACAAAAAATTAAAGTGTTAGCACAATAATTTTTTACTTTTTCAAAAGAAAATGGATTTAAATCTGAATAATGAAATTGAGACTGATCTGTAAGTAAATTAGTCTTTAATGGAATCCAAGCTGTATAAAAAAAGATAGGTAGTAAAACTGCAGCAACCCACCAATATTTTTTTGACTTTTCCTTTTTAACTTTTGTGTTAGGAACTAACTCAATAACAGGTGTTTCTTGATCTATTTTTTCCTGAACTAAAGTAGTTGGTATTGGAATAGCACTTATAATTGGAAGCCCAAAAGAACTTTTAAGGAAATTAGTATTACTACTTTTAAATCGATACTGGTTGTTTACTAAAAATAAAATACCAACACCTTTTAATTCAATTCGTTTTTCAGTTGAAAGTTTCTTATTTAATTCAGCTGCAAAATCGTTGACTAAAGCCAACCCTTCCTCATAAGAAATTTGTTCATAAGAGCTAACCTTGTGCACAAGAAGACCGTCATTATTAACTAAATTTTTATTGAAAAGCAGGTGTTTTTTTGGTGGTGATATTATATTTTTTGAATCCTCAAATTTAGCAGGCGCATAACTTGCAACAAAACCACCAAAATTTGGCAAAATAACACAGTCATGCTCAAAAAGTAATTCAAAAATATGCTTGGTAATGTTTTCCAACTTTATAATAAAACTATTGAATAATAAATTTACTCTTTCTTGATGATAAAAGAAAGTAATTCAATTTAAAGATTGGAATAAAACAATGGATATTTGCAACTGCAAAATCAACTTTTAAAAATGTTATTTTAAAAAACAGCTATTTTAATTACCTTTAATAATCAGAAAAACAGAATTTATATCGTTTTTATTTTTACTTATTAGCATTCATTGTAACGCGCAAACGTGTAATTCAAACACTGTAATTCTAATACTTAATACTGGAGATTGGGCGTCTGAAATTTCTTGGTCTGTTACAGATTCTACTGGAACTTTAACAGACAGTTCATCACAATTATATTTAGATTATACTCAATATATTGATACCTTGTGCCTAACAGACGGCTGTTACCAGTTCAACATGTTTGACAGCTATGGTGATGGTTGGCAAGGTGGTAGTTATCAATTAGAAGATTCTGCTGGAAATTTCATCTCTTCTGGAGATTTACAAGGGAGTTATTTTGTTGGTAGCAACCCTTTTAGTGTAAATTACAATTGTAATTATTCAGTTTTCGGATGTACCTGCCCAACAGCAGTTAATTACAATCCTAACTCTACTATTGACGATTCTTCTTGCACCTTTATTTCTGACAACATTACCTTACTCTCTCAATGGAGTGACTCAACATTACCAGTTAATAGTTTAAACGGAAGCTATAGCGAGATTTATGGCTTTGCGGTAAATCAAATGGAGTTTGCAGTAATTGGCTCAACCATGGGAACACACATTATTGACATCACCAATCCTTTATTACCAAATGAAATTGCTTTTATTGCTGGTGAAAATCAAGGGAGTGGTGTAACCCATAGAGATTTTCACACAATGGATAATTACCTTTATGCTGTATGTGATCAAGGACCTAGCACACTTCAAATAATTGACATTAGTAATCTACCAAATAGTATTTCATTAATTTACAATTCAGATAATCTTTTTAATACTTGCCACAACATTTACATTGACACTACAGCTAAAAAGCTTTATGCTTGTGATGTAGATAAGTTAGGAAACAACAGTTGGCATTCACCACTAAGAATTTATGACTTATCAAACCCAATTATCCCTACCTTAATTAATGATTTAGACAATCTTTTTAGTAGTGTTCATGATGCTTGGGCTGAAAATGACACAGCATATGTTAATGCAGGTTCTAGCGGGTTAAAAGTTGTTGATGTAAGCAGTACTCCAATCATTATTGGTTCACTTTCATCTTACCCCTTCGCTGGTGGCAATCACTCGGGTTGGAAACAAGGTAACACTTATATTTTCGCAGATGAAAATCATGGGTATGACGTCAAAGTAATTAACACATCAGATGTTACTAATCTAACCTTAACGAGTTTGCTAAACTCTAATGTTGATGTTAATTCAATTCCTCATAACCTTATGATTAAAGATGACTTCCTATATCTATCATACTACCATGATGGATTACAAATTTTTGACATTTCTGACCCAAGCAATCCAAGAAAGACAGCTTATTACGATACCTATCTCAATAATGACCACAATGGGTATGCTGGAGCTTGGGGAATATATTGCTTTTTACCCTCAGGAAATATATTAATTTCAGATGTGCAAACTGGATTATATGTTTTAAAATTTGACTTGCCTCAAATTAAAATTTGCGAAGGGGATAGTGCTAATATTTACGGCTCATATGAAACCGAACAAGGTTATTATTATGATTCTATTTTAGATACGCTAGATTACTACAGCTTAGATGTAACTGCTCTTTCATATTATCACAATACAGTTAATTATGAATCCATAAGTATTAACATTGGAGATAGTATATATTTAAATGGCAATTTTCAAACTCAAACAGGA
>JAQWSL010000021.1 GCA_029243225.1 Flavobacteriales bacterium
GATTATGAGAGTCAAGCAAAAAAGAAAATATTTTTTGTTGATTATGAATCACAAGCAGACGTAAAAATATATTTTGTAAAATACAGCAGCCAATCGGGTTGGAAAAATAAATCTAAATCTCATTTGTTTTATTAAAGTGTATAATCAAATTGAAAAAATTAAATAAAATAGGTTTTCCTAGTAAAGGTCGTTCTTCAAATCAAATTTTAAATGATTTAAATTCTTTAAAGAGTTCTGATGTAAATTGGAAGTCTGGAAAATCTTTTGGTTACGTTTATTACCCTGGAGAGGAATATGCAAATACCATAAAAGAAGCATATAATTTATTCTTTCATGACAATGCACTCAACCCTCAATTGTTTCCTAGCTTAAGGAAATTAGAAGCTGAAGTTGTAGCAATGGTTAATCATCTTTTTAATGCACCTGCAAATGCTACAGGATGTATGACTTCTGGTGGAACAGAAAGTATTTTACTTGCGCTAAAAACAGCTAGAGATTATTCAAAAACAACTCGTCCGTTTATGGATGTTCCTGAGATTATTGTACCATCATCTGCTCATCCAGCTTTTTTAAAAGGGGCTAATTATTTTGGACTTAAAGCAGTTGTTGTACCGACAATTGATTTAGTTGCTGATGTTTCAAAAATTAAAGAAAAAATTAACAACAATACCGTAATGATTGTTGGGTCTGCACCTTCTTTCCCCCATGGATTAATTGATCCAATTGAAGAATTGTCAAACTTGGCTTTAGAAAAAAATATTTTACTTCATGTTGATTGTTGTATCGGTGGTTTTATGTTGCCATTTATGAATAAACTTGGTTGGGATTTGCCTTGTTTTGATTTTAAATTGAAGGGGGTTACATCTATTTCAGTAGATGTTCATAAATACGGCTATGCAGCTAAAGGGGCATCTGTAATTTTATATAGGAATCGTTCTTTAAGAAAATTTCAGTTCAGTATTTACACTAAATGGAGTGGTGGAGTTTATGGATCTACAACAATGCTCGGAACTAAGCCTGGAGGTTCTATAGCAGCCGCTTGGGCCGCTATAAACACAATAGGGGAGAATGGCTACTTAAAGCTTGTTCAGAAAACAATGGATTCTACAAATTTATTACTTGAAAAATTAAAAGAAATACCAGAATTAAGTACAATTGGTAATCCTTCAATGAGCTTGGTTGCAATTCAATCAAAATCAATTGATATTCATGAGCTAGCAGATAACATGAATATAAAAGGATGGAGCTTCGATAGGCTTCAGCATCCATCAGGTATACACTTAACAATATCTCAAGTTCATTCAGTTGAAATTATTGAAGCATTTATAAATGATTTAAAATGGTCTATTTCTAAAGTTAAATCTTTTTCTGTCTCAAAGAAAATTCACAGATTTCAAGTGTCAACTCTTAAACTTGTAAGTAAATTATTACCAGAAGGAAGTATTTCCAAAATTCAAAAAAGATTTGCATCTATTGACCCTTCTCCTAAACGATCTGCAGCTATGTACGGAATGTTAGGAGTTCTTCCAGATAAGGATTTAGATAGAATAGTTAAGAATTTATTAGACAAGTTAAATTCTTTAGATGACTAAACTATTTTTCGAAAAGCATTATGCTTTCTATGTGTCCCGTATGAGGGAACTGATCTACTAATGAGAATTTAAGCAGCTTATATCCTTCCTGAGTCAATTCTTTAGCATCCCTTGCCTGAGTAGATGGGTTACAACTTACGTATACAATTCTTTTAGCTTCTAGTCTAATAACTTTTCTTAATGTTTTAGGTGCTATTCCAGCTCTAGGAGGATCTAGAATTATTGTACCTATTTTATTAATGTATTCTGGATGATTTAAAATAAACTTTCCAGCATCTTCTGCAAAAAAAAGAATGTTGTTTAATTTGTTTTCAGTTGCATTTTTTTTAGCATTTTCTATTGAAGAATTAACAATATCTACTCCAATAACTTTAGCAGAAGGAATACCGCTTGCAATTAACTGTCCTATTGTTCCAGTGCCACAGAATAGATCCATAATAACTTGGTTAGACATTTCATTTTTAAAATGAACGTACTCAATTACTTTATTATATAATTTTTCGGCACTTGCAGGATTTGTTTGAAAGAAACTTTCCATGCTTATTTCAAAATCTAAATCCAGAATATTTTCAACTATGACTTTTTTACCATAAATAAGATTACTGGTGCCATTTTCTAATTTAGCTCTATCGGCAACATCTATGTTAACTGTATGTATGAATCCGGCTAATCTATCTCCAAATAGTTCTTGTAAATAAGTAGCTAATTTTGAAGGATTAAATTTCTTTAGACCCTGATTTGAGGTAACTAAGTTTATGAGTAGTTCATCATTTGCAAAGCTTTTTCTAACTACCAAATGCCTGAAAAAACCAACTTTAGATGGTGGATGCCAAGCAGGCAGTTTGGTTGATTTAAGAAATGATCTAATATCTTTTAGTTTATTTTCTAATTCTTTATCAAACATTCCAGAATCTTGATCTAAATCTTCAACTTTCCACCATGTTCCAGAATGCTTAAACCCCAATGCAAATTCATCATCTAATTCCTCATTTGTAGTTAGGTCATGCTTAATTGTAGAAAATGAATATTCCATTTTATTTCTATAGTGGAATGAATTAGGAGAGCAAATAAATTCATCGAATAATTCATCTAAATTTGATAATTCACCAATTCTAGTAAATAAATCAAAGGTTGATTTTTTTTTAAATTGATGTTGTTTTTCTATTGGTAATGAAATATATGGGGCACCAGAAATTGGTTGGTAGTTGGATTTTATTTCAAATTGTGAATGTTCTAATAC
Organism: Flavobacteriales bacterium; assembly: GCA_029243225.1. GTDB lineage: Bacteria > Bacteroidota > Bacteroidia > Flavobacteriales_D > Parvicellaceae. The sequence continues at coordinate 2,833 of JAQWSL010000021.1, forward strand.
TTCAATAATTCTACATTCAGCAAATGATTTCTTTTTTTTTACAACTCTAGCTTTAACTTTTTGTCCTGGGATGGCATTTAAAGTAAAGATAACATAAGACCTTTCATTAATAAGTAGCTTGGTTATTCCTTTACCTCCGTATGCAAAATCTTCGATTTTAATCGTTATTTCTTCGCCTCTTTTTATTTCCATCTTAATTTATTATTGAAGCTGCAAAAATAGTTCTTTGTAATCATACCAAAACTCATCAAAATGATTTAAGGATTTCTTGTAGAAATCAAATGCAATTTTCCAATTTGCTTTGTCGTAAATGTTAAAGTTTTCTATTTCTGTAGATATTCTACAGCATTGATTAGAGTTTTCGTTTGTAAAATTTTTACTCCAAGTCCAATTTAAATCCGAAATAGCCGTAAAAAGTTTGTTTAGTTCTACAAATTGTGCGTATTGCAGTTCTCTAATGTCAATATCTTTATGCTGGATATCTATACAGAAACGCGCATTCTTATTATCGGCATCTAGTCTAATGTAAAGTTGTTTAATGCCTGTTTGGTAATTAATCCATTTCACCCTCAATCCGCTTTTTGAGCATTCATTTTTCATGAATTTTCCGAAACTTGTGTAGAATAAACTTTTTGTGTTTCTTACTGTTTCCCTATCATACATAGTACAAATGTAAATAGATGTTTATAATTATTTTTAATTTTATTGAGCACTAATTATATATTTGCATTATTATTTATAATCATTCTTAATAAGACTTGGGTAAAAACATTTTAATAGCAGATAGTTCAGAATTGGTTAGAAGAGGATTAAAAGCCATTCTAAAATCATTTTCCTCAGGTTTTAAGTTGACTGAGGTTGTTAATTCTTCTGATTTATTAGCTCAATTAAAACTTGTGCCCAACTCTATATTAATAATTGATTATACCTCTTCTGGTTTTTCTCTTGATGATGTTGTTAAAATAAAATCAAAATTTAAAAACTTATTAATCGTAGCCATTACGCCTTACATAAATGCTCATACTATAGTTCAAGCTGTAAGAGCAGGCATTGAAAGTCACATTAAAAAGGAGTGCTCTGCAAATGAAATTATCGAATCTATTAATGAAACAATAAAGGGAAATAAATTTTATTGTTCAGATATTGTTTCCCAAATGAGAAATGAATCGGTTGACATTAATAAAATTAAATTTAATACTCTTAGTTATGAAGATGCAAACCTCACTGAAAGAGAGCTTCAAATTATTCAATTTATTGCTGAAGGTTATACTAATTCGCAAATTGCTGCAGTATTGTATTTAAGTAATCATACAGTGAATACACACCGAAAAAATATAATGAAAAAGCTAAATGTTAACAATACTGCAGGTATTGTAATGTATGCAGTGAAAACACAATTAGTCAGCCCTAATCAGTTTAGTTTTAATTCACAACCTTAAATACCATTTTTCAGGTATTGATGGAAACTTTTTTATATTATATTTTCGCTTCTTATGAATGAACATATAATAGGTGCATTTATTTTGACTTTAGCTGCTGGGTTATCTACTGGAATTGGAGGTCTAGTTGTTTTCTTTTCTAACATAAAAAGCAATCGTTTATTAGCAATAAGTATGTCTTTTGCTGCTGGGGTAATGATTTACGTTTCTTTTGTTGAGATGCTGCCAGAAGCACAAATTAGTTTGAAAGATGGTTACGGTGCAAATTATGGCGGTTTTATTTCTGTTTCTTTGTTTTTTGTTGGTATGTTACTTGTTTACTTTTTGGATAAATTGTTGCCAGCTCTTTTTCAAGAAGGTAATAAAAGTCATCTTTCATTGACTAAAAAGAAAGGCTTATATAAAACAGGTCTTTTAGTAGCGATAGCTTTAGCAGTTCATAATTTCCCAGAAGGAATTGTTACTTTTTTGAGTAGTGTAAATGACTTTTCTATGGGTTTAGCTATTGCAATAGCAATAGCACTACATAATATTCCTGAAGGAGTTTCTGTTGCTGTCCCTATTTATTACTCTACTGGAAATAAATGGAAAGCTTTTAGGTATTCTTTATTTAGTGGTTTAGCAGAACCTTTAGGAGCAATTATTGTTTTTTTATTAATAGGCAACAATGTGAGTGAAGAGTTGTTATCTTGCTCTTTTGCATTAATTTCAGGCATAATGGTTTATATCTCTTTAGTGTGTCTTCTTCCAAGTAGTTGGGAGTTTGGAAACAAGAGAGATACTCTTTTAGGTTTAATTTTTGGGATGTTTATTATGGCAATTTCTTTAATAATCACTTAATTACTTACCCATTTCAGGAAATACATTTAGGGCTGTATTTTTAAGCTCATTTTCGTTAACATAATCTGCATCGTCTATAGCCTTGTTGAAGGAGATAATAAGTAAATTAATTAACTCTTCCTTATCTGCCTTTAGTAACTCATCATCTATTGTTAAATCTTTTATTTTTCTATTCCCATCTAGAACATAGCGAATTCGTTTACATTTAGATTCGCCTTTAACATTAATATTTTCTAATTTCTTTTTTGAATTATCGACAGCACCTTTCATGTCTTGAAGTTTAGCCATCATTTCTTGCATATTGTTTTTTCCAAACATGAGTTAAGCTTTTTTATTTTTTTTCTTTTCTTTATTTTTTTCTAATTTCTTAAGCATGTCATTTTTATTCCATTTGTAAAGGCGTAAACCTCCATAAATTCCTAGAATAAATATAGTAATTACAAACCCTGTTATTAGATATTCTCCTGGTGTCATTTAAATTGCTTTTGAGTTAATCAATGTTTCTAGTTTTATTGCTCTAGATCCTTTTAAAAGAATGAAATAAGATTTTATTTGATTGTTATTAATGTGCTTAATTAGTAATTCAACAGTAGCGAAATTGTTAAATTTACTTTCTACTTTTTTAAATTCATTTCCAACTGTAATACAATTTATATTGTTGTTGGATAAGAAGTTTAAAACATTTAAATGTTCAGTTGCAGAAATCTCACCCAATTCTAGCATGTCTCCTAGAATAACAAGTTTATTTTCGTTCTCAATTAATTTAAAACTATTTAATGCAGCCATTACACTTGTTGGGTTTGCATTGTAGCAATCTACAATGACAGTATTTTCTTTTGTTTTAACAACCTGTGATCTGTTGTTAGATGGTTGGTAGTTAATCAAAGAACTGTTTATGTTAGTTGGTTTAACTTTAAAGAAAGTTCCAATAGTAATTGCCAATAAGAAATTGTAAAAATTATATTCTCCTATAAGATGAGTTTTAAGCTCATTTGATTTATAACTTTCAAAACCCCAAGAAAAAGATATAAAGGGGTTTGCTTTTTTTATTTCCCCCGATATATTAGATGAGTTTTTTCCGAAAAATATGTTTTGAGTGTTTTTTGGAAGAATATTAGTTAATTTTTCATCATCTTGATTGCAAAAAATTATTCCATTTTTATTTGCTATATGATCATAAAGTTCTTTTTTAGTTTTTAAAACCCCCTCTTTAGAACCAAAACCTTCAATGTGAGCAATTCCTATGTTGGTAATCAATCCATGAGTTGGGTTTGCTATTGCTGATAGTTCTTTTATTTCACCTAAATGATTTGCCCCCATTTCAATAATAGCTATCTGATGACTTTTATTAAGTCTAAGAAGTGTAAGGGGAACACCTATGTGATTATTTAGGTTTCCATGAGTAACAAGAACGTTGAACTCGCTTTTTAAAACAGCACCTATAAGTTCTTTTGAAGTGGTTTTACCATTACTTCCTGTAATTCCAATTACTGGAATTGAAAACTGATTTCTATGGTGATTGGAAAGGTCCTGCAAGGTTTTAAGCGTGTTGTCAACTAAAATGGTCTTTCCTCTAATGACATATTTAGGATCGTCAATTAAAGCATATTTCGCACCTTTTTTTATCGCTTGTTTAGCGAATAAATTTGCATTAAAGTTAGGTCCTTTCAATGCAACAAAAAGAGAATTATCTTTAATGTTTCTTGTATCTGTAGAGATTTGACACCCACAGACAATGTATTTGTCATAAAGATCTTTAAGCATATAAATCTAAAGTAAAAAAAAAGCCTCAATTAATGAGGCTCTTAAAATGATTTAGTAATAAATTAAAACTTATCCATTACAGATGTTGTTACTCCAGTAGCTGAAAATCCTCCATCGTGAAACAGGTTCTGCATGGTAACGAATTTTGTTAAGTCGCTAAACATAGAAATACAATAGTTAGCACAATCAATAGCACCAGCATTTCCAAGTGGACTCATGTTCTCACTATAGCTTATGAATTTGTCAAAACCAGAAACACCGCTTCCAGCAGTTGTAACTGTAGGTGATTGAGAGATTGTATTTACTCTAACTTTTTTGCTAACTCCGTAATGGTATCCAAAACTTCTAGTAATCGATTCTAATAATGACTTGGCATCTGCCATGTCGTTATAATCTGGAAAAATACGTTGAGCGGCAATGTAGGTTAAAGCGACAACAGAACCCCAATCATTGATAGCATCTAAATCTTTTGCTACCTGCAAAGTTTTATGTAAGGAAATAGCAGAAACATCTAAAGTCTGTTTATACCACTCGTAATTTAAGCCAGTATATTCTTTTTTCTTTCTAACATTTGGTGACATACCAATGGAATGAAGAATGAAGTCAATTTTACCACCTAAAATTTCTTGACTCTGAGTTAGTAGTTTTGTTAAATCTTCTACAGAAGTTGCATCGGCAGGTATTACTTGAGAGTTTGTTTTTTCTGCAAGTTTATTTATTTCACCCATTCTCATGGCTATTGGTGCATTTGTGAGTACGAATTGAGCTCCTTCTTCATGAGCTCTTTCAGCAACTTTCCATGCAATGGACATCTCGTTTAAAGCGCCAAAAATAATTCCTCTTTTACCTTTCAATAAATTGTTTGACATAGTATGTATTGTTTAATATTCTCCAAATATAGAAATAACCTATCTTATCTATAAATAAATTTTGGCTATAGCTTAAAATTAATTTAAGTTTAAACAAGGTTTTAATCGTTTTGAAAGATAAATTTTATAAAATATTAGGGTTGTCTAATGGTGCTTCTGAGGAAGACATTAAAAAAGCATATCGAAAATTAGCTATGCTTCATCATCCAGATAAAAATAAAAATGAAAAATCACATCAAAAGTTTATTAAAATTAATGAAGCATATGCAGCTCTTACGGATGAGAATTATACGGCCAAAACAATAAATAATGAGCCTGATGCAAAGGCAAAAAATAATCTTTCTGAAGAAGAATTGAAAAAAAGAATGGAGTGGGCAACCAACTATTCTAGAATGAAAAACATTAAAGAATCTAGAATTAATTACATCTCTTACATTCAACTTAGAAAGTCTCCTATGAGAAAGATTTCATTATATGTAAGTATAATTAGTGTTTTATTCTCTTCACTGTTGATTTTAGATTATTGGTTAATTCCATTTAAAGTAATTGAAGGATCTTTAATTACAAAGGAATTTAACAGTAATGATAATCTTTACCATTTAACTTTTAAAAACCTTAATTCATTTGAAATAAATCAAGAGTTTGTTTTTAAAACCGATTTAGAGGATTTAAGAAAAATTAATAGGTCATGTCAACTATCAAATAATAATAACAATTTCAATTTTCACCAAACTAATATTTTTAATCAATTGTTAACCATTAACTGTTTCAGTGGAGTAAATGAAGTTTCTTTCTTTAACAAAGGCTCTTTTTTTCAAATGATATATCTTTTCATTTTTATTTTTTCTTTACCATTGATTACATTGATTTCCTGGGGTCCAAATACAGTTCATATTCTTTCATCTTATTTATTTACTTATTTAGCAATTTTTGGGTTTTTTATTTTAATAATAGTATTAATTCAATGAAACTTTTTGAAAGATTTTCTTTTACATTTTTAATTTTCGCTTTGATTGCATGTGGAAATGACTACCCATACAATCAAATAAATGATCCTAAAGTAGATGTTTCTAAAAAAATAGCACCAGAAAAAGATAATCTTGAAATTAAGCATAAAGAGACATTCGAAATGTCTAATCTAATAACCAACAAAAATGTTGAAAAAAAACTTATAGATTTTGGTTTGTCCAACACAGAAAAAATTGTGGAAATTCATACTTTACATGGTGATATAAAATTAAAACTATATGAAGATACGCCATTACATAGAGCTAATTTTATTATGCTAATTAAAAAGGGGTTTTTTGATAATACGCTTTTTTATAGGGTAATTAGAAATTTCATGATTCAAGGAGGGAATAGTGATAGAGACAATGTTTTTCACAAAATGGCAAAAATTGGAAATTACAGAATTCCCTCAGAAATAAAGTCTAATCATCTACACAAAAGAGGAGCATTGTCAATGGCTGTTCAAGAACAATATTTTAAAGACCCTAAAAAGTTTGACAAAAATTCGAGTCCCTATAATTTTTTTATAGTTCAAAAAGGCAAAATAAGTAATCGTTACATGGATAAGTTGGAAGAAATTTATTCTATTAAAATTCCAGAAACAAATCGTGTTATTTACCGTAAATATGGTGGTAACCCACATTTAGATGGTGATTATACAGTTTTTGGTGAAGTTATTAAGGGTTTAGGTGTTGTTGATAAGATAAATGCAGTTTTGACTGATGCACAAGATCGACCGTTAGAAAACATTTTAATAAACATTAAAATTATTGATTAACAAAGTTTACATATTTCTGGGTTTCCTTTTGTTTTTGGGAGGATTAGTTTTGATATTGTTTTCATTAAATGAAGATAACGAACTAAAGAAGCAAATTGTTGTTTCTTCTGAAGAGTCTATATTTAGTGTCGATTCATTAATACAAATTGAAACTAAAATTGAAGTAAATATACCAGTTGATTCTTTAATACACCCAGAGTTTTTAAATGAAACAACTAACTCTAGCCAGCAAACAAAAAATACAGAAATTCAAGATGAGCTTGAAAATTCTTCGATTATCAATATCACTGAAAAAATAACCTTAAAAAAGGATTCAGCTTTAAATGACAAAGTAAAAGATTTAGAAAAAAACTATCTAGTTGTATTGGGTTCATTTAAAGTAGAACAGAATGCAATTAATTTAGTGGAAGAGCTTAAAGAAAATGGTTTTGAATTGTCTTTTATATATAAAGCAGATGAGGCTTTCACTTGTGCAGTTGTAAATTGTTTTGCTTCAAGAAAGCAAGCGAATGAGTTTCTAATTAACTCTAAATTAGATGGTTGGGTGAAGAAGAAATAAAGTTTAATTTTCTTTTTTATTTAAAAAAATGTTTATATCTTAATTAATAAATTAAACTAAACTTAAATAATAGTCTATTAAAAAGAGACATTAATCTTTATTGTAACCCCTAAATATTAAATCATGAAAACTTTATTTTTCTCACTACTTGTTTTGTTTGGAACCTCAAATAATACGTTAACTACTAATGATGTATCAATTGAAACAAACTATAAAAAAGTTTCTAACTCTCAAATAAAGGTTAAAGTGACTTCTGATACTGGTGCACCAATTGGAAAAGTTCTTGTTAAAATTTTACAAGATAAAAGACATTTAGGTGAAACTTTTACTGATATAAATGGTAGAGCTATCATTAATTGTAAATATGTTGCTGACAACAATAGAAATGTTGAAATTGTAGCAGTCAAAAATGGTTATAAAGATGTAAGTATTCAAGGAAGTTTAATTACTAGTATTACTAACTTCGAATTTTTCCTTTATGAGAATGAAAGTGAAAAAAAGAATCCTTCTAATATGAATTTTACTTTTCAATACGAAGAATTAAAATCTCCTTTCTAAAGAAACCTGTTATTTGTAGTTTTTTTCAATTAAATTTTTGATATTTATAGAGCAAAATATAAATGTTCTAAAATGTTAAAAACAATATTCTTCTTCTTTTCAATTATAATTTCTACTGGAGCATATACTCAATACAAAGTTGTTGTTTCAGAGAAATCTGTCAAATTTAATGATGGCGATTACAATTCATTTTCTGTAACAATTTATGAGCTTCCAGTAAAGGAAGTTGAGAAATTATGGAAAAAAGAAATGAAAGATATGAAAGCAAACATATCTTCAAAGAAGGGAGAAATGAAAGGCGATGATGCTCATCTTAAATCCATGGGGGAAAATACTTTCGACATTTATTCAAAAGCCATTAAAACTGAAAAAGGAGTTGATATTTCAATTGCATTTGACTTAGGCGGTGCATTTTTATCTTCTTCACAACACAGCGATCAAGCCAAGGAAATGAAGAAAGTTATTTATGATTTTGCTGTTGCTGGTACTAAAGAAGGTATTAGAGGAATCCTTAAAGATGAATTGAAGACGCAAAATGATTTGGAAAAACAAGAACAAGACTTAGTAAAGCAAAAAGAAAAATTAGAAAATAATATTGAAAATTGGAAAAAAGATATTGAAAAGGCTAAAAATGACATTCAAAACAATTTGAAGAATCAAGAGGATAAGAAAAAAGAAATTGCTGATCAGAAAAAAGTTGTTGATGCAGTTAAAGAAAAAGAGAAATCAGTAAAGTAAATTACATCTCAATCCCAACAGGGCAGTGATCTGAACCTAAGATTTCATTCAATATAAATGTATTCTCAATTGTATCCACTAGTTTTTCTGAAGCAAGAAAGTAATCTATTCTCCAACCTATATTTCTAGCTCTAGAGTTAAACCGATAACTCCACCATGAATATTTAATTGTTTCAGGGTTGTAATGCCTGAAAGTGTCTTTAAATCCAGCATTAATGAAATTGTTTAAACCATCAATTTCTTCTTGCATGTATCCAGCAGATTTATTGTAGTTTGATTTAGGGTTTTTAAGATCAATTTCTTTATGTGCCACATTAAGATCGCCACATACAAACACTGGTTTTTTCAATTCTAATTCTTTCAAAAAGGATAAAAATTCTTTGTCCCAAGAAACTCTGTAATCAAGTCTTAAAAGCTGACCTCCGCTATTAGGAACATATACCGTTGTGAAATAAAAGTTTTCGAATTCTAAAGTCAATACTCTTCCTTCATTGTCAAACTCCTCAATTCCTATTCCATAAATAACATTTAGAGGCTTTGATTTTGATAATATTGCTGTTCCACTATATCCCTTTTTTTCTGCACTATTTGAGTATAAATTATATCCTTTTAAATCGGCAAGTGCTTCTTTAACTTGATCATCTTGTGCTTTTGTTTCTTGAAATCCTATAATATCAGGATTCATTTGATAAATAAGTTGATTAAGTCCTTTTTTTGCGACCGCTCTAATTCCATTTAAATTCCAAGAAATTAATTTCATATTGTAGTTATTATTTTTGTGAAAACGTTGTTCAAAAATAAATAGAAAAACGTAATTTATTTCATATTAAAAAGAACAAAAATTATTTTTTCTTTTAGTATATATTTGCACTTCAAAAATAGGATTAATGACTATACAAGAATATAACTTTAAAGGTAAAAGAGCATTGATTAGAGTTGATTTCAATGTTCCTATAGATAAAACAACAAACAATGTCTCTGATAACACTAGAATTAGATTAGCAATACCTACAATAAAAAAAGTTTTGAATGATGGTGGCAGTGTAGTTTTAATGTCTCATATGGGGAGACCAAACAATTGCCCTGAAGAAAAATTTTCGTTAAAACAAATTATTTCAAGTGTTAAAAATTGTTTAGGTATTCAAATTAAATTTGTTGATGATTGTATCTCTTCTGAAGCTTTTGAGTTGAGCTCAAATCTAAAAAGTGGAGAAGTACTTCTTTTAGAAAATTTAAGATTTCATCCAGGCGAGAAAAAAGGTGATAATCAATTTGCTGAAAAGCTTTCTAAACATGGAGATGTGTTTATTAATGATGCTTTTGGTACTGCCCATAGAGCTCATGCATCTACTACTATAATAGCCAATTTTTTTCCTAAATATAAAATGTTTGGCTTTTTAATAGAGAATGAGATTAAAAGTGTGGATAGAGTACTTAAAAGTCAATTAAAGCCTTTAACAGCAATAGTTGGTGGTGCAAAAGTATCTTCAAAGATTACTATAATTTCTAAATTGATTAATAAAGTTGATCATCTAATTATTGGTGGGGGTATGGCTTATACATTTGTAAAGGCTTTAGGTGGAAATGTTGGGGATTCATTGATAGAAGATAATCACATGGCAGATGCACTAGAGATTATAGATTTGGCAAAATCCAAAGGGGTTAAGCTTCATTTACCAACTGATACCATTATAGCAGATGAATTTTCGAATGATGCAAATGTTAAAGTAGCAGATATTACTAACATTCCTCATGGTTGGATGGGGTTAGATATTTCAGAAAATTCCATCAAAACTTTTGAAAATGTAATTCATTCTTCTAAATTAATTTTGTGGAACGGCCCCATGGGTGTTTTTGAGATGGATGCTTTTCAAAAAGGAACATCATCTATAGCTATTGCTGTTGCTGAAGCTACAAAAAATGGTGCCTTTTCATTAATCGGAGGAGGAGATAGTGTTGCAGCTATTAATAAATACAATCTTTCAGACCAGGTAAGTCATGTTTCTACTGGTGGGGGAGCAATGCTTGAATTTCTAGAAGGAAAGATTCTCCCAGGAATTGATGCGATATTAAATTGATTATAATTTATCTTTTGATAAAAACACCTTATATTCATATATAAAAAATAAATAATGCTCCAAATTAAATTAATTTTTAAAACAGTTTTTTTTTCTGTATTTACAATTCTGTTTTTAAATTCTTGTCAGAACAACAGTAAAAACAATTGGAAAGCAAATGTGATAAATTCCGTTGAGGGTGATGTTGCTGTTGTTGGTTCTATTGATATAATGAATATTCTTAACAAATCAGATATAATGAATTCTGAGTTTTTGCCTGAGGAATATAAAGGTATGATGAACATGTATGTTTTAAATACTTTAAAATCAGAAAATTTGGGATTTAAAATTGAAGGAAACAATCATGTTGTTGTTGTTGTTAATGAAACTGGAGAATTTGATTATGTTTTTTTTATGGCTGATGTTCTTGATGAAAAGAAAATGTCAAAAAATTTGAAATTTTTAATTGGAGGAAGTAAAGAAGTTAAAGATTACAATTATTTAACTACCAGTGAGGGTGTTGTAATAGCTTGGGATGAGAAAAATGTCATAGGATTACTCCAAACCCCAAAAAATAAAAAATCTACTAATTCAATTTCAATTTTAAGTAAGCTACTCGATTCAAGAGATGACAATTCAATAAAATCTTCTGAAGATTTAACTGATTTTTTGGAAAGAAAAGATGACATTAACGCGTTTGTTTACTCAGATGTGTATTCTAAAATGACTCTTTCTTTATCTGGAATGGGAAATGATAAATTTAATTCTCTTGATTTTAAAGATAGGAATGTTGTTTTTTCTGGTAATATTAATAATGGAAATATATTATTTGAAAGTTCTTTTGATTCACCTAATCAAGACAATGAATTAAGGCCATTAATGGAAAAGCCAATTAATTCAGATTATTTAAATTACTTATCTAACAATGGTCAACTATTGGCTTTTTTTCTTGCAAACATAAATATTGAAGGTATTGTTAAGAGCCCTGAATTAATTCTACAATTTGGTCAAGTTTTTAAAGAGCTTGAGATTCTATTAAAGCAATTTGACCTTAATCTTGAAGATATAAGCAATACCATAACTGGAGAAATGTCATTTTCAATTTTAGATTTGAATACTAATTTCGATGCTAGTGCTGATATTTCAGATGCATTTGGATCTAATGATGATGATTTTTTTAATGATCTTTCTGAAGATGAATTTTATGAATTTTATGATAATTATGACAATCAAAATAGTGAGACAACTCCAAAAATGTTATTGTCTTTAGGTATTAAAAATAAGAATTCAATTGTAAATTTATTTAAGAAGTTTAATTATGAAGTTTCAGAAAATGTAATAGTTAATCTTGATAACCAAATTTCTTTTTTATTAAAAGATAAAACTCTTTTTATAGGATCTCCTGAGTCTTTATTAGTGCTGTTAAATGAAAACGGGAAACTAATTAAGTACAATCCCATAAATGAGATTGATACTCCCATTTATGGTTTTATAAATACAGATACTATGTTAATTCCCAATAATTTTAGAAATCAGATTGATGATGAGTTTGGTGCTGCATATATGAACTTGCTAAGCGAAATAAAATATGTTGAATTTAAATCAACTGTAAGTTCAGGAAGATTGGAAATAGTTATGGATAACAAACAAGATAATGCACTTAAAGTTTTAGTTAATTCTATTCTTAAAAGTTTTTCTAACAATGTACCAATTGAATCATTTATTTAGATTTAGAATAATCTATTGCCGCTCTAACACTGCCGTGTTTAAGTAATAGATCTTTTGCAGATTCACGATTTAAATCTGTTTCATCCAAAATCATTTTAATTCCTCTTTCTACGAGTTTATTGTTACTTAATTGCATGTCTACCATTTTATTTCCTTTAACACGACCTAATTGAATCATAAGAGTGGTTGAAATCATGTTTAAAATAAGTTTTTGAGCAGTACCAGATTTCATTCTTGTACTTCCAGTAACGAATTCGGGACCAACAATTGGAATTAGTGCATGTTTAGCTTCTATTGAAATTGGACTATCTGGGTTACATGTAATACAACCTGTAAGAATTCCATTTTTATTACACTGCTTAAGAGCTCCAATTACAAAAGGGGTGGTACCAGATGCTGCAATCCCTATTACGGAATCCAATTCAGAAATTTTATAGGATTGTAAATCTAACCAGCCTTGTTTTTCATCATCTTCAGCAAATTCAACAGCCTTTCTAATTGCACTATCTCCTCCTGCAATTAAACCAATTACCATGTCAAAAGGAACACCAAAAGTTGGCGGGCATTCACTTGCATCTAAAATGCCTAACCTTCCACTAGTTCCAGCTCCCATGTAGAAAAGACGACCTCCATTTTCCATTTTAGGAAGTATTTCTTCAATTAATAAGTTTATTTTAGGGATAATCTTATTGACAGCTAAAGCTACTTTTTCATCTTCTTTATTAATGAAAGTTAATAATTCAGAAGTGGTTTTCAGCTCTAAATCTTTATATAAAGACTCATTTTCAGTGATTTTTTTAAATGACATAAATAAATTTTAAACAATTAGGTAAGTGTTAATAAATTCATACTACAATAATTGTTAATAATCCTGCTTATTTGCTACTTTGTTAAAATATTTACAAACAACTATGAGTGAACTAAAACAGGGTGATAAATCTCCAAATTTTTCTGGGAATGATCAAAATGGAGAAAAAATTACGTTTTCTGATTACAGTGATAAAAAATTAATTTTGTTTTTTTACCCAAAGGACAATACACCTGGATGTACAAAAGAAGCATGTAATCTAAGAGACAATTATGAATTGCTATTAGATAAAGGATTTTCTATTATTGGAGTAAGTGCTGATGATGAAGCTAGACATAAAAAGTTTATAGATAAATTCAATCTTCCATTTCCTTTAATTGCTGATGTAGATAAAGAAATTATAACTGCTTTTGGTTGTTGGGGGTTAAAGAAGTTTATGGGTAAAGAGTATAATGGAATTTTCAGAAAAACTTTTATCATTGACAAAGGCGTTATTATTAAAGTATTTGAAAAAGTTAAAACCAATGATCATACCAATCAAATTTTAAATGAATTGTGATTTCTATTTAATACGTAAATCGTTTACGTAGTTAACATTGCATATTTGTAAAAAACAAAATATTATGGCAGAAGTAAAACAAGAAAAATTAAAAGCATTACAGGCTACAATCGAAAGATTAGATAAATCATATGGAAAAGGAGCCGTTATGAGGTTAGGCGATGATGCAATTCAAGATTTAGATGTAATTCCAGGTGGTTCCTTGGCTTTAAATAGAGCTCTTGGTGTTGGCGGTTATCCTATGGGTAGAATTGTGGAGATATATGGCCCCGAAGCATCTGGTAAAACAACATTAGCAATACATGCAATAGCCGAGGCGCAAAAAAACGGTGGAATTGCAGCAATTATTGATGCAGAACACGCATTTGATTCACTATATGCTAAAAATTTAGGTGTGGATATTGAGAATTTATTGATTTCTCAACCAGATAACGGTGAACAAGCTTTAGAAATTGCTGATAATTTAATCCGATCAGGAGCATTAGACATTATTGTAATTGATTCAGTTGCTGCATTAACTCCAAAAGCTGAAATTGAAGGTGAAATGGGCGATAGTCAAATGGGTTTGCAAGCTAGGTTAATGTCTAAAGCACTTAGAAAATTAACAGGATCCATAAATAAAGCCAATACATGTTGTGTTTTCATCAATCAATTAAGAGAGAAGATTGGTGTTATGTTTGGAAATCCTGAAACAACTACAGGTGGTAATGCACTAAAATTCTACTCATCGGTAAGAGTTGATATTAGAAGGATAGGAGCCATTAAAAATGCAGATAAAATTATTGGTAACAGAACTCGAGTTAAAATTGTTAAGAATAAAGTTGCACCACCATTTCAACAAGCAGAATTTGAAATCATGTATGGAGAAGGTATTTCTAAGCTAGGTGAAATTGTTGATTTAGGAGTAGAGTACGAGATTTTAAAAAAATCTGGTTCTTGGTATTCTTATCAAGAAACGAAGTTAGGTCAAGGTAGAGATTCTGTAAAAGAAATTTTAAAAGATAACCCTGAGTTAATGGAAGAGCTTGAAACAAAAATTACAGCTGCTTTGACTAAATGATGTAGAATTACTTAATTCTGTATTAATCATTGATTATATTTATCCCACTAAATTTTAGTGGGATTTTTTTATGAAAAAATATATTACTTTTTGCTTTGCTTTATTGTTGATTTATTCTTGTAGTACCAACGATTCTATTGAAAATTTTGATACTGAAAATTCAATTGATTCAGAATCTGAAAGTGTGATAGATACTATTGATTTTAACTTTTTTGATAATGATAAATTGTCGACTATTGAAGATGAAATTATTTCTAAACCAGAAAGTCCAAATGTTTATTACAAGCGATCTATTTATTACAAACTAAGAAAAAAGTACACCCTAGCTTTAGAAGATATTAATCGTTCATTAAAATTAGCACCAGATGCGGCAGTGTTTAATTTTGAAAAAGCAGCTATATTATATGAATATGGTGTGTTTGTTATGGATGTATCTAAAATAGACGAGGCTGAAATTTATTTAAATCATACACTTTCTTTAGATAAAGATTTTAAAAATGCAATTCTATTAAAATCAAAAATTTTACTTTATAAAAAGGAAACCGATCCTTCGATGAAATTAGTAAATGATGTGCTTAAATTAGATAAAACAAATGCCAATGCATATTTCACAAAAGGTATGATTTATCATTATTTAGGTAATAAATCTTTAGCAATTTCATCTTACCAAACAGCAATAGAAATGGATGCAGATTATTATGACGCTTACATGAACTTAGGCCTGCTATTCAGTGAACAAAATGACAACAATGCCATTGAATATTATAATTCCGCTATAGATATTTTCCCTTCAAGCATTGAGGCTCATAGAAATAAAGGTTTATACTATCATTTCTCTGGAAGGTACAACAAAGCAAGAATCTCTTTTAGTAAAGTTGCTGAAATAGACTCAACATTTGAAGAAGCGTATTTTAATATCGGAAACACTTACATAGGTCTTTATAGTGATACAATGAGTGTTTTCTCTAAAGATACTACACTAAATCAAGCAATTTATTATTTTGAAAAAGCCATAGATATAAATCCTAATTATGTTCAAGCAATTTATAATTTAGGTCTTCAATATGAGTTTAAAGGAGAAAAAGCTAAGGCTAAGGAATTGTATTTACATGCAATTGAAATAGATAACAATTATGCTCCTGCTCTAAATGCAGTTAATGAGTTGTAGGCATTAATTCTGTCAATTGTTCTACTTTTAAAAAAGGTCCTCTTTTTACATTGGATAAAACGATGATAGATTGATGGTGGTCAATTACTTGAATGAAATAGGTTCTAAAACCTTTCCACCAACCTGTATGAAATACTATTTTCCCTTTTTTTTCAGAGTAAAGTAATCTAAAGCCATAGCCATAATTTTGTTTTTGTTTGAAAGTGTCATTGTAGTTGTAAATTGCTAATTCATATGTATTTTTTGAGAGAAGCGTGCCGTTTTTTAAAGCGATATTGAAATTAAATAAATCTTGAACGTTTGAATAAATGCCCTTATCTCCATAGCATCCGTTTAAGTAAATGTTGTCTTCTTTTCTGTAATTACCATTGTAACCAGAAACAGGTCGGTATAACTCACTAAAATTATCTCTTGTAAACAGGTGAGTGTGTTTCATCTTTGATGGAGTGAAAATATATTTATTTAAGTAGTCTTTGAAAGATAGCTTAGAAACTATTTCAACAATAGATGCTAACAGCAGGTAATTTGTGTTGCAGTAGTAGTGTTTTTTGTTTGGTGGATAATTTATTAAGGGCTTTATAGAATTTATTATTTCAATGACATTGTCATTATTAATGGTTTTATTCTTATCTGGCCATATTGAGTCAGGCGAATCACAAAAATGTGTGTATTGACTTAACCCAGATCTGTGACAAAGTAACTGATGAACATCTATCCCTTTGTAAGGAAAATTAGGAATAAACTTCTGAATGGTATCTTCTAAATTAAGTAATCCTTTTTCACAAAGCTGAAGAATAGCTACAGCGGTAAATGGTTTTGAAGCTGATGCCATTTGAAATGTGTTTTCTAGAGTTAAGCTATCTTTCTTTTTAGGATTTAAATAGCCATAGCTTTTTGAAATTACAACTCTATTATCTTGTGCGAAAA
>JAQWSL010000030.1 GCA_029243225.1 Flavobacteriales bacterium
CCATTCCATGTTAGCAGTAA
This sequence comes from Flavobacteriales bacterium, assembly GCA_029243225.1. Classification (GTDB taxonomy): domain Bacteria; phylum Bacteroidota; class Bacteroidia; order Flavobacteriales_D; family Parvicellaceae. The sequence continues at coordinate 21 of JAQWSL010000030.1, forward strand.
GCTGAATTTCTCCTTGGTTTACCACCAAAGTATCTTTAAATCGGTTATATGAAGCATCATAATCAAAAGGATCAACAAAAACAGAATCTATATTTTCATAATACCATCCATTATCAACCTCTTCTATGTAAACCCAAAAGCCACCAGTTCTCCATGCAGACAAACTTAATGGAACACTTAAAGACTGATTAATATTAGTATTATTAAAATTAACATCATATCTATTCCATGACGAAGAGCTGTAAGAATAACCACTATCTGCTCTGAAGTGAATATATAAATCTGGATAAGTATTGTCGTTATCTAAATCATCACCAAATCCTGCATCCCAAGGGTAACCTAAAGAATTAAATTCAGGAATACTTTGAATATCTACAGAATGTAATACCACATGGCTATACATGTTACATGAACCGTTGTCAATTTCTCTGTTTGGATTATAATTAGAAGCATAAGGATCTGTGCAACCTTTCTTACAAGAATCAAAAAATACAACACATAATAACAAAACGATTATTAAACTAATTTTTTTCATTTTATGTTTTTTTTATTAAAATCTATAATTAAATATACAAATTTAAATTTTAGCCCCTCTTTTTCTTTCGACCTCTTTAAGCAACACTTTTCTTAACCTTATTGATGATGGAGTTACCTCAACATATTCGTCAGCTTGAATGTATTCCAATGCTTCTTCTAATGTGAATTTAATAGCAGGAGCAATCTTAACTTTTTCATCAGCACCTGAAGAACGCATGTTGGACATTTTTTTTGTTTTTGTTATGTTAACAACCAAATCATTTGCTCTATTGTGTTCTCCCACAACTTGGCCTTCATAAATATCTAAATTTGGGTCAACAAAAAACTTTCCTCTATCCTGAAGATTACTTAAACTAAAAGGAATAGACTGCCCCTTCTCCATTGATATAAGAGAACCATTCTGTCTCCCAGGAATATCACCCTTGTAAGCTTGGAATTCTATAAATCGATGAGACATGATTGCTTCACCAGCAGTTGCAGTTAACAAGTAATTTCTTAGACCAATTATACCTCTAGAGGGAATAACAAATTCTAATATCATTCTATCTCCTTTAGGTTCCATGCTTAACATTTCCCCTTTTCTAATGTTCACCATTTCAATGGCTTTTCCAGAAACATTTTCAGGAAGATCAATAGTAAGCTCTTCAATTGGTTCACATTTAACACCGTCAATTTCTTTAATAATAACTTGAGGCTGACCAACTTGTAGTTCATACCCTTCTCTTCTCATAGTTTCAATCAAAACAGATAAATGAAGTACACCTCTACCAAAAACATTAAAAGAATCTGCAGTACCAGTGTCTTCCACTTTCAACGCTAAGTTTTTTTCTAATTCTTTTTCTAACCTATCCTTAATGTGTCTAGAAGTTACATATTTACCTTCTTTACCGAAAAATGGAGAATCGTTAATAGTAAATAGCATACTCATTGTAGGTTCATCAATATTAATTGTAGGTAATGCTTCAGGATTTTCAATATCTGCAAGAGTATCTCCTATTTCGAAACCTTCAATACCCACCATAGCACAGATATCACCAGCATTTACCAAATCAACTTTAACTTTACCTAAACCTTCGAAAACATATAATTCTTTAAGCCTACTTTTAACAACACTACCATCTCTTTTAATAAGAGATAGCTGCTGACCTACCTTCAGCGAACCTCTTTGTAATCTACCAATAGCAATTCTTCCTATAAAAGAAGAAAAATCAAGTGATGTAATTAACAACTGAGTAGTTCCCTCTTTAATTTTTGGAGTTGGTATATATTCAACAATTGCATCCAAAAGTGGAATAATATTAGTAGTTGGCTTATTATGGTCTGTACTCATCCATCCATTTTTGGCAGAGCCATATATTGTAGGGAAATCTAACTGTTCTTCTTCAGCATCAAGATTAAACATTAAGTCAAAAACTTTTTCTTGAACTTCGTCTGGTGTACAATTTTCTTTGTCAACTTTATTTATTACTACAATTGGCTTAAGTCCTAATTCAATTGCTTTTTGCAGTACAAATCTTGTTTGAGGCATAGGTCCTTCAAAAGCATCTACAAGTAAGAGCACCCCATCAGCCATGTTAAGAACTCTCTCTACTTCACCACCAAAATCTGCGTGACCAGGTGTATCTATTATGTTAATTTTAGTGTTTTTGTATGTAACTGAAACATTCTTAGACAAGATAGTTATGCCTCTTTCTTTTTCTAAATCATTATTATCTAAAATTAAATCCTTAGTTTCTTTTCTATCATCTACAGCTTCACAAGCGTAAATTAGCTTGTCTACTAAAGTTGTTTTACCGTGATCAACGTGGGCAATGATGGCTATGTTTCTGATGTTCATATCTATATTTTAAAGCCGCAAAAGTAGGCAAAGCAACGAAAGAAAAAACATTATTTGGATAATGTTGGTTTTTATATGATAAAAAAGAAAGAAATTCAATTGAATTTAGGATTCAAAAAACAATAAATAGAACAGTCAAAAAAGATGAAATAGAACAACTAAACTGTTTTTAGATTTAGAAAAAGAAATATTAACTATTTTTAATCAAGTACCAATTTCATCAAGCTCCATCCATCTAAAAGATTTCTCATCTATTAAATTCATTACATCTCCTAAACGATTACTTTTAGAAATCATGAGATCGTAATCCATTTTATTATCCATTAATGCATTTTCGATTTCACTTTTTTCCTTTTCCAGCTTTTCAATTTCTTTTTCTAACTTTTCGTATTCAATTCTTTCAGAAAAAGTTCTTTTTTTAGGTTGATCTGAGTTAGCTTGTTTAATTTTTTTCTTTTCGGGTTTACTTTGAACTTCTTTGGAAGATTTAGCTGCAGATTTTCGATAGTCTGAATAGGAACAATAATGATCTTCAATTTCTCCTCCACCCTTAAAAACGAATAAATGCTCGACTAATTTGTCCATAAAATAACGATCATGTGAAACAATCATTAAACATCCTTTAAATTGCAACAAAAATTCTTCGAGCTTATTAAGAGTTAGCAAGTCTAAATCATTTGTAGGCTCATCAAGAATTAGAAAATTTGGATTTCTTATTAAAACAGTTAACAAATACAACCTTCTTTTTTCTCCCCCACTAAGTTTTGACACATAAGTATACTGCATTTGTGGTGAAAACATAAAATGCTCCAGCAGTTGTGATGCACTAACTTTCCTTCCATCAGCCATTACAATGACTTCAGCAATATCTTTAAGAACATCTATAACTCTTTTATCTTCTTTGAGCTTAATTCCTGCTTGAGTAAAATAGCCGTATATAATGGTCTCACCTGTATTAATCTTACCACTATCTGCCTTTTCCTTTTGAGTAATTATATTTAAAAAGGTACTCTTTCCCACTCCATTTTCACCAATAATACCTATTCGCTCACCTTTTTTAAATGTATAATCAAAACCCTTTAAAATTTTTAAATCATCATAACTTTTATAAACCTTTTTTAACTCTAAAATTTTACCTCCTACCCTGCTCATTTTAACTTCTAAATTAAGCTCTTGCTTAATTTTCTTACTATTTGCTTTCTCTTTAATTTTATCGAAATTGTTAACCCTAGATTTAGACTTTGTTGTTCTAGCTTTTGGAGATCTTCTTATCCACTCTAGCTCTTTTTTCATTAATCTTCCGGCTTTTGAAATTTCAGTATTAAACACCTCTTCACGTTGAGCTCTTTTCTCCAAAAAATAACTGTAATTACCCTTATGGTGGTAAAGGTTACCATCTTCTAATTCTAAAATATGATTACAAACTCTATCTAAGAAATAACGATCGTGAGTTATCATGAGCAAAGTAATTCTCTGTTGTTGCAAATACTTCTCCAACCACTCAATCATTTCAACATCTAAATGATTTGTTGGTTCATCTAAAAGCAACAGCTCGGGCTCATCCAAAAGAAGCATTGCAAGAGACAATCTTTTCTTTTGTCCACCTGAAAGGTTTTTTGCCTGTTGATTAAGATCATCAATTCTGAACTTGGACAAAACTTGCTTCATTAGCTGTTCATAATTCCAACCATTTATCTCATCCATTTTTGAAGTTGCTTCATCAAAACGAGCAATATTATCTTTTGTGTAAGCTAATGACTGAGCAGCTAAAGCATCTTCATATTCTCTTATTACAGCTATAAACTTTGAATTTGAACCATCAATTAATTGCTTTACGGTTTGGTTATCATCAAAATGAGGGTCTTGATTTAAATACCCAACTCTAATTCCTTTTCTTAAAGTAATTTTACCCTCCTCAGCCACATCATCTCCAGCAATTATTTTTAAGAGACTTGTTTTTCCTGTTCCATTATTAGCAATTAAAGCCATTCTATCACCCTTACTTAAACCAAAAGTTAAGTGCTCGAACAGTACTCTTTCGCCATAAGATTTTTTAACATTTTCTACAGAAAGGTAATTCATAGATGTTAAACGTACTAAATAAAAACATCTAAAAAAAGAAAGGTTAGCATTAACAACTTTAATGGTCTAAGTAATATTAAAAAAGTGTTTTTAACGTCATTAAATAATGGTATTTTTACTAATATATATTTTTATGAGAAAATTATTCCTTGCGTTTTCAATTCTATTCTTCAATTATTCTCACGCTCAATCTGCATTAGAAATTATACAAAAAGCCGATGAGAAATTAAGAGGTAAATCCTCTTTTTCTGAAATGAGCATTACCATTGTAAGACCTAAATGGCAAAAAACCATGACCATGAAAAACTGGTCCAAGGGTGATGATTATGCAGTTTCCTTAGTAACAAGTCCTGCAAAGGAAAAAGGCTCTGTCTTTTTAAAAAGAGAAAATCAGGTTTGGAACTACATTCCTTCATTGGAAAGAACCATTAAACTACCTCCTTCCATGATGACCCAAAGCTTTATGGGAACAGATTTAACTAATGATGACTTAGTTAAACAATCATCTATGGTGGTTGATTACACTCATAAAATACTAACCCAAGAAGAAATTAGAGGCATTTCTTGTTGGAAATTAGAACTAATGCCAAATGAAGAAGCAACTGTAGTTTGGGGTAAATTAATAGTTTGGATAGATAAAGAAGATTTTATGCAGCTAAAAGTAGAGTTTTTCGATGAAGATGAAGAATTGGTGAATTTAATGGAAGGATATAATGTAAAAACATTTAGCGGCAAAAAACTCCCCTCTAAAATAGAATTTATTCCATTAGAAGATCAGGGAAACAAAACCATTATTGAGTACACAAAATGGGAGTTTGATTTAGAAATTCCACCAAATTATTTTACGACTCAATATGTATCAAGGTTAAAATAGAAAAGATGTTAATAAAGTTAGCTTGGCGAAACATATGGCGTAACAAAAAGAGAAGCTTTATAACCATTACAGCTATTTTAATTGCTGTTTTTTTAGCCATTATCATGCGCTCTTTACAGCTAGGAATGTACGACAATATGATTCAAAATGTTGTAGGATCTTATTCTGGACATGTTCAAGTTCATTCGAAAGGGTATTGGGAAGAACAAACCATTGACAATGCTTTTGAGTTTAATGATTCGCTAATTCAGAAAATTGAAAACAATATAAACGTTTCTAACACAACCAAACGGATACAAAGTGGTTGCCTTTCTTCAAATAGTGATTTATCAAAATTTGTTTTTGTTACTGGAATTGAACCCCAAAAGGAACAATTAATGACAGATTGGAATAAAAGATTAATAGATGGTGAATTATTAAAACCCAATAGTCAAGCTATAAACATAGGTAAAGGAATAGCAAAATATTATGACTTACATATTGGAGACACATTAATTTTCATTGGCCAGGGATACCATGGAATGCAAGCAGTAGGAGCTTTCCAGGTAAGTGGTATTTTGGATATGAAAAACCCTGCACTTAACAACATAAGTGTATTCATGTCTTTATCTAGCGCTCAAGAATTTCTTTCAGCAGAGGGCTTAATGACTCATTTAGTAATAAACAAAAAAGAATACAGTGATGAAAAAGAAATAGTCGCTTCCTTACAAAAAGAGTTGAATAAAAATTATGAAATAATGTCTTGGCAAGAAATGATGCCTGAAATTGAACAAGTAATACAAGCAGATAGTGCTGGTGGCTTAATCATGATTTTTATTCTTTATATGATAATCACGTTTGGTATTTTTGGAACTGTTCTTATGATGACTCAAGAAAGAAAATACGAATTTGGTGTAGTTGTTTCAATTGGAATGAAAAAAGTGAAACTGATGATTTCAATGGTATATGAAACCATATTTTTAACATCAATAGGAATTTTTCTTGGAATACTGTTATCAAGACCAATTGTTTTACACTATTACAACAACCCCTTGGAGTTTCCAGCAGAAGAAGCTGAAATGATGGAAAGCCAAGGTTTTGAAGCTGTTATTCCATTTATGAGCTCATACGATATACCAATTACACATGGATTAATAATTTTCTTTATTTCATTAATTATTTGCATCTATCCTATCATTACAATTTATAAGTTAAATCCAATAAAAGCCATGAAAAGATAGCATGAAAACCGTTTTCAAAATAGCATGGCGTAATGTCTGGAGAAATAAGTTGAGAAGTTTAACAGTTATTTTATCCATGATTTTAGGATTATGGTCTGGACTCTTTACCGTTTCTATGATGTTGGGACTAAATGATCAGAGAATGGATAGCGCCATTGACTCATATCTTTCTCATATTCAAATACACCACCCTTCTTTTACAGAAAATTACGATTTGGAGCACACCATTAGTGATTATGATTCTCTATCTTTCTTTTTAAAAGAAGAAAAAAGTGTAAAGAGTTTTAGTTCTAGAACAATTATTTCAGCAATGGCATCTACCGCTCATGGTTCAGCTGGTGTACGGTTAATTGGCATAGATCCAGAAGTTGAGAAGGAAATCACAACTGTTCATAAAAGCATGGTTAAGGGCACTTATTTTAACAGTATTAAAAGTAAACCTGCAATTATTGGAAAAAAATTAGCAGTGAAATTAAAGCTTGATTTGAAAAAGAAAATCTACCTCACTTTTGTTGATACTGATGGTAACCAACAACGTATTAAACTGAAAATTGAGGGTGTATTCAAAACAGCAAGTTCTTTATTTGACAGAACTAACATTTACATGAAACAGCAAGATCTTCAAAAGATATTACACAATTCATCTGCCGTTCATGAAATAGGTATTATCTGTAAAAATTTAGATGTTGTAGATAATACAGTTGATAGCATTAATTCTAAATTCAAAAAAAACAAAGCTGAATCTTGGAGTAAAATAGCACCTGAGCTTGGTTATGCACAAGAAATTATGGGGAGTGTTATTTACATTTTTATGGGAATCATTTTAATAGCACTTTCGTTTGGAATAATAAACACCATGCTTATGGCTGTATTAGAAAGAAAAAAAGAGCTAGGCATGCTAATGTCTGTTGGGCTCAACAAAAGGAAAGTATTTTATATGATCGTATTCGAAACTATTTTCATTTCATTGGTAGCTGCTCCAATCGGCATCTTATTATCTTATTTACTAATATCTTATTTTGGAATTCACGGTATAGACCTGTCTGTTGTAGGTGAGGGACTAGAAGAGTTTGGAATTGGAACCAGAATATATACAAAATTATCTCTGAATAATTATTGGAACATTTCCATCTTAACCTTAATTGTAACTTTTCTTTCTTCATTAATTCCGGCTAGAAGAGCATTAAAACTTAATCCAGCTGAAGCAGTTAGAGCATTATAAATTTTCGAACTATGAATGTAATTGAAACCACTAAACTATTTAAAACATACAGCCAAGGAGATATTCAAGTAAATGCTTTAAATGATGTTTCCATCAATTTTGAGCAAGGAGAATTTACTGCCATTGTAGGTCCTTCAGGATCTGGAAAAACAACTTTTCTGAATGCAATTGGAGGATTGGACACACCAGATTCTGGAAAAGTAATTATTAATAATACAGACATCACACAGCTAAAATCAAATCAATTAATAGATTTTAGGTTAAGAAATATTGGCTTTGTATTTCAAGCATATAATTTAATTCCTGTTTTAACAGCTAAAGAAAATGTAGAGTTCATCATGCTAATGCAAGGGGAAACAGCTAAAAGCAGAAAGTCAAGAACAGAGGAATTATTAAATGCAGTTGGATTAAAAGAACAAATTAACAGAAAACCTGGTCAGCTATCTGGAGGGCAACAACAAAGAGTGGCAGTAGCTAGAGCTCTTGCCTCAAAACCTCAATTTGTATTAGCTGATGAGCCTACAGCTAATTTAGACTCAACCTCCACTTCTAATTTATTAGATATTATGTTCCGATTAAACCAAGAAGAAAAGATGACGTTTATTTTCTCTACTCATGACCAAAGGGTTATTGATAGAGCTAAGAGAATTATCACTTTAGAAGATGGTAAAGTAATTTCAGATGTCATACAATAGGGATATGCTGAAATATTTTTTAATTACAACCCTTTGCTTCACCCAACTAATTTTTATTGCACAGCAAAAAGAAAAAAGAAAAAAGCTAAAAAACAAAATAGCTATTGAAGGTTATACTAAATACATGAATACCGCTTCTGTTTTAAGTTTAGATTCAATCATTGGAGATAATCTCATTCACAACAGAATTAAAATAAAAGCATTCTTATCAACAAAAATTACGACTGTTATTGAAATGCGTAATAGAATATTTTATGGTGAAGCTACAAGATTAAACCCCAATTTGGGAGCTTTATTAGACAATGATCAAGGACAAATAGATTTATCTTTTGTACCAGTGAACAATAAATCATTAGTAATTCATTCAATTTTCGATAGAGCTTTTGTGAAATATATGGGTGACAAATGGGAATTAAGAGTTGGTAGACAAAGAATTAATTGGGGAGTGAATCTTGCATGGAACCCAAATGATTTATTTAACGCTTATAGTTTAATTGACTTCGATTATCAAGAAAGACCTGGAGCTGATGCATTAAGGTTTCAATACTTCACTGGAGATTTATCAAGTATTGAAGTTGCAATACAACCAGGAGAAAATTTAAATGAATCTATAATTGCAGGATTATGGAAATTCAATAAATATAAATACGACATACAATTACTTGCGGGTAATTACAATAACGATATTGCCGTTGGAGGAGGATGGGCTGGAAACATTAAAGAAAGTGGCTTAAAAGGTGAGCTTACGTATTTTCATCCAAAAGAAAACCTAACTGATACGAGCGGAACTATAAGTACATCTATTACGATCGATCATTCTTTTAAAAACGGTCTTTATCTAAATAATTCTATTCTTTACAACAGCTCAGGAATTAGTTCAATAAATACTAATGCAAACCCATTTCAAAGTTTTTCCTACGTGCTTTCTCCTAAAAATTTAATGCCCTCAAAATTCACTTATTTTTCTCAAATAAGTAGCAACATTAACCCATCTCTAAACTGCTCTTTTTCAGGGTTTTATATGTTCGGATTTAATGTTTTACTTCTAATACCTTCAATAAATTATTCTATTGCCGAAAACTGGGAATTAATGCTGCTTGGTCAAACAGCAGCAGGACTTAAAAACAATAAAATTAATCCATTAGGAACTGGACTATTTTTAAGACTAATGGTTAATTTCTAGCCATCTTCTGCCACTAAAAATTTAATTAACCCCAACCTATCTTTATCGTGTAATATTTGCAAATAATAAACTCCTCTTTTTAAATCATTTTTATATAACTTAAAAACTGGAGGAGATATATTTTCAAAGCTACTAATAAGCTTTCCTGTAGAACTGAAAATGTTTATTTTTAATAATAAATCTTCAGAATACGGAATATTCAAAGTGCTAACATTAGCAATAGGATTAGGATAAACTTTCCAATTCATAAAAACAGAGTCAGTTGTAAATGAAATTGGATTAGACCAATTGCTCCAACCTAAACCTTTATCTCTATATCTTACCCTCCAACAGTAATTAATATCTGGAAGAAGATTTAAAACATCAATATCTAAAAGATTATCATCTTGTTGGGAATCAAGTCCTTTATACCAGTTTTCATGCTGAATCCATCTATCAAATACCGTGCTTGAAAAATCAATACAACTTGTACTAACTTGCCATTGAGTTGCACCATGCCCATCACCATCGGGGTCAATAAAAGGACTTCCTAAAATAGTAAAACCATCTGGGCTTACAATTTCACCAGATAAAGGATATACACCATAAGGCTCTTCAGGGATTTGATTATTAAGTTTAACTGTTATACTATCCTTTAGTTTATTTGATTCATAAACATACTCATCACCTAAACTAAATCGCTTAATGGTAAACTTAGGATCTTCCCCGGCATCTACTTCCACAAATACATACCCATAATCATCATCACTAACAGTATATTCTTGGTAGTCTATCTGCGAATACTCATCCCAATAGTCAATATTACCACCAGCAGTAGCAACATTAACCATTAGGTGGCTGTGATCTCTTGACTGCCCCCTAGAATAACCATGAGTATGTCCAAAAAAATGAATTGAGGGCTTACCACTTGAACTTGAAAAAAATTCCAACAAAGAAATTACTTCACCAGTAAAATCAGTATTTCCTGGTGGCCACAATTCTGAATGATGAGGATGGTGAAGCTGGGCAAAAACAAAATCGATAAGTGTATCTGAAGATGTCGCATTTAAAATACTATCTAACCAATCTAACTGTTGAGGCAACTGGTAATCATGATTGGAATCTAATCCTATAATTCTAACATTGGAAACATCTTTATACCACCAATGTTCCATAAAACCATTAGATCCATTTTTTGGTAAATCAAAATAATCGAAAAAAAAATGAGCATTATTCTCATGATTTCCAGGAACAGGATAAAAAGGAACATAGCTAAAAAGATTTTCCCCTTGATTAAAAAAATCATTTACCCACTCATCATGATTATTGCCATCATCAACCAAGTCTCCAGGAATTAAAATAAGCTGTAAGTTTTGGTTAAGATCTCCACTAAACGTTGTTGTAATGTGAGAAATAATTCCATCATTTGAGATTTGATGAAACTTGTCAGGATTACCATTATCTTTCTGCATATCACTCATAGCAACAAGACTTATGGAAGATTCACTTTCTCTTAGAGATGGTGTAATAAATGAGTATAAAGGTGAAAAAACATTTCCTGTAGCTACACGATAGAAATATTTAGTTTCGGGTTGCAACCCAATTACGTTGCCAGTAAAAATACAAGCTGAACCCTGTGAATTTAATAGAGAAGCTGCAACAATACTCCCCAAAGAATTGGAAGTTCCCCATTCAATAATTCCAGGATTACAATTACTGCTTTCCCACATAATAGTAATTGAATTGGAAGTTGCATTTTGCAAATAAGGCTTCACTATTATGGATTGAGCACTACTATTTAAAAAAGAAAATATAAAAACTAAAATTATTGTAGGTCTATAATTGCTCATAATAAAATCTAAATTAAACAAAATAGGCAGAATAAAATCGTATGCTATATTTACTTAATTATCTATTTATTCGTGGTGAAAAAAACAGCCCTACTAACACTTATTTTATTTTTTGGACTTAATTTCGGTGCACTATATATTGGCATGTTTCTATCTGGAGAGGGTGCGTTTTCATGCTGGTATCAAATGGCAAACAAAGCTCCTTGGACTCCCCCAGGATGGGTGTTTGGAGCTGCTTGGACTTTAATAATGGTTTGTTTTTCATTTTACATGAGTGTGTCAATGTTAAAATCTAAAAACAAAAAACAATTAATTAGCCTATTTAGCATACAATGGATTTTAAATATTTCATGGAATCCAATCTTTTTTTATTTCCACAATGCAAATCTGGGGCTTGCAGTTATTGTTCTTCTCACAGCATTAGTTGGCTACATATTTATCTTCAATCGAAAAAAAATAAAATACTTTTCTTTTCTAATTCTCCCCTATTTTTTATGGCTTGTTATCGCTAGCTCACTTAATGGATATATAGTAATATTTAATTAAATTTATATCGAATTTTTTAGGCTTGAAAAAACTTTTTATTTTATATATATTATTATCACTAAATGGAAACGCTCAAACCATTAGTGTATTTAACCCACAAATTAACTACAACAATCAAGGAAACTTATTTGATGCTGACTCTCTTAGAGAATTGAATTTAAATTTTTACAATTCAAATTATCACAACACATTAGTTTCGTCATTCTTCAACAATCCTTCGCTCAGGATTCCAGCTACACTAACGCTTAATGGTGAAACTTATGATAGTGTTGGTGTTCGATACAAAGGAAATTCAACTTTTTGTATTCCTAATGATGATAACATACCAAAAGTTCCTTACAATATTGATATGAATTATTGGGTTTCAGGTCAAAAAATAATGGACTACAAGAAACTTAAACTAGCCAACGCTTACATGGATGCTACATTTGCAAGAGAATATATAGCATCGGAAATCTATCAAAACTACCTGCCTTCATCTGAGGTGAATCTACTAAAACTAAATGTTCAAGGAAATTACCTAGGATTATATGTTAATACCGAATCCGTTAATAAACAATTTTTAGAAAAGCATTTTAACGAAAAAAATGGTGCGCTATTTAAATGTGACAATGCAGATGTTTTTTGTGGAAACAATAACAACAATGCTACAGAACCTAATTTATCTTGGCTAGGAACAGACAGCACAACATATTACGACACCTACACTATTAAATCTGATCATGGCTGGCAAAAGCTTCAAGAATTAATTTACACTCTTAATTTCAACACAAATGAAATCGATAGTATTCTTAACGTTGATAGAGTGTTGTGGGCATTTGCTGTGAATACTGTAATTGCTAATTTTGACACCTACAATGGTTATTATGTTCACAATTATTATCTCTATCAATCTGAAGATGGTTTGTTTCAGATGATTCCCTGGGATCTTAGTCAAAGCTTCTTAAACGCCCTTCTTGGCTGGGACATTTTCCTTCAACCTGGAGATCCTGACCCCATTGAATTCGACCCATTCTTTGGAGACATCCCATCTACAGGAAGACCTTTAACCGCCAAGCTACTCAATAATCCATCCTACAGAAAGCAGTATACAGCTCATATAAGAACTATAATGAATGATCTAGACAGCACTCAATTAAGGTCCGAAATTAATCAGGTTCAAAATTTAGCTTATCCTGCTGCCCTCTCAGATATTTATAAATTATTTTCAATTAATAATTTCTCATTTAATGTTGAAAACGACCTTTCTTTTGGAGCCTGGGGTGGCTATGGATTTGGAGGAATTATGTCAACATTAATTAAAAGGTTGAATTTTTTATCCAATCATTCAGAAATCAACTATCAAGCGCCAACCATTAATAATGTCAGCTTGAATGATGATTTAATAACAGCAGAAATACAAAATGCAACTAGTGTGAATTTAATGGCAACTATAAATACTTACAGTTCTAAGTTTAAATCGTTTCTAATGAATGACAATGGTACAGATGGTGATTTAGTTTCTTCTGATGGTATTTATTCTAGCTTAGTTCCCTACTTAAACGCTATTGAAGATGTTAAATTCTATATCAAAGCAGAGAATAATGATGCACTTACATTGTCTCCACAGAGAGCTGAATATGAATACTACATCATTTCCAATTCAACTTCAAATACATTTAACGATGACCTAATTCAGATTTATCCTAACCCAACAAAAGATCAAATCACAATTGAAAACAACTTTAATGAATTAACAAGTTTCACGCTATTTAATTCATTAGGACAGAAGATAGAAACTGGTCAAATAAACAGCAGCTTGTTCACCATCAATGTATCCCAATTATCTTCCAATATTTATTTCTTAAAAATTGGAACTAATGTTTATAAGGTAATGAAGAATTAACTACCTTCACAATAATATATAAAGATGGAAAAATCAATATTATCATCAGTTATAATTATTCTACTCTGTATAAATACTACTATTAGTCAAGAGAATAATTTCATTAAAGATTCTTTTAAAGTTTCTGGGAATTGTGAAATGTGCAAATCTAAAATTGAAAAAGCAGCAAATTCAATTGAAGGTGTTAAATCTGCTAAATGGAACATGGTAAGCCAAAAAATGACAGTAAAATACAATACAGATAAAACAACTGTTTCATTAATTCAAGAGTCTATAGCCTCTGCAGGCTACGATACAGGTACTTACAAAGCTAAAGATGAAACATATAACAACTTACATCATTGTTGTAAATATAAACGAGATTAAATTTTTTAATAATGAAAAAACAAATTCTAGCATTCTCCCTTTTTTTACTAAGCTCTTTGGGATTAGTATCCCAAACAAACGCCACCGATTTTACTGCAAACGATTGTGATGGTGTTACACACAATCTTTTTTCTGAACTTAACAACGAACAAGTAGTTGTTATTGCTTGGGTAATGCCATGTGCCACATGTATACAAGACCCATTAAATGCATATGTTGCTGTTGAAAGCTATGCACTAAGCCATCCTGGAAGAGTAAAATTCTATTTAGTTGATGATTATGCAGATACTCCATGTCAATCCTTAGAGACCTGGGCTAACAATTACGGTATGGGTAGCTGTACAATGTTTTCTGATGCGGCTGTAGATATGGGAGATTATGGCCAGCCAGGTATGCCAAAGATAGTAGTCTTGGGAAGCTCTGATCACAAAATATATTTCAATCAAAATAGCTCATCTCAAGGAATTGACTTAGCTATTGACTTAGCGCTATCTGAGAGCTCTACTTCTATAAAATCAAATCTTAATTTCACAATAAGCACCTTTCCAAATCCTGCCACAAATTCTCTAAACATCAATTATAATTTAGTTCAAAAATCTAAATTAACATTTGAAATCTTCAACTTATTGGGAGCTAATGTTATTACCCACAAAAATGATTTCAATCAACTCTCTGGTGCATATAAGCTAAATGTTAGCAATCTGAAAAATGGGACTTATTTATTAAAAGTAAGTACAGAAAATGGGCAAAGAGTTATAAAATTTTCTGTGTCTAATTAGTCTATGGTTACAAGACTTATAGCATTAAACCTTTGTTTGCTTTTGATTAACTCATCATACTCTCAAGGTTGTTGTTCTGGTGGAGGTAGTAATCCTATAGCTGGAGGAGCTGCTACAGGTGTTTTACAGAAAAATCAATTTGAAATTTCTGGAAATCATCAATTCATGAGTTCTAATAAGTTTTATTCAGAAAATAGAGATACCGCTGCCCTATTTGACAATTTAAACAGTAATTACCTCTTTTTAAGAGTAGATTACGGCTTATCAGACAAACTAACCCTTTCTGTTGCTAGTGGTTATTTCCTCAACAAGTCACTTATTGAACTGGAACAAGAAGACACCACATCCTCTAAAGGTTTTTCAGATGTAATTGTATTGCCAAGATATGATGTAATAAACAAAACTAACGGTAATGTTAAATCTGAACTTACTTTAGGTGTAGGAATAAAAGTACCTATTGGGTCTCACAATGACTCAACATTAATTTTTTCTAACCCATTAGTAGGTGATATTTATTCGATAAATCCACCAACTGTTCAAAATACAAACGGATCTATTGACTTAATGCTTTATTCTTTTTTAATAAGAACATATATTAAACAAAAGCTTAGAATTTTTGCTAATGTGCTCTATGTTAAAAGAGGCTACAACTCCCTGGGGCAAAAAATTGGTGATTACACAAGTATTGGACTTTTCATTGGTAAAACATTTTTCAGAAAGATTGGCTTAACTACTCAGCTAAGAGGAGAATGGGTAGGCCAAATGAAAGCCGCACAAAATGTTGATCTTTTAGGTAATTACAATATTCAACAGGAATCTACAGGGAGTAAAAAACTTTTCTTTGTTCCTCAAGTAAGCTACATACATAAATCATTTGTTTTCTTTGCTACTAGTGAGATTCCATTGTATCAAAATGTTAACGGAACTCAAGTTGGTTCACAATTTCAATTAACTACTGGACTCAACTACCGTTTTTTAACAAGAAAAACGGCACAAAACAAAGAAGATTGTGAATTAGATTAATATATCTTTAAACCTAATTTCTCATATTTTATTCCTATCTTAAATGGTAAATTATTTATTAAGTGAAATATTTTTACCTTAAATACATATATGTATTTGTTCTTGGGATATTCTTTCCAATTTTTTCTCTGTTTTTTTTAGCAGAGTTCAACATCTTTGAAATTGACATTGTTAATTTCCACAAACAAGTTCCACTTTTATTTGTTATTGACTTGGCCCCCATTGTGTTAGTTTTTCTTGTTTTAATTTTAGATTACTATTTTGAAAAAAAACAAACTAAATTAAAATACATAGAAGCATTAAATGAAAAAATTATATCCAACAGTTTTAACTCAATTGTAGTGGCAGATAACAGTGGCAAAATTATTTATGTAAATATATCTACAGAAGAACTTTTTGGATACAAAAAAGATGAATTAGAAAACAAGAATTTAACAATTCTAATGCCTGAAAATTATGCACAAATGCATAATAAAGGAATGGAAAAGCATAAAAAAACAGGAAATAAAAATGTTATAGGAAAAGGAAAAGTTAGATTAGAAGGACAAAAAAAAGATGGAACAATATTTCCGATGGATTTAATTCTTAGTTCATTTACTCACAACAATAAAGCCTATTATTCAGGAGAAATTCAAGACCTTACGTCAATATTAAAATCTGAAGAACAAAGAGACTATTTATTCAAACAAATAAACATTCATAAAGATTTCTATGAAAATATTTTAAATAAAATCCCTGTAGACATTGCTGTTTTCGATAAAAATCATAAATATTTATTCGTCAACCCACAAGCAATTAAAGATAATGAACTAAGATCTTTTATTATTGGTAAAGATGATTTTGAATATTGCAATTACGTTGGCAGAGATAAAAGTATTGCTGAACTAAGAAAACAGCAATTCAATAAAATTAAAAATGAGAAAAAAATTCTTGAATGGGAGGATACTGTTGAATCTAAAGATGGCGAAAAACACACAGTACTTAGAAAGTTTTTTCCGGTTTTAAATGAAGAAAATGAGCTTGACATAGCCATTGGATTTGGTTTAGATATATCTGAAAAAATCCAAAAAGATCAAGAAATAATTAAGCTAGCTCAATACCCAAAAGAAAATCCCAATTTAGTTATCCGGTTTAGCTTTGAATTAGAATCTATCTACTTAAACCCAATAAGTATTTTGTTTTTTAAAAATTCAGAAAAAACCATTAGTGACTTCAACAAAACCATAATTCCTTTCATTAAAGAAAGTATTAAAAAGAAAAAAACAATAAGAAGAGATATTGAGTTTAACAACTTTACTTTTGACATTAGTTTTGTTCCAATTATTGAAAATAAATATGTTAATATCTACGGATTTGATGTGACAGATTTTAGAAGGAAAATAAACCAACAACAAAACGACTTATTAGACCTAAATAAAAAATTAAAAAAATACAATTCAATTCTAGAAAAAGATGTTGAAGAAAGAACATTAGAAATATCTAAAATAAACAACGAATTAAGCTCAAGTATTTCTTATGCTAAGAAACTCCAAAATGCCGTTATAGCTCACCAGAATTTGTCAAAAAATGTATTTAAAGATTCATTCATCTATTATTACCCTAAAGATATTGTAGGCGGAGATTTTTATTTCACATATCAATTAGAAGATGATCTAATTTTTGGAGTTGCCGATTGTACAGGTCACGGTGTTCCTGGAGCAATGTTAAGCTTACTTTGTATGACATTTTTAGACAACGCTATAAACACACACAAATTAACTGTTCCAAATCTAATTCTAGAGAAAGTTAATGAATTACTAAAAAACAGCTTCAAGCAAGGTGATTTTCTAGTTAGAGATGGAATGGATATTTCTGTGGTAACTTATAATAAGAAAAAATCAAAATTGTCTTTTTCAGGTGCCAACTCTAAAATACTTTTAATACACAATAATGAAAGAACCTTATTAGATGGAGACTCTAAACCAATTGGCTACTGGCTTTCAGATGATAACACAAGTTTTAAAACTAAAAACATTGATCTTAAAGAAAACATGAACATGTACATCTTTTCCGATGGTCTAGCAGATCAATTTGGTGGTGAAAGAAGAAAAAAACTCAAATACTTA
>JAQWSL010000038.1 GCA_029243225.1 Flavobacteriales bacterium
AGTAGATATCAATTAAGCCCAATTTGAAACTCCTAAAGCCTCTCTAAATGGCCATGGAATTGATGCGAAAATTATAACTAAAGCAATTAAGTAAAACCAAAAAACTCGATTGTGGTTATTTTGCTTCTTACATTTGATGTATCCAATAGTAATTAAAGCTATAGCAATTAACATCCCCAAAGAATGTTCTAGTGTGAAAAATCTAGTTATTTTATCTGCCATGGTAGAACTTGAAAAAACCACTTTACCGCTATAAATAAAATAAAGAATCAAGCCAATTAGTAGCTGAATATGTGAAAAAATAAAAGCCGATAAATAAATGAGCTTTTGTTTCTTTTCTAATACACTATTTGATCTATTAGCATAAGAAACAATAATTGAAATAATTATTGTCAACAACAACAACCATCTTAATCCAGAGTGAGCAGAAATTAAAGCATTCATATAAATAATTTTCATCAAATCTATAAAGATGAATTCAAAAAAATTAGAAATGAATTGATTTTTTTTTGATATTGTTGTCCTGTTATGAAAAAAATTCTCATTCTTATTGCATTTACTTGTTCTTTATTAAGTCTTATATCTCAAGAATATACTCCAACTAACGGAATAAAGGATGTCAATAATACCCCTACCTTCTTGAGCAACGCTGTTGTTCATGTTGACTCAAAAACGACAATAAATAATTGTGATGTACTTATTCAAAATGGTAAAATAAAAGCTGTTGGCGTTAATTTAACCGCTCCTAAAAACGCTTTAATTAAAGATCTTTCGGGTAAACACTTATATGCCTCTTTTATAGATTTACACTCCTCTTTTGGTGTTCCTTCACCGAAAAAAAAATCTAGACCTAATACACCACAATATGAAACTTCTAAAAAAGGACCTTATTATTGGAACGAAGCCATCCATCCTGAATACAAAGCTCTTCTTGACTTTACATTTGATGAAAAATCAAAAAAGGCATTATTAAAAAAAGGGTTTGGAGTTGTTTTAAGCCACAAAGAAGATGGAATAGCAAGAGGTTCAGGCTTTGTTACAACATTAAATACATCTTCAAATAAAAGCCTGCTTATTGATGAGGCCGCTTATTTTTATTCTTTCAAAAAAGGAAGCGCTAACCAAGTTTATCCGTCATCATTAATGGGTTGCATCGCTCTTTTAAGACAATTTAATTATGACGCAGATTGGTATAATAATAGCACCCCTGCATTTAAAGATTTTTCGATAGAAACCTATTTAAATTCCTTAAATAAACCTCAACTATTTATCACTAACAACAATTTAGACTTGTTACGCGCTGCTAAAATTGCAAACGAATTTAAATTGGATTATGTAATTAAAGGTGGAGGAGATGAATATGAAAGAATTACTGAAATTAAAAACATTGGAAATACGATCATTGTTCCATTAACTTTTCCTAAAGCTTATGATGTTGAAGATCCTTACGATGCCTCTAAAATATCTACAAGAAAATTAAGGCATTGGTTATACGCTCCATTAAACTTATCTATTATCGAAAAAAATGAAATTACTTTTGCCATTACATCTAAAGGATTGAGTGCTGAAGATTTTCTAAAAAATATTCGACTTGCTGTTTCAAAAGGCCTTTCTAAAGAAGCCGCTTACAAATCATTAACTGAAACGCCAGCATCTATTATAAAGATGAGCGAAGAGTTAGGGAAAATAGAGACAGGGAAATGGGCAAATCTCATTGTTTGTTCTGATGAGTTTTTTGAAAACAAAGGTACAGTTCTAGAAAATTGGGTTCAAGGAAATCCAACTGTATTATCTATTTCTAAAGAACTTGATATTAGAGGAAAGTACAATTTAAATACCAACCAAAACATTAGAATTTTAATTGTTAATGGTGACAGAAATAAGCCCAAAGCAACAATTCAATACAATTTAATTACCGATAGCATTTTAAATGGTGATATAATTTTTGACCCCGTTACTGGGAAGCCTTATAAAATAACTAAGAAAAAAATAGTTCCTGTTTCCGTCTCACTTGAAGACACCAAAATTAATTTATCTTATCAGCTAAATAATGGTGCTTTCACCTTATCTGGAGTGGTTAATTTTGACAGTGGCTCATGGGATGGGAATGGTCAGAACCCTAACGGAGATTGGTTACAATGGACAGCTATTAGAAATGAAAAATTTGAAGAAAAAAAGAAAATTAAAAAACTCACAAATGATTCAACGATTTACTCACCTCTTTATCCATCCTCCTCATTTGGTTTAGACACATTGCCTGTTAATCAGTCATTTTTAATTAAAAACACCACTGTTTGGACTTCAGAAAACGATGGAATTCTATACAATACAGATGTTTTAATTAATAATGGTAAAATTAAATACATCGGAAATGTTTTGGATTTAGTAGACAAATCAACAATCCTAATTGATGGTTCTAATAAACATTTAACGGCTGGGTTAATTGATGAACACTCACACATTGCTATTTCAAGGGGGGTAAACGAAGGGTCACACTCAGTTACAGCAGAAGTTCGTTTATTAGATGTTATTAATCCCAATGATGTTAATATTTATCGACAAATAGCAGGAGGAGTCACCACTTCGCAATTACTTCATGGATCTGCCAACCCTGTAGGGGGCCAAAGTGCACTAATTAAACTTAGATGGGGAGCTACAGCAGAACAAATGAAATTTGAGAGTGCCCCTGGATTTATAAAGTTTGCATTAGGTGAAAATGTAAAGCAATCAAATTGGGGAGATAGAAACACTACACGATTTCCTCAATCAAGAATGGGGGTTGAACAAGTATATTATGATGCCTTTACAAGAGCAAAAGAATACGGAGAAAGTTGGGAACTATATTACAACACTAAGAAAAAAGGGAAACATATTCTCCCTCAACCAAGAAAAGATCTACAATTAGAAACATTATTAGAAATTTTAAATTCAAACCGCTTCATTACATGTCATTCATATGTTCAATCCGAAATTAACATGCTAATGAAAGTGGCTGATTCTATGGGTTTTAAATTAAATACATTTACACATATACTTGAGGGATATAAAGTTGCCGATAAAATGAAAAAACACGGTGCTGGTGGTTCAACTTTTTCTGATTGGTGGGCCTATAAGTATGAAGTAAAAGAGGCCATACCTCACAATGCTTCACTATTAAATGCTATGGGGATTACAGTGGCAATTAATTCAGATGATGCAGAAATGGGTAGAAGATTGAATCAAGAAGCAGCAAAAGGAATAAAATATGGTGGTATGAGTGAAGAAGATGCTATAAATATGGTAACTATTAACCCAGCTAAACTTCTTCACATTGATGACAAAGTAGGCAGTGTTAAAGTAGGGAAAGATGCAGATCTAGTGCTGTGGACAGAAAACCCTTTATCTATTTATTCTAAAGTTGCCAAAACTTTTATTGATGGAAAATTATATTTTGATTTAAATAAACAACCTACAAAAGAAAGAGCCTTAAGAAAAGAAAGAGCAAGTATTATAAGTAAAATGATTGCCTATAAAAACGCTGGTGGAAAAGTTCAAAAGGTTAAGCCACCTAACGAGACCTTACACAATTGTAGTTTAATTAAAGATGATGGGAACTAATGAATAAACTTTTATCAATTTTATATATCGTTTTTTGTAGCACTATAATCTCTCAAGAAACACCTGGATCAATACAACAAAAAAGCATTCTGCTACTCGATGGAACCGCTCATATTGGCAACGGACAAGTAATAAAACGCTCTGCTATTGGAATTGAAAATGGAAAAATCACAATGGTAGAGAATTCTCTTGTAAGAACAATTGACACCTCCAAATATGATGAAATTATTCATGTAAAAGGAAAACATGTATACCCTGGGTTTATAACATGCAATTCAACTCTAGGCTTAATGGATATAGGTGCTGTTAGAGCCTCTAGAGACTTGTATGAGGTTGGTGAGTACAATCCAAACATTCGTTCAATTATCGCCTACAACACTGATTCTAAAATAACAACAACCGTTAGAACCAATGGCATACTTTTGGGACAAATTTGTCCAAAGGGAGGGATAATAAGTGGCAGCTCATCTGTGGTTCAGTTTGATGCCTGGAATTGGGAAGATGCGCTTATAAAAGCTGACGAAGGAATTCATTTAAATTGGCCAAGATATTACAATCGCTCAAAAAAAGATAAAAACCAATTATTAAGTCATTATCAAACAAAGAAAAAAGAAATTATTGAATTCTTCAACAGGGCTATTGCTTACCAAAAAGATTCTAAACCAGTCACTACAAACATTAGATTAAAGGCGATGAAAGGTCTTTTTAATGGGGCTCAACAACTGTATGTACACGCTAATTACATTAAAGAAATAACAGATATAATAGATTTTAAAAAGGAATTTAACATCTCTAAGCTTTGTATTGTTGGTGGGTATGATTCGTGGATGGTTGCAAAGCGTCTTAAAGAAAATAATATCAGTATTATGTTGCCAAGAGTACATAGCCTTCCTAAAAACAATCACGATAATATTCATTTACCTTATTCTCTCCCTGCTAAGCTTGCTGAATCGAATGTTCTTTTTTGCATTCAAAATTCTGGGGATATGCAAGAAATGATAACAAGAAATTTACCCTTTATGGTTGGGACTGCAGTTGCTTATGGATTAGACTACGAAACCGGTGTTGCTTCCATCACATTAAATGCAGCAAAAATATTAGGAATAGACGATAGATTAGGAAGCTTAGAACTAGGAAAAGACGCTACATTATTCGTTTCAAAAGGTGATGCTTTTGACATAAAAACAAACCAAGTAGAAATTTCGTTGATAAACGGAAGAATTATGTCCTTAGATAATGATCAAATAAGGAATTACAATAAATATAAAAAGAAGTTTAATATAGATTAACTCACTTTTGAATTCCATTTTGGTACCACAAAGTATTTATTGGCTCTTGTTCTTTATTGTAGTATATCCACTTTCCGTGCTTTTCACCTTCCACATAAAAACCTTGGTAAAGTAGTTTGCCGGAAATTAAAAACACCTCAATGCTTCCGTTCAAAAATCCATTTTTATAATGATGCACGCTTTGTTTAGTCCCATTTTCAAAATATGAAATCCACATGCCCTCTCTTTTGTTTTTCAGAAAAGATCCTAAAACCTTAACATTTCCATTATTATAATGCTCAATAAAAGAATCTGTTTGACTATCAGTTTCAATAACAACATTAGATGTTCCTTGAACGTCATTAACATTGCTAGCACAACTACTAACAGTAATTAATAGAATAAACACTTTTAAAGTTTTCATGGATTCAAATATAATTTAAAAATTATTTTTCGGCATACTTATTGTAAATGTTTAACCATGAAGAAAATTCTATTGGTAATAGTTTTGATAATGGGTTTTAATTATAAAACCTATAATGCTTCATATGCAAACAATCAAGAATATTTACATTTTAGAAAAATAAAAAATGAATCCTTTAAAATTGGTGAGAAATTAACTTATAGAATGCACTATGGTATTATAGATGCTGGAGAAGCTATTTTAGAAGTACAGGAAAGTAAGATTAAAGCAAAAGGAAGGAAATTGTTCAAAGTAGTAGGTGTAGGAAGAAGTATAAGAGCTTTTGATTGGTTTTTTAAAGTAAGAGACAGGTATGAATCCTATATAGATACAGAAAGTATTATTCCGTGGTTTTTCATTAGGAGAGTAAATGAAGGAGGATTTAAAATAAAACAAGATTATACTTTACACCAAGATCTTAGATATGTAGACGATGGAGAAACTAAAATTAAAACCCCTGAAAACATTCAAGATATGCTTTCAGCTTATTATTATGCTAGAACATTAGATTTTCAATCTGCGGAAATTGGTGACACTTTTGAGTTCAATACAATTGTTGATGAAGAAATATTTCCGTTGAAAATAAAATTTTTAGGAAGAGAAGAAATAAAAATTAGAAGTGGGAAATATAAAGCTCTTAAATTTTGTCCAATCATTCAAACAGGAAGGGTCTTCAAAAAAGAGGAGGATCTAACTGTCTGGATATCAGATGACAAGAATAAAATTCCTCTGTACGGGAAAGCCAAAATACTATTTGGTTCAATAAAATTAGAGGTTATAAAATATGAAGGATTACTTAATCCTATCGCCAAATTGTAAACCTGAAACTCCTCTGTAAAATAAAACTTATTGTTTTTTCGAAGAAAAAATAGGAATATTCGAAGAAAAATTAATATCTTCATCATTATAACATAAAAATTTATTAAATATGGGTTATTCACACACAAACAGTAAAGGGAAAACTTATTTCCTTCATTCAAAAGATGTTCAGCTTAAAGGCGGAAGAAATCAAACAATTTATTACTTTGCTAAAGACCAAAGAGCAGAAGCTTGCGATCTTCCTAGTAACAAAGTTGTTGTAGAAAGTCCAAAAACAGGACTGCCTTTCTGTAAAGGGAAATAAATATTTTCTTCTCCGTTTCAGTATGCTAAAATAATTTCGGCACGGTACTTGTTTAAGTATTCATGTAACTTAAAATAAATAAGACATGAATACTACAATAAACAATTACGGCTCCCTAAAGTCTTTAGCTAAAGAAATGATGAAACGAGGAAATATTGATGAATATTTTTATATTCTCAATAAAATTTTATTATCTAAAATGCCAGAAATTAAGAGTTAATTAAACGCTTAATTTTTCTGGCATTTTTTTTTCTACCTTTATCATTAAGATAAAGGACATGACAGTTAACATTATAATTAACGGTATTCTATTTGGGCTTTTGCTTAGCTTCTTTTTCGGCCCTGCCTTTTTTATTTTAATTAATACAAGTATAAATAAAGGTTTTAAAAAAGCACTATTTCTTGACATAGGCATACTCTTTAGTGACATTCTTTATCTTTGTGCAGCATACCTTTTTGCTGAAAAAATCAATCACTATATTTACGACAACATCTACGTAAAGTATCTTACAGGAGGGGTGTTTTTTATACTTGGAATAATTTATCTTCTTAAAAAAAGTAATCCTTCACAAAACACACAATCAATAAATTTATCGCATCAAAATGAAAGCACTAAAAATCTAATGGGCTTAATTGCTAAGGGGATTGGTATAAACGCAATTAACCCAGGTGTTCTGCTCTACTGGATAGCAGCGTGTACATACGCTACAGAGACTCTTGAAATTAAAGAATTTAATTTGGTATACTATTTTATGTCAACCATCCTTACCCTGTTCATTGTAGATCTAATCAAAATATATTTTGCCAGTAAACTAAAAAGCCATCTAAACAATAAAACTCAAAACATTCTAAAGAACATTCTCGGAATAGGCTTAATCGTATTTGGAATAATTATTTGCTTAAAAGGTTTTAATGTTTAAAGTTGATTTTATAATCTTTGGACAAGGTCTTGCTGGGACAAGTTTAGCCCATTCTCTTGATTTTAAAAACAAGTCTTATATAATTATAGATAATTGTTCTTTGGAAACAAGTTCTTTTGCAGCAGCGGGTATTTACCATCCCATTTCTTTTAAAAGGTTATTGCTTTCATGGAAATCAAATTTATTAATCCCATTTGCTGAAAATTTTTACAAAAAAATAGAACTGAATTTAAATTCGAAGTTTTTAAAACCACACAATCTTTTTCGAATCTTCTCATCTATTGAAGAACAAAACAATTGGCTTTCTAAAGTTGCTGATCCCATTTACAAAAACTACATATCAGAATCTAATAAAGAGCTAAACAATAATTCTATTAATTTTCCTTATGATTACGGAAAAGTTTCTAGTGCTGGTCGCTTAGATGTTTCAAAATATATTTTAGAAAGTAGAGCATACTTTCTGAAAAATAAATCGATTAGAATCGAAAACTTCGAATTTCAATCAATTAAGAGACTAAGTAATGGATTTAATTATAAAGATATTAGTTGTAATCACTTGGTGTTTTGTGAAGGACAAAACTATGTTAAAAATCCATTTTTCAACTATTTACCCAGTAAACCTAGCAAAGGAGAAACAATTGTTATTGAGTGTGATCAATTCCCCGAATTATTAATCAATAAAGGATGCTTTGTTTATCCATTGTTAAAAAATAATTTCTTAGTTGGAGCTACTTATAAGCACAATGACTTAAGCCACAAAAACACTAAAGAAGCCCGAGAAGAGTTAATTAGTAAACTTCTGAATATTGGTGATTTTAAATTCAAAATAATTCAGCAAAAAGCAGGAGTTAGACCCACAACTTATGACAGAAGACCCATTGTTGGAAATCATCCCGAAATAAACAATATGCACATTTTGAATGGGCTAGGCAGCAAAGGAGTAATGTTTGCTCCTTACTTTTCAGATCAATTAATAGCAAACATTTATGAAGGTGAACAAATAGATTCCGAAGCTAATGTTAGGAGGTATTCAAAGAAGCATTTTCAAGAATTGAAGAATCCTTAACCTTAAATCTTTAATGAGAATCTCATTCATAATAAAAGAAAATCGAAAAAGAGAAAAAGAACTAAACTCTTTGTTGGAACAAACTAAAACCCTTATTGGATTTAATGATGTTGCAATTTTTAAAACAGAATATGCAGGTCATGCTATTGATCTTGCTTCAGAACAAGTAAAAAACAATTCAAACATTATTGTAGCCGTTGGAGGTGACGGCACATTAAACGAAGTATTAAATGGTGTTTTAAGAACACCTTATAATGAAACTATTTTAGGATATTTTCCTTTAGGAACTGCAAATGATTTCCAAAAAACTGCTGGGGAAATTCGTTCTGTAGAGCATTTTATAAACTGTTTAAATAATATTTCAGTAAAAAAAATAAATATTGGCAAGCTTACCTGTTGTTCTTTAAATGAAAAGAACATACGTTATTTCATAAATATTGCTGATACAGGTCTCGGGGGTTTTATAGCTAAAAGAATTGCCCAGGATTCAAAAAAATTAGGTGCTCACCTCACCTATTTTAAACACACAATAACAGGCTTTCTTAATTACAAGAAATCAAAAGTTAACGTTAAAATTGACAACCAGGAGTACAACGGGAAATTATTAAGTATTGCTGTTTGTAATGGTAAAGTGTTTGGAAGTGGCCTAATAATTTCTCCAAATGCAAAACTAAATGACAACTTCTTTCAAGTTACATTGTTAGGTAATGTTTCTTTATGGGATTACATAAAAAACTTGAAAAACTTGAAAAAAGGAAATTTAATTATTAATGATAACATCCATTATTATTCAGCTAAATCTATTGTTATCAACTCATCTTCTACTATTGAAACGGAAGCGGATGGAGAATATATAGGTGGAGGAAAAGTCAGTTATGAATTGTTACCCTATTCTTTAAATTTATTGGCTACAACCAAGGAATAACTAAATAATCAATTGTCTAATAAAAAATATTGTATATTTTTGAAACTATTGCTTGTTTATTCTGTATAAAGCAAATCAGAACTAAATTTTATTTAATGAAAACATTTACTATTACAGCTATTTTATCCTTTTTTATTTCTTTTAATTCTTATTCTCAATGCATTAAGGGGAATTGTTATAAAGGACACGGAACTTTCCAGTGGGAGAACGGAGATATGTATATCGGCTCATGGGTTAATGGTTTACCAAACGGTCAAGGTAAATTCATTTGGGAAAATGGAGATAATTACATGGGTGCATTTGATGATGGTAAATTAAGCGGTAAAGGTACATACAAGTGGAAAACTGGTAACTCTTACAATGGCATTTGGTCTGAGAATAAGATGAACGGAAGAGGAACATACTACTGGGCTCAAGAAGGTGCGTCTTATGAAGGTTTCTTTCAAGATGATAAGATTATTAACATTGAGACTGATGACTCTCAAGATGTTCCAGAAGGTAAAGATTAAGCAATAGCTAAAACTGCTATACTTATTTTAACTTTTCCATACTTTCTAATTGCCTTAACACATGCCTCTATCGTAGCTCCAGTTGTTATAACATCATCAATTATGAGCACATGATTAACTTGGACCTTACTATTACTTTTAAGAGAAAAACTATCTTTTACATTTAACCACCTTTCATACTTCTTTTGTGCTGTTTGAGATTTTCCTTTTTCACTTTTTCGTAAAATTTCTTTCACTGGAGCATTAATTATTTTAGCTACTCCTTTTGCAATATAATAGCTTTGATTGTACCCTCTTTTTCTCTTTTTATTTCTATGAATAGGAACTGGAACAATTAAATCAACCTCTTCATACTTATCATTTCTTAGAATCAATTTACCTAGCTCGATTCCCAAGACTAGACCAACAGATGATTTTCCATTGTATTTTAAAGCATGTATTAATTGTTGAATTACATCGTTATTATATTTATACAACCCAATAATAAAATTATATTCTTCTAGCCCTATTGAAATACTATTTTGAGTGTGAAAATTTGATTTTGGAAGTTCAATAAAACAAGACAAACAAATTAGGTTTTCGTTAGAAACTAAAATTGTTCCGCAACCCATACAAATCTTTGGATATATTAAAGACAAGAAATCCTTCCACATTTCGTTATGAATACAAAATTACATTAGAAGGTAATCATAAAGCTATTTAGAATTACCTTTGAGGTATAGAATATAATAATTATGGAAAATTCAGAGCAAGCAAAAAAAAGAAACTTGTTTTACATGTTGGTTATTTTTGCTTTACTAGTAATCGTTGGTTATTTAGCTATTCAAATTAATTCTGCAAATAAAAAAAATCATGACTTTGGTCAAAAAATAAACTTACTAAACTCTGAAAAAAATGAGTTAAACTCAATATTAGAATCTTCAGGAATAATAAATGAACAAGACAATAAAAACTTAAGAACCAATCTACAGAACTTACTTTCAACTTATGATACCTTAAAGTTTGATAATGAAAAAATTAAGGACAGCATCGAAAATCAGAAATTGGTAATAAACAATCTAATGCTAGAAGCTGAACAACTAGAGAATCAGAAAAAGAAAGATTGGGGAAGAATTTACAAACTCAAAAAAGAAACTGAAACACTAAGATCTATTATGAAAGGATACATTCAAACCATTGATTCTCTTAACACTGAAAACATTAATTTGACCAACTCACTAAACAAAACAAATAAAGAGCTTTCTCAAGTTCAATCAGAAAACAAAAATATTAAAGATGAAAATCAAGAACTTCAACAGACTGTTGCCTTGGGTTCAATCTTACAAACGACCAATTTCATAGCTCAAGCGATTAGAGTTAAAGGCAACGGCAAGCAAACAGAAACTTCTCGAGCAAGTCGAACGAACATGCTAAAAGGATGTTTCACCATTCTAGAAAATAAAATTTCATCGGCAGGAAATAAATACATCTACTTAAGAGTATTGAATCCTAACGGTAAGGTTCTTTCTCAAAATAAAAAAGAAGTTATATCATTAGAAAATTCTGAAGAAATTGAAATTAGTGCTAAAAGAGAAATTAATTACCAAAATGAAAACACAGATGTTTGTATTTACTATGAAGTTGAAAATGCTATAGCTCCTGGTAATTATGAAGTAGAAATTTATGCTGACAATAATAAAATCGGCATAACTTCTTTTGCTTTAAAATAGTAGTTATAAAATGAAAATAAGCCCAATTAAAAATATTAGAACAATTAAAAGATATTGCCAAACATCTAAAAAATAAGGATAATAATTTTCCCAAAATTCTTTAAACTTTTTCATACTAAAAATAAAATTTAATGTCAAAGCTATACAAATCAATTGGTTTAATTTGTTTTTTAATTCTATCACTCTCATTTACATCTCAAAACATTGGAGACACAATAAATATTGAAATGGGAGGGTCTAAAGTTTTAATTATCAATAAAAATATTGAGCAGGGTTGGGATTTTGAAGATGAAGAAGCTGATCTAAAAAAACGATCTCTAGGATTTGAATTCATTTTGGGCAGCAATGGATGGGTTAATTGGCCTCTTTCAAAAATTGAAAATTCTTCAAGCTATTGTATAGATTATTTAAACTCAACTAAAGTAGGTGGTGCTTTTTTATTGAAAGGAATAAGTGTGAAAAATGAAAGATTGTATTTTTTACCAGGAATTGGGTTTAGTTGGGATAATTATGTTTTTAAAAACAATGTGATGGTAGAATCTATAAACGGAAACACATCCTTTACTATAGACACACTAAATACTATTAATAAATCTAAATTACGTACAACCTATTTACAAGTTCCTTTATTGTTAGGTTTCCGATTAGGGAACATTAATAAAAACCCCTTTGGTATTCAAATTGGAATTGAAGGGGCGTATCAGTTGCAAGCAAAAACAACTGTTAAAAGCGAAAATGGCAATACTCAAATTAACAGAACAAAAGATAATTTCAGTTTAAATCCTTATAAATTATCGGCTTTATTGCGTTTAAGCATTGGTAATTTTGGATTGTTTGGAAGCTTTTCATTAATACCCATTACTTCAAACAACTTAGACTATTTTCCAATAAGTGCTGGAATAATAATTGCTAGTTTTTAATTAAAATCGATTACACATGTTTAAACATTCCTTTATAATTGCTATTGCCTTTCTTTGTTTAGGATGCAGTGGTGATGACTTTAATCAAGACATTCTCAAGCCTGAATCAAAAAAAAATATGGGGGAATTACTAGTTGTTTTGGACAAAAAATACTGGGAGAATTCTAACATAGCATTTGCAATTAAAAATAATTTCGGACAGCTTGTTACCTCTACACCGTTACCATATGAACCAGAATTTAATGTTGAATTTGTTGATCAAGGAGGTGTAAATAAAATAATCAAAAGACATAAAACTATTTTAATAGTAAATATAAATCCATCGTCAAATATTAATTCGAAAGAAATACCTACACCAATTTTTGATTTATGGGCTAAAAATCAAATTGTTTACAAAATCAATGCCTCTTCAGAAAAAAATGCTATTACAATTATTAACCACCATGCCGATTCAATTAAGCTTGGTATAAATCAGTTTTACTACTCATCAATTTTATCTTTTGCAGGAGAAAATAAAAAAGCCAATGCCGTTTTAAAGGAAAATCATTCTATCGAATTGAAACTTCCAAGCAACATGCTAATTAAAAAATCTGCTTCTAATTTTACTTGGCTAAGCAGAACAAAAATAAAAAAGGACAACAATGGCGATCACGAAATTCAGCAAGGTGTTTTGGTTTATAGTTACCCTTACGTAAATGAAAATATTTTCTCTTTAGAACACCAAATTAAACTAAGGGATTCTTTACTTAAAAAGCATGTGCACGGTACTGTTGAAAATTAATACATGACAACAAGAAAAGATGAGCTTGCAAATAATCAATCACAAGCTCAATTAATTAACAATAAATATGTCTTTACAATAAGAGGGTTGTGGAGAGTTGAAAATGACAAGATGGGAGGGCCGTTTATTAGTGTCTCTACTCTATCAAAGGATCAAGAAAGAGTAATAACAATAGAAGGATATGTTTATGCTCCAAATTTTAAAAAAAGAGAGCTACTTAAGGAGCTAGAAGCGGTAATTCACTCTTTCGAACTTACTAATTAAGATGAGAAATAAATATTTCTTTGAAATGCATTTTCTTTT
This sequence comes from Flavobacteriales bacterium, assembly GCA_029243225.1. GTDB lineage: Bacteria > Bacteroidota > Bacteroidia > Flavobacteriales_D > Parvicellaceae. The sequence continues at coordinate 13,585 of JAQWSL010000038.1, forward strand.
ATTTTAGCTTCAAACGATTGCTTATCTTTTTCATTAATTAAATCTAAATCAATCAATCTAACTTTTTTGTTTTTTAACTTGAATTGAAGATCGTTATGCCTTAAAGTAATAGTAACAATATCGTTCCATGAAATAACCAAAAGCGCATGATTAACTAAAGTAATAGCATTATCTGTTATAACAATTTTGTAATTATTTTTCCCAATTAATAAATGAAACAAGCTTTCGATTACATACAAAAGTAAAACTACCTTAAAAAGAAACCCTACCTCAATGTAAAGAACCATAAATAAAACTATTAATAAATTAAAAACCCATAAAACTGCTTCATAAGTGAAGCTTTTTATCCACCCTTTTTTACTTAATAAAAGCCCTGTTGTTGTTTTAATTCTAAATACAGCTAACCACCTTATCAATCCTCTAATAATTAAAATAAACAATAAAAATACTGCAACTACATCTAACCATTTAGAAACTTGATATAGGGTGAAATCTATGTGGTAATTGAAAGATAAGAAACATAAAATACTGGTCCCTATGCTTGTAAATAATGCTATTCTAGAGTATGCTGTTATCATTGATAAACTAAAAGGGTTGACATTCAAAAATAAAATCGCAATGATCATATATTTCATCTTGAAGGCTTAGTAAAGCTGCTATGGCTACTTGTGTGTAATTTTGTGAAGCATTTTTAAATCCGCCCCATTCATTTTGCCAAATCCAAAGAATAAGTTTTTTCCCGGACAATGGTGATTCTTGCTGCTTAAGCAAACCCTCAACATTACCAGCTCCAGCATGGTATATATGAAGCACTAAAAGTTTAAACCACAAATCATTTTCTGAATAACTAACATCTAGGCTACCTAAGATTCTTCGTGCTTCCACAATACATACAGAAGATAATAAGGATGCGGCCGCTTTTGCTGATTTATCAAAATCCTTTCTCTCATCTATTGTTTTATTTACAGTTAGCCCATGAGCTTTCGCAACAGATTTCATTAATTGAAAGGGGCCGAAAGCTCCTACGTTAGAATACTCTAGCTTCTTAGGACTTTCGATTAACAATATTGCTTGAGCATACCAAGGATCAACATTATTATCATCAAAAATATTAACTGCCTTACTTATGCTAGGCATTGTTTTATTTACCAAATAAAAATCTCGCTTTCCAGATGTAACATAAATCTTATTATCGTCTTCTAAACAATGCAATAGACGCAAAGAGTCTTTGTATTTTAATTTTTGTTCTGCCGTTTGGTTTGTCCACAACTCAGTATTTTCAAAACATAAAATTTCTCTTGATGAAGCAATGTTAATGATACATGTATCAGGACCCAACTTCATTATTTTCTTCCAAAATAATGGTTGCGCTAACGTATCCCACCTTTCGGAAAACAAATCATCAACATCTACAATTGTATAAGAGCTTGAGTCTCTATCTGAACAAATATCAAGCAATTGTGATTGTTGCCCAAGGCAAAAGACACAAGTAAAAAAAAGGCATATGACAACACAAAATCTAAACATTTATCAAACTTAGCGAGTATTTCTATTCAAACCTCATGCTAGCTGTATTAAATCTTAATAAATAATTGTGCACAAACATTATATTTTAGTTAATATTTCTCCAGCTAAACGTAGTGTTCTCTCTTTTTTAGCAAAACAAAATCTTAATACTTTTTCATTTAAAGGCGAATTATAAAATACAGAGACCGGAATAGCAGCTATTCCATGTTCTTGCACAAGCTTTTCTGCAAAATTAATATCGATTTCATCAGTTATTTCAGAATAATCAAGCAATTGAAAATAAGTTCCGTGGCTAGGTATTATTTTAAATCTTGAATTACTTATGGATTCTATAAACACATCTCTTTTCTGTTGATAAAAGCTTCCTAATGATTGGTAATTAGTTGGTTCTTTTAAATATTCTGCTAACGCGTGCTGTAGGGGATGATTACTTGAAAAAACATTGAATTGATGAACTTTTCGAAATTCAACCATCAATTCTTTAGGCCCTATACAATAGCCCATCTTCCAACCAGTAATGTGAAATGTTTTTCCAAATGAATATACTGCCAAAGTTCTGTCTGCAAGTCTTTTATTTTTACATATACTGGCATGTTCAATTTCATCAAATACAATGTGCTCATAAACCTCATCACTCAAAATAATTATTTCTGAATCTGCTGTTATTTTATCAAGTTCTTTCAAATCTTCAATTGAAAGCAAGGTACCTGTTGGATTATGTGGGGTGTTTATAATAATCATTCTAGTACGTTGAGATATCAACTTTTTAACTTCCTCCCAGTTCACCTTATATTCTGGGGATTTCATTTGAACAAACACTGGCTTACCTCCTACTAATTCTATTGCAGGTTGATAGCAATCATATGCTGGTGTAAAAATAATAACCTCATCTTCTTCTTTAACGAATGCTGCAATAGCAGTAAATATTGCTTGTGTTGCACCAGAAGTAATGGTGATTTCAGATTCAGGATTGTATTCGATTTGATATTGGTTAAAAATTTTCTCAGCTATTCTCTCCCTTAGCTGCATTAATCCAGGCATTGGAGCATACTGGTTAAAACCAGACTTCATACTCTTCTGTGCTAATTGAATTAGTTGGTCATCTATCTGGAAATCTGGAAATCCTTGAGATAAATTTAGCGCTTTATACTGAGTTGCCATTGCAGACATTTTCGTAAAAATTGTAGTTCCTACCTTAGGGAGTTTTGAAAATATTGAGTTTTTATATTTAGGCATTTATTTAAAAAAAACTTGGTTACTGAATCAACTAATGGCTCTTTCACAACCAAGGATTATTAGACTGTGGGTCTGCAAATGTACATTTAATTTCTGTTGACATGCCTTCGACTGGAGCTGTGAAATCCGCTTTGTTTATCTTTATTTTCTTGTCTTTATATACGTTTTTCATAAAATAACCCCAAATAGGTAGCGCTGTATTTGCTCCTTGACCATTTGTAGTTGTCTTAAAGTGTACCGATCTATCTTCTGCTCCTACCCAAACTCCAGTAACCAAATCTGGAGTATGCCCCAAGAACCAACCGTCTGAATTGTTTTGTGTTGTACCTGTTTTTCCTGCCATAACTCCAGAAAAAGAATAGGGTTTATTACCTCTCAGCCTTCTCGCTGTTCCTCCTCTAGCTCCAGTAATTGGATTGGTAACTCCAGAAACTCCCTTCATCATTTTTAAAACATTAAATGCTGTTACTGGATCCACTATCTGTTTCACTTCTTGTTTAGGTTCCCATATTAGGTTCCCATATTTATCTTCTATTCGAACAATACTTATTGGTTCAACAAATAAACCATTGTTTGAAAAAATACAATGTGCCGCAGTTTGATTCAAAACAGAAAGGTCACAGACTCCCAATCCAAGAGAAGAAACTTCTTCAATAGATTTGTTCCATAAACCCATACTTTTAAAATAACTTACCACTCGAGAGTTTTTACCCCCTGTTTCTTTAATAACTTGAGCTGTTATGTTGTTCTGTGAATTTGCTAAAGCAAAATATACTGGGACTTGGTCTCCTGAATAAACTTTTTGACCTCCAGGACACCATTGCTTTGTTAATTCTCCAAATGGTATGTCAATACAATATTTAATGTCAGGATAAGTAGTACATGGTGTTATTTTACCACTCTCAATTGCAGCGGCATATACAAAAGGTTTTATGGTAGAGCCAACTTGTCTTTTTGCTTTGCTTGAACAATCAAATTTAAATTGCCGATAATTAATTCCTCCAACCCATGCTTTAATAAAACCCGTATGAGGATCTATTGCAATTAAACCAGCTCTTAAAATAGACTTATAATATAGAATTGAATCGAGAGGAGTTATTTGACGTTCTTTTAGTTGCCCTTTACTTTTCCAATCAAACACCTTGATTGCCTGTTTTGTATTAAAGTTTTTCTTAATGTCATCTTCAGACCATCCTTGAGCTTTCAATTTTTTGTACCTGTCAGAGTTTTTTATTGCTCTATTAACGATGTTTTGTCTTGTTTTTTTTGAGGTTTCATTGCTAAAAGGCCAATTCTTATTTCTTTTTATTTCTTTATTTAAGAGTGCCTGTAAACTGTTTTTTAAATGTGTTGAAACTGCATCTTCTGCATGCTTTTGTATTCTTGAATCTAATGCTGTATAAATTTTAAGCCCATCTGAATAAAGATTTGTTAGCTTACCAAACTCATTAAGAATTTCATTGTCTTTAATTATTCTTTTGGCTTTTAACCTTATATGCTCTCTAAAATATGGGGCTAATCCAGTATTATGTGTTTCTGGATGATAGTTTATCCCTAAAGGCAATAGTCTTAATGAATCGTATTCATTTTGATTAAGAATTTCATTTTTTTTCATTTGAAACAAAACCACTTCTCTTCTTTTAAGCGTTTTTTCTGGGCGTCTTATTGGATTGTATATGGATGGATTCTTTGCCATTCCAACAAGCATTGCAGCTTCTTGAACGGTTAATTCATTTGGAAGTTTATTAAAATAAATACGCGATGCTGAATGAATACCAACGGCTGTGTTTAAAAAGTCGAACTCATTGAAATACATCGAAATAATTTCTTCTTTTGTATACCTTTTTTCTAACCTTGAAGCAATAATCCATTCAGCAAATTTTTGTAAAACTCTTTTAAACTTAGATTTTGGTCTCTCGTGAAACATCATTTTAGATAATTGCTGAGTTATTGTACTTGCTCCACCCTTGTTCTTTCCAATAAAGACACCAAAGACAGCTCTCGTTAAAGCTTTAACATCTACACCAGAATGGTCTCTAAACCTCACATCTTCTGTTGAAATTAAGGCGTCTATAAGATGAGGGGAAAGGTCATTATAATTAACCTTAGTTCTGTTAGAAATGTAAAAGCTTCCTATTTGATTGCCATCAGACGAATATACAGCACTTGCTTCGTTACTTCTTGGGTTTTCTAGCTCATCTATTGAAGGGAGGCTTGATTCAGAAATAAATAACATAATAATAACAATGACAAAAAATGGAGAAATAAACAAACTCCATAATAAAAGAATAGATCTCTTTTTTACCTTCTTGGAAACTATTGTGGAATCTGTTTGTTTTTTAGCCACTTATTAAAGCTTTAATGCTGAAGTTCAACTTTCTTTATTTTTACACCAACATCCATTATTCCCTTTAAATTAAGATCTCTCATCGCTTGGTGGACAGTGAAATGATAGTTACCTTTTAATGGAAAATTAACCTTTTTATTATATAGCTTAATAGAATTTTCAACTGTTACTCCAGATTTATTCCCATGCCATTTCCCATATTTATCTGCTAATTCAAATTCAAAAGTGTCTCTTCTAGTTTTTTGGTTTGGAAAAGTTAAATCTGAAAAAATAAATATATTACTCCAGTCATAACTTGTAGTTGTTCTTAGCTCAAGAAATACATCATAAGACATTAGGGTGTCTTTAATTTCAAATTCAAAATCTATTGAATCGCTATGATTCCATGATGAATCATGAATTTCTTTATATTCTAAAAAATGAACGTTTTTTTCTGTGCAAGAGTAAAGGAAAAGCATTAAAATAAAACAAAAAATTGGATTGCGTTTCATCATTTGTTTGTTAGGTTTTTTGCCTTGTTTTTATTTCTATTATTTCGTTTATTATTGTTACGCTTTTTTGATTTTTTCTTTTTAAATACTTTATCAAACCTTGTTAAATCATCCTGACCTACAACGTTGTCATAATCGGGCGTAGATTCTTCTACCTTAAGGTGAATAAATTCATTGAAATTATCTGGTTTTTCTCCATTTTTGTTCATTTTAATAATCTCATGAACTCTATCAGTTGTAAACTCGGATACAGAATTCATTCCAGATTTATTTTCTGTGAAATAATACATTACATTTTTAAAAACATCTGTTTTAAAATGCGTTGCTTTTCCTGTTTTAGATTCTAAAACTTTTTTTGGATTAGGAAACTTTTTTACCTGTTCAACATATTGATCCAACTCAAAATTTAAACAACATTTAAGTTTACCACATTGCCCTGCTAGTTTTTGAGGGTTTAGAGAAAGTTGTTGGTACCTAGCAGAACCTGTTGTTACTGATCTAAAGTCGCTCATCCAAGTAGCACAACACAATTCTCTTCCACAAGAGCCAATTCCTCCAAGCCTAGAAGCCTCTTGCCTAGTGCCAATTTGTTTCATTTCTATTCTAATCTTAAACTCATCTGCCATGAGTTTAATTAGCTCCCTAAAATCTATTCTTGATTCTGCAGTATAATAAAAAACAGCCTTTGATTCATCTCCTTGAAACTCGACATCACTGAGCTTCATATCTAACTTTAGCTTCATTACTATTTCTCTAGCTCTGTGCATTGTATCATTCTCTCTAGCTCTTGCCTTTTTCCACTTTTCAATGTCGTTTTCATCAGCCTTTCTAACAATTTTTCTTAATTCTCTGCTTATGGTTTTAACTTTTTTTCTTGCCATTTGATGTTTTACCAATAAGCCTGTAAGAGAAATCATCCCCACATCTTTTCCTGGAGAAGATTCTACTACAACAGCATCACCAACATATACAGGGATTTGTTTTTCGTTGTAAAAAAAACCTTTCCTGCCATTTTTAAAACTAATTTCTGCAACTTCAAAATTGTTAGCGGCTTGATCAAGGTTATTTAACCAATCGAAAGATGACATTTGACTGCATCCGCCAGAAACACAATGGCCGTTACTTCTACAACCATTTGGTTTACCGTTTATATTGTTAGAACAATTAGCACAACTCATAATTAATTGACCATTTTAGAATAACAAATTTATTAAAAATAAGCTTTAAGGAAATTATACTTTCTTTAATAAAGAATAGAATTTTAAAGATACATCTAAAAGCAAGATTTTAGGATTAGCGTTTCGCTCTAAATGATAATACGCTTTATTTATTGTTTGGTCTAATCCAACAATGTTTAAATGGTTAATAAACGGAGAAAATTTACTTAAAAATTGATGCTGTTTATCATTTAATAGCGTTAGTGTTTCACCTGAATAATGACCGATTATACATTGCCTAAACATTTCTAATGAAAATAATAAAAACTCCTTTTGTTGTTCTCTTCCAATTGTAGCCATTTCATCTACCCAATCTATTGTATCAGAAATATTACGAGAATAACATAAACGCATCCAACTAACGAAAGATGATAGATAAAAGTTGTCATTTTCATTTGAATTAATATTTTGTTCTGCTTTATGAAAATTACCGTCTGCAAGATTAGCACAATACTCAGCTTTTTCATTACTAAGCTGATGTCTAGAGATTAAATTCATTTTAATTTCTTCAGCTTTAAGGTTTAAAAAATTCACCTTTTGTGTTCTAGATAAAATAGTGTCTATTATTTTATCAGCAGAATCTGCGACTAAAAGAAAAATTGTTTTTTTAGGTGGCTCTTCAATCAATTTTAAAAGCTTATTTGCCGCCTCTTTATTCATAAGTTCAGGAAGCCACATAATTAAAATCTTATAGCTTCCTTCATAAGCTTTTAAGCTTAGCTTTTTTATAATTGCTTCGCTTTCTTTTACAGCAATAATTCCTTGTTTGTTCTGATTTCCTAAAAATTCATTCCAATGACTTATTCCAATGTATGGACTTTGACTAATCATTTCCCTAAACTCTTTAATCACATCATCCGATTGTGTTATTTTATTTGTTTTAGATAAATGAACAGGGAAAGAGAAGTGAACATCAGGATGAGCTAATTGTTGGATTTTAACACATGAAGAACAAGTTCCACAGGAATCTTCAGCCCTATTTTGACATAATAAATACTGTGTATATGCAACCGCCATTGCAAAATGACCACTTCCTTCTTGGCCACAAAAAAGCTGGGCGTGACTAACCTTATTACTCTTGATGGTTTTTATTAATTGCTCTTTAAGCTCCTGTTGAGCTATAACATCTTTGAATAGCATATGTGTCAAAGTTAAAAGAAAGTTTGTTTTAATTCCTTGTAATAAAAGAGAAAGTAGTTTCTTTTAATCTTTAGGCTTAATTTTGCTATTTGTTTCATAGAGCTTACTATTTTTAATAGCAGGGATTAGCACATTAGGGAGCTCAACAAGTGGCTCATAAATAAGGGAGTTTTCTGAAAAATCTTCTGGCAAAAAATTAAACTGTTGATTATATCTATCTGTAATAAACAAAAGGATAGATATAATTAATCCAAATTTTAATAACCCAAAACATGCACCAGCAAGTTTATTTATAAATTTCAATTGTACAATGTCAATAATTTTTTCAAGTAATCTTCCTAAGAAATAAACAACCAAAACAATTGCCAAGAAGGTCAACATAAAAGCTGTAATTGGAATATATTTATCGTCTACCTTCTCAATAATTAAATTTACAGCGTAATCAGAAAAATAAACACCCCCCCATATTCCTAAACCCAATGCTGCCAAACTTACGACTTCAATAATTAGCCCCTTCTTAAATCCTTTAAAGGCTCCCCAAAGTAAAGGAACAATAAGAAAAATATCAATGTAATTCATGAAGATAAAAGTATACTTAATGTGATTTGAGAAATAAGTAGTCTATGAAACATTTCAACAATAAAATGCTAGAAAAAACTTTAATTAAGCACTAATATCTTGGTCTTAGTCTTTTGCGTTCCATCTTGACTAGTTGCAAAAACATAGTACACTCCCGATTTTACTCTATTTCCATCTAGCGTGTTTCCAGTCCATATGGCTTGCCCACCAATAGAAACGGTACTGTAAACCAAATTTCCAGCAGCGTCTGTAATTTTTACTTCAGATTTCTCCATAAATCCTTTAACAGCGATATTGCCTCGATATTCGGGTCGAACAGGGTTTGGATAGGCATAAATATCTGAAAACTGTGTTTCAGGGCTAGTTGCCTCTGCCTTAAAGCCCATTAACCCTTCAGCTGTAGCAATGTACAACTCACCTGTATTTTCATTCATTGCCAGTGATGATATACTGTTGCTAAATAAAGGGCTGTTGTCTTTATTAAATGAATAAATCATTTCCGTGCCATCTTCAGACATAAGAAACAACCCACCACCAGCAGATGCTAACCATTTTCGATTTCCACCATCAATAAGAATTTCGCTAATGTTCTCATTCTCTAACAAAAGTTGAACAGACCCATCAAGGTTTAAGAGAATTTGTTGTGCATCAATATCATTTGAGCTAAAAATATCATAAACATTGTAAATAACCGCAGGGCCTTGCTCAGTGCCAATCCATATTTCACCATCTCTATCTTCAGTAATAGTATTTACAACATTATTAGGCAATCCTCCCTGGCCAGTATTAGAATTTAGCACTTTATATTGATCATCTGATGCTATTAATGGTGTCTGGTTATTATCGTAAACAAGAATTCCTACATCTTTAATGGACATCCATATGTATCCCATGGTTTTATCTATGTACAAGTCGGTACATAATTGATCAGAAGCACTTGAACCACAATTAAAAGACATCCATTCTCCTTCAGGTGTCAACATGGATAATGGTTCACTAACAAATGAATTACAAACCCAAAGATTACCTTCATTGTCAAAACAGCTTCCAGAAACAAATACATTTTCGCCTCCTTGATTAATTCTAGTTTGTAAGCTGGAATTGTAATAGGTGTGTCTTTTAATCATTTCACCAGATAAAACCTCTACTAGCCCCCCTCTGAAAGAAGATAAAAAAACATGCGCTGTGTTTGATGGATCAATGGTGGTCCAGATAAAATCTGAAACAATATCCACACTGTCGGCTAATTCGGAAACAGATGTTCTATTAATTGCTTCCCAATCAAATTGATTGAAATGAAAACAACCCCTCCAATTGTATGTGTTGTTCCAATTAGAGCCAGTTGTTCTACCTGCAGAAACCCAAAGCTCATTTTCTAAGCAAACTAAATGAACCCCTTCATTTGAATAAGGCCCACTTATAGGATATTGATTCGCTTTCCAATTGCTTTCAAGGGCAATTAGTCCTAATTTCTTATCTCCTATCCAGTATTTACCATCATCCCAAACTGCTTGGTTGGGTGTAATGTTACTTCCCCCAGAAAAAGTGAAAAGACTCTCTATCACATTAAAATACCAATCATATTCAATAACACTTCCATTTTTTGATACAACTAAATTAGAAGTATTAAGTTCAATCGAATTAATTTCATCATTATTGAGTTCATTAGGAGAGCTCCAAGCATTGTTTTCAAAACAAAACCCAACGTCATCATTTAAAGAAGCTCCCTTTTGAACTACAACTAACCGCTCAGAGCTTGCACCATTAATATATTCAATTAATTCAAAATTTGTAGCTGAAGTTAATGGGACAATTAGCTCCGCCCAAGATGCAGGGTTGGCTAGAAAAGGAGTGCTTTCACTGGCGAATAAAATGCCTAAATCTGTAGCTGCATAAATGTTTCCGCCACCAATAGTTATGTCATTAACCTTTATTTGTTCACCATTATTTCCAATGTAATAAGTGTCTTTTATTTCTTCTTTATTAACATCCAATACAACTATTCCAAAACCTGTTGCCAAGTAAGTAAGGTTCTCCTTAGAATACATGCCGTAAATCTTCCTGTCTCCTATAACACTGCTGTTAACTATTGCGGAAATATTTATTATTTGATTGCCCTTAATAAGGTCAATATTACCAGAGTTGTAACCTACTACTATTGCATTGTTTTGTTGGTTTGGATGAATGATAGACACCCCTAATTCAGACAAGCCATTTATTGTGGTTAATCTGTTTACAGAATTGTCCTCTAAATCAAAATAATACAAAGAATATTCAGTTGATGCATAGCATTTATCATTAATCGGAACTACGTATTCAACATTTGAATATGGCAAGTGATCTCTCCATGATCCAACGCTGAAATCTTGAGAAAATAAAACAAGTGGTGATAGTATTATAAATAAGATTGCTTTTTTCACTTGAACTAAAAACTTACTTTAAAAAAAAATATTGCACTTAGCATTATTTACTATTGATAAAATTAACATAAACATGTTGCTTTATGGTGTCTTTAGTTATAGAATTAATAAACATTAATCTTTTTGCACTAAACAGATTTACATCTATTTTAAGCTCTTTATTAGATTGAATTAATTTTAAATCTTCTGTAAAGTTGATTCCAGAGTGGTTTGCAAGCAATAATTTGTCGTTATAATACACATCAATCGGACAAAAAGAATCGGCATTAAAGCTTAATTGCTTTTTAGATTTGTCGTAAGTACAATAAATGTGTGCATAATTAAGGTATTTGCTTATTAGACTAAAAGCTGTTTTTACAATGTTTTTTTGTCTTTTTGCCCTATTTAAATGGATGTACTTTTTATCCTCTTCAATTAGATTCATTACAGCGCTGTTATTGTGATGAACTTTTTCTATTTCTCTAATTATATTTTCTTTATTGTTTAAAAATTGATATAAATATTTATCTCTTTTAATTCTAAATTCAGTATCTGAAATTAATAGTGCGAAAAATTGCAAAAAAGGAGCTTTTGAATAATGTTCTCCTTGAGAGTGAAACAGAAATCTATTAAGTTCTATAAAATTTGTGTCTAGAAAAGTTTCAAAAGGAATCCCCTCAGATTCTATTCTAAAAAGAGGATAAAACTTTTCTTGTTCAAAATCATATAATAGTTTTAGGTTATCGCCTGTCATAAAGTGCACATCGTTAAAGATTAAAGCAAGTGCTAAGTAGTTAGCCATATAATCTATATCAACCTTTGCTTTTAAATTACCAGTGTTCTTTTTAATTATATCTTCAGATAATAGCTTATAATGATGTAACGCTTTAGGGAAAAGAGGGTTTTTATTGTTCTCTATATGCCCAGCAAACAAGTCATTTTTACTCCAATGAGATGGGCGTTTACCGTTTCTTTCTTTTCTAGACCAGTCTGACGTATGAGAAAGAATTGCGAATTCTTTGTGCTTAAAATTTCTTTTAATATTATTATGCTTAAGAGGTTCAACTAAATAATAAACACCCTTATTTAATCCGTTTATTATACCTATTCTCATAGAACCTGACGAGCTAATAAGTTTGTTGTTTAATGCTATTTTATTTATGGCTGCTATTGCCGGAAAAGCTTCTTCCCCTTTAATAAGTTTAAAAAAATTTGTTCCTAATGAATCTTTCCACTTAATAGAATAGGAGTATTTATTATCTTGGTAATGTTTAATGTTAGTACCGTGAAATTTAATTTGAGCATCGTACTTAGTTCCTTTTAAAGTGATGGTTCCTTTAACCCATTTTTTACTTTCACTATTCATAAAGGGGGTGTCCAAATTTGTAAACGCAAGCTTTTTGATTGAATCTAGTTTTTCTTGCTCTAAAATATTTAGATACACATAAAGAGAATCATGAATAATAGATGCTTTTCCTATTTTTGTTTCTGAACAAGAAATTAATACAAAAGCAAATAAAAGAATGACGTATTTCATGAGCCGTAATTAAAAAATTAACTAAATATATCATTTATAAATTATAAAAATTATAGGTTTTTAATTCTACTTTTGATAAATGGCCTCGTGGCGCAACTGAATAGCGCACTGGATTTCGGCTCCAGCGGTTGCAGGTTTGAATCCTGCCGGGGTCACACTAGTTTGAAGCTCAGCATTTAGCTGGGCTTTTTTTAGTTTCAATTTTATTTCATCCCTAAAACATTGGGTTTCGTCCCAGCAAATGTTTTAAGAATGTCATTTAATCACTAAAATAGCTGCTTTCAAAACATTACCAACCTTAAGCTTTTATATCGCTATTAGTCTTATGATTTTTGTTCAAATTAAAAATTTAAACCATGAAAAAAATGACAAGACTACCAAAAAAAATTAAAGCCTTATTATTAGGTTTTATATTACTTACATCCTCTACTTATAGTGCTCAAACAGGAACTGTTTGGGGAAGTGTTAAAAATTTATCTGCATTAGGTAAATCCACTGCTTATTTAACTGCTGTAAAGAAATTAAACATTAAGTATAAGCAGGCCTTACCCAGTTCAAAAACACCTCATTTATTAAATGTATATGAATTCAGTTGTAATTGTAATGAAGCAGATCTTTATACTGCTTTAAATAATGTTTCTGTAATAAGCGGCATAGAGTATGGTCCAAAATATGAGCCATTAGTATTACCGGATGACTACACTATGAATTTTGATCCAATGTGGTCCTTAGACTTAATAAACGCAGAAGGTGCATGGAATTATACCCATGGAGACCCTAGCATAAACGTAGCTGTTTCTGATCAAAACCTTTGGCCAAATCATGAAGAGTTAATTGGTGCGTTAAATTATTACGATGCATCAAATACTGCATCACAAGGTCACGGCACTGCCGTTACTTGCTTAGTTGCAGGAAACACCCATAATTCTATTGGAATGAGCTCTATTGGGTGGGATCTAACTGTTAATTTTTACAGGATGAATTACAACGAAGTATTAGCTGCTTCAAATGCTGGAGCAAGAGTAATTAATCTAAGCTGGACTTCTGGATGTCAATTCAATCAATACCAACAAGATGCAATTAACGAGGTATATAACAACGGTACTTTTATTGTTGCTGCAGCAGGGAATGGACCAACTTGTAATGGCCCCAACACTTTAGTTTATCCTGCTTCATATGACAATGTATTTTCAGTAACTAGTATTGGGAAAAACGACAATCACGAAAGAATAATTGGAGATCCTAATAGTACTCACCAGCATAATATTGCTGTTGATTTAAGTGCTCCAGGTTATGATGTTCCAATAACTGCTGCGCCAAATTGGTATTTAGATGGAAGTGGTACATCTTATGCATCTCCAATAGTTGTTGGAACCGTTGGATTAATGCTTTCTGTTAATCCTTGCTTATCAAATTGGGAAATAGAGACTTACCTAAAACAATCTTCAGTTAATATAGACGCCATAAATCCAAATTATGCTGGATTAATTGGTGCGGGAAGATTAAATGCAGAAGGCGCTGTGGCCTTAGCCGCAAATAGTATCTCTAATACAGCTCCATGCGGTGACCCTTTTGAGGGTTGTGAAAACTCTGATCTCTCTGTATGGGCAGGATTATGTCAAACAACATTTTGGGGTTATACAGATGATTATGCAGAAGTTAATTTAAATGGAATATCATCAGGTGGTTATGGAAATATTTCTAGTGTTTGGACAGATCAGGATGGCAATGTTGTAGGAACAGGGAGCGCTACATCTTTTCTCACAAATGCATCTACAGTAGGTATGGGTGATTACATTACATCAACGTATACATTAACTAACACAGATGAATTTGGCTGCTCTGTTAGTGATGATGTTGAAGTTACAACCTACAATATAATCTGTTCTAAGCCTAACGCCAACATGAATTTCATTCCTAGTACAAACAACAGAAAGATTATGGTTTGTTCTAAAGGCGGCTTTAGATGTGTTCCATATAATGCTGTGGCAAATGTTTTAGCTGCGTGCCAAAATTGCAAATTAGGTCCTTGCGATGCAATTCCTAATTGTAAGGGATTTGCTGGGAAATCTTCAACTGAAATTTCATTTGACAAACCAGCAATTAAGGTTTTCCCCAACCCTTCTAATGGGATAATAAATGTTGTTAGTGAAGACATGGAAATAATAAATAAAATAGAAATTTATAACCACATGGGGCAGCTTATTCTAACTAAGCACAATGAATATAATTTTGAAATTGACTTAACAAGTCAAAGCACTGGCATCTATTATGTAAAAGCATATATGGGTGATCAGGTATTATCTTCAGTGGTGTCTTATTTTTAATATGGTTTAAATATAAAATTCATCCTGATTAAAAGCCCGGCAATAGCTGGGCTTTTTAGATAAGAAAAAATCGGTTAGCTATTGTATGTCAAACTTAGATTTTAGCCATAAGATTACTTAGTATCGGCACTGTAACCATAAACAGCTGGATTTTTACCACCCATTGGTCTAATGTATGAAGATAATTGACCCCGATGATGAATAATGTCGTTGTGATAAAACCACATCATGTGCATTCTTGGTAATGTTATAAAAGATTTTCCATGAACAAGTAGTTCAACCAAATCTTCTTCCCAATGTTGATCTGTTAAATTTGCCAAGGATTTTTGTGCTTTTTCCCAGTGAATCTTCATTTCATCGGCTAAACTTAGCGGAGAATCAAAAGGGTATTCAAGTTTTTCATCAACTTGATTGTTATTAATGACAATGTCTAAGTCAAAAACATGACCAACAATGTGTTCAGCTATTTCATAAGCTGACCTATTAATAGGATGGGGTTTGTAATCAAGTTTATCTACTGGAATTGCAGCAATCATTTCATATGTTGCTTTTAATTCGTTTTTAAAATAGGCTTTAAAAAATTCAAGGTTTGTCATGATAGAAGTGATTTGTAATTGGAATTAAACGTTCGATTTATTATTAATTAAAATACAAAAAAAATTAAATCTCCCATAATAAATAAAATATGAAGCTAAAGGAATACTAATTTTATCGTATTTTTTTCAAATGAAAAAATTCAAGCGCTTTTTATTTCTAAGCCTTTGGTTAATAATTATTAATTCTTGTTCAACAACTAATGACGTTGTACAAAACAACAGGATTAATAAAAGAAAATATACAAAAGGGTTAAATATTTATAAAAAAAATAAGAATAACTTTCTCGATCTAAAGGGAAAAAACAATGACCAAAATTTAAATGTGGTTTCAAAAAAAAAATCAATTGTGATTAATGAATTTAATAATTCAAAAAACATAGATTCCTTGTTGGCTTACAATGATATTGTAATTGAAAGTGAAGAAGTTGAAAACAAAGATCCAAAGTCTTTGTCGCTGAGTAGTAATAAAGTCAACACAATTAAAAAAAATAGTAATAATATAATTACCCCAATTGTTAACTCTAAAGAAAAGAAAAGCATTGTTAAGAAACACAGACAAAACCATGTGCTTAATATATTACTTACCAAGCTTAATGATGACGATAAGGGGGTGTACATATTAAAATTAATTGGAATTTCTCTTCTTTTTGCAATTACAGGTTTAGATATCTTTTTAGCTGTATTCTCAATTGCTTTTGATGGGTTGTATGGAGCATCTTTGTTATTCTTGTTTTCAGCATTAATTTTAACTCTTATTTCAGTATCAATATTAAAAAAATTTAAAGAGAACTATCCTAAAAAAGAATCAGATGAAAAGGAAAATAGTAATGGAATGATTTTTTTAAAAACACTTGGTATAATAGCAGGCACATTCATTTTAACTGCGATTCTATTTTTTAATATAATTTTATGATACTTAGTCTTAAGAAAAAGTGAAACCACTATAGTATCGTTAATGAAGCGTTTTAGTGCCAAAACAAATACAGTCTCTGAATTTTACAACACCGTTACTATTTATAAAGAAATTTCTCAAATTGTAAAATCACTTTATGTAAAATAATTCTACCCTAAATTCATGTGTAATCAACATTTAGTTTGATAAATTAGTCAAAAAAAAAATTCATGTTCATTCGTTTAGCATCTAGCCAAGATGAAAAAACAATTATTGCGCTTGCTAATCAAGTCTATTATACATCTGAAAAAGACTTTTGGAAAGATGGATATTATAGACTTGACAAACAAGAATTTGATTTACACCTATCAAAAAACCAACTGTTTGTTGGAGAGCTAAAGAATGAAATAGTTGGGTGTGTCTTGATGAAGCAAGTAAACAAAATAACAGCATCTTTTTCAATGCTAATTTGCCACCCCAATCATAGAAAAAAAGGAATTGGAAAAACTCTAGTTAATCATGTGTTTTCTGAAGCTAAAAAAAAGAATTACAAAAAAATGCAACTGGAAATATTATCGCCTTTAGAATGGGTTCATCAGGAGAAAGAATTTCTTAAAACCTGGTATAAATCTATTGGCTTTAAATTAATTAAAGAAGTTGATTTTCTTGATTATTATCCTACTCACGATAAATACATGAAATGTCCTCTAATTTTCTCCCTTTATGAAAAAGATTTAGTTGCTTAAATCTTTGATGAGGCTGACTTAACTGAAAAAGTGAAATAGATTTTTTACTTTTAAAAAATATTTAAAAATCATGGGTAGAGCATTTGAATTTAGAAAAGCAAGGAAGTTTAAAAGGTGGGGGCAAATGGCAAAAGTATTCACCAGAATTGGTAAAGACATTGTTATGGCCGTTAAAGACGGGGGCCCCGATCCAGATTCAAACTCTAGATTAAGAGCGGTCATTCAAAACGCAAAGGCAGCTAATATGCCAAAAGACAATGTTGAACGAGCCATTAAAAGAGCGTCAGATAAAGATACTAGTGATTACAAAGAAGTTGTATTTGAAGGCTACGCTCCTCACGGAATTGCGGTGCTAGTAGAAACAGCCACAGACAATAACAATAGAACTGTTGCTAACATTAGAAGCTACTTTAACAAAAATAACGGAAGCCTTGGAACTTCAGGATCCGTAGTGTTCATGTTTGACCACACTTGCAATTTTAGAATTGCAGATGATGGAACTGACCCAGAAGATTTAGAATTAGATTTAATAGATTATGGTGCTGAAGAAGTTTTTAAAGATGAAGATGGTGTTTTAATATATGCCTCATTTGAAAATTTCGGAGACATTCAAAAATATTTAGAAGAAAACAAAAAAGAGATTTTATCTTCTGGCTTTGAAAGAATTGCCCAACTAACAAAAGAGGTGACAAAAGAACAAGAAGAAGAAATAAACAAGCTATTGGAGAAAATTGAAGAAGATGATGATGTTCAAAATGTATATCACACAATGAAAGACTCTATTGAAGAGTAAATTTCTTATTTAGTATGACTGAATTAAGCGTAGAAAAATTAACAAAAAATTATTCTTTATTACACCAAGAAATCAGTGCTCTTATTGAGGGTGAAAATAACATGTTCGCCAATATTGGCAATATTTTAGCCGCCATAAAGTTTAGAATGAATTGGTTTTGGGTAGGGTTATATAAAGTGGACCAAGATGAGCTGGTTCTTTTTATGTTTCAAGGACCTCACGCATGTACTAGAATTAAAAAAGGGAAAGGTGTTTGTGGCACCGCATGGGAAGAAAACCGAACAATAATTGTTGAAGATGTAGAAAAGTTTGATGGGCACATTGCTTGTAATAGTAATTCAAAATCTGAAATTGTAATTCCAATAAAAGATATAAGTGGTACCATCTCATATGTTCTAGATATTGATAGTGCTGAGTTGAATACTTTTACAAAACTTGACGCAAAAGAGCTAAATAAAATTAAAGCTGTAATCGAAACCTTAATTTGAAACTTTTTATAAATATTATTTTTATTTTCTTTCTATGCTCTTGTGCTCAGCAAGCTGCATTAACTGGTGGGAATAAAGACACAACACCTCCAAGGATATTTGAAGAGAAAACAATTCCAAAACCACTTTCTATAAATTTTAAATCCAAAACAATAATCCTAGGATTTGATGAATATGTTAAGTTAAAAAGCCTTAAGAAAAATTTTTTTGTAAACCCACAAATAAAACAGATCGAAGTTGAAGAAAGAGGGAAAACAATATTTATTTCTATTAATGAGCCATTAAAAGACAACACCACTTATACATTTTATTTTGGCAATGCGATTGAAGACATTACAGAGAGCAACGTTTTAAAAGACTTTAAATATGTTGTTTCAACCGGATCATTTATAGATTCCAATTTCTTTGAAGGAACTGCTATTGATGCTTTCTCGAAGAAACCTCTTGAGGATTCAAAAATATTTTTGTTTGACACTAAAATTGATACTTTACACAAAGATATTGTTCCAAAATACATAACAAACGTAAGTGAAAGTGGTTATTTTAGATTTGACAACTTAACTGAAAAAGAATTTTATTTAATTGCAATTGAAGATGTTAACTCTAATAACAAATTTGAGAAAAATACAGAAAAAATAGGGTTTATAGAATCCCCCATAATTCCTGTGCCAGTTAAAGATTCTAACGCCTTGGCTTCAAAAACCTTGTTATTTCCACAAATAAAAGCATTGAAAATAATTGAAAAAAAATACACCTTTCCAGGAAAGGTATTACTAATATTTAACCAAAAAGTAGATTCCATTTCGTTATTATCATCAACAAGTAAGCTAATTCCTGTTCATAGAAAAAACATTTCAGATTCAATAGCATTTTGGGCAGAGACTCTAAGCGATCGTTTATTAAAAATAGAAGCTAAATCACTTTTATTTGACTCAATTAAAACAATATCTGTAACCACATCATCTCCAAAAAAAATTGACAGCTTGTTTTCTTTCAAAGAAAAAAATCTTTCGAATATTAAGCCAGGAATGCCTTTGATTTTAAATTTCAATCATCCCATTAAAACCATTGATACATCTAAAATGTCACTTTTAATTGACAGCACAAAACAGAATATTGATTGCAGTATTAAAACAGAAAAATTTAGCTTGTTTTTCCCAAAAAACAAGCAAACTAAATATACGTTTATTGCAGAACCCGGGGCTTTTAATAGCATATATGGGTTTACAAATGATAGTATTAAAATTTTAATCACTGTTAAAAAAGCAAATGATTTTGGGTCTATTTTATTAAACTTAACAACCAGTGACAGCACAAGATTTATTACCCAACTATTAAAAAACAACACCTTAGTTCATACATTTTCTTCCTCTCAATTTAATCTCAAAGAAAAAACTCAGTTCTTAAATCCAGGTAGCTATAATCTTAGAGTAATAAAAGATAGTGATGGAAATGGAAAATGGTCTTCGGGTAATTTCAACATTAAAAGACAACCAGAATCAATTGCTTACTACAATAAACCAATTGAAATTAAAGCCGGGTGGGACATTGAAGTAATATGGGATTTCAAATAACTTCAAATGTGTCTGCATCAAGGTTTGCTGGGAATTTTTTTCTAAA
>JAQWSL010000041.1 GCA_029243225.1 Flavobacteriales bacterium
TACCTGCAGGAAATGTTTTTCAGCTTCTGAATAATTCCTTTCTTTCAAATAGATACCTCCTATTTCAACCAAAGCACTAGATATAAAGTTATTAGTTGGATAATTATCAATAAAATCTTTATATGAAGAGATAGCTTTTTGATTTTCACCTAAATCATTATAGGTTTGAGCCATATTTAATAACGACATCACTTGATATTTTGAATTGGGGTATAACTTAGTCAATTCAGAAAGAGTATTAACTTTTCCTTCATAATCTTGTATTAAGCCTTGAGCTGTTGCTTTTTGATAATAAGCATAGCTTAAATTGCCCTCCTTTGTGTTTAAGGCATTGTCGTAATACTCAATGGCAAGAAGGTCATTTTTTAAAATAAAGTAACAATCTGCTGTTCTTAAATATGCATCTTTTAGGTTCTTTTTTGAAACTTGTGTTGCTTGTTGAATATAACTTCGAAATGAGGTAATGCTACGATTCAAAAAATCTGACCTTTCAGCATCAGTTATAGTTAACGTATTGCTTGATTTAAATGGCTTTGCCATTTTAAAATAAGAATACCCAATATTATAATCAGCCTCCCTATATTGTTTAGTTAAAACAGCACCTGGTTCGAGCTTATATTCTAAATAATATTGAATTGCCTTTTGATATTGTTGCATGTGATAGCTGCATTCAGCTTTCCAAAAAACACTTATAGAATTTAAACTTTTATCAATAGGGTATTTTTTTACACTAGAGAAATGTTCTCTAGCTAACTGAAAAGATTCATTGTGATAAAGCTCTACAGCTCTATTAAATACAATTGTTTGATAAGCTACCTTTAATCTATCATCTTTATCTGCAATTCTATCTAATGACTCTAAAGCATCATCATAATTTTTTGTAGTCATGTATACTTTTATCAAAAATTCATAAGCCTCACTAACTTCAGGTGAATTTGGATAAGTATCTATGTACTGATGAAAAGCATCTATGGCTTCATCGTAAGGATTATAGCTTAATTCATATGCGAGCTTAGCATAATTGAAAAGTGAATTTTGTTTAATCTCCGGTTCAAAATCAAGTTTACTTGCTGCCTGAAATGCATTTCGAGCATAATCTTTTTCTTCAAGCTTCAAGTAACAGTCTGCCATATGATAGTACGCTGTTTGTGATAAGCCATCTTTTTTTGTAGCAACCCTCATAAGGTACATAACAGCTTTTTCAAATTGTTTTGTTCTGTAATAAGCATAACCAACCTGGTAATTATCTTCTCTAGTTGCGTTAACAGATTTTTTAAACTCTTTAAAATATGGAATAGAATTTTCGTATTGCTCGTTATAGTAATATGAATCAGCTATAAGTTTTGCAAACTCACCCTTTCTCTTTTTAATTACCGAGTCTAAATATGGTGGTGCATATTCAATTAACAAATCGTATTTTTTTTGCTTATGATAAATCTGAGTAATGTAATAAGGCACAATGGATTTAAACATTCTATTAGAAGAAATACTTTTAAATCCATCAAGAGCAGTCTGAAGGTTTCCTTCATCATAGGCAATGTGACTAAAGTAATATGTAGCAGGGATTTTAAAATCAGATTCCTGAGACAACACTTCTCTAAAATGAGGCTTTGACTCCGATTGTTTCTTTTTGTAAAAATAAGAGTATCCCAATTTAAAATGATATTCTATTCTTTCCTTTTCTGTTAAATCATATGGATCTATAAGATTAAGAAACTCTATTACCTTGTTAAATTTTTTAATCCTATAATTATGTCTTCCTAACTGGAAAAAAACTTTTTTTGACTTGGGATGGTCAGGATGGTTAAGCACAAATCTTTTAAGTAAAATTTCTGCATCTAAATGAAAAAGTTCAAGAGCACAAACAGCATGGTAAAATTCTGAATCTACTCTAAGTTCATCCTGTGGGTTATTAATTTCTTCAATTACTTTGCCGAATTTATTTTGGGCAGCACTGTATTTAGACTTATCAAAAAGCTCTTGAGCGTCTCGATAGTTTTTATAACTATCAGAAAAGATCATTGTTTTCTGAGCAAATAGAATATTTACTGAAAAAATTAAAGCCCCTATTAATAAAATTTTATTCTTCATTGATTCGAGATATAAACTAAAAAAACTTAGTCTTGCTAAAGATAGTTAGGGGAAGTTCTATGCAAATACCATGTTCTATTAATTTTCAACGCTATAGTGTTTAAATTATTTTAATAACTTAAAAGAAGATATATGAAACTTCTAAATTGTTTTAGCATCTTTATCCTAACTTTTTTATTAATTCTTCATACTTAATCATGAATTACATTTCTCTTAATGAAGTAAACATCTACCAAAATGAAAATCTTATTCTAAAGAATCTTTCTTTAAATGTTTCCAAAGGAGAGTTTGTTTATTTGGTAGGCAAAACAGGGAGTGGTAAAAGTAGCTTACTTAAATCATTATATGGTGAAATAAGTGTTAAAAGCGGCAACCTCACAGTTTTAAATCAAAGCTTAATTAAAATTAAAAAAAGAAAAATATTATCTCTTAGGCGGAAGCTCGGAATCATCTTTCAAGATTTTCAGCTTCTTCCAGATAGATCTATTGAAGACAACATAAAATTTGTCATGAAAGCTACTGGGTGGAAAGGGAAAACTAAAATCAAAGATGCTATTCAAGAGCTATTACAGAAAGTAAACATGCAGGATAAAGCGACTAAATTTCCTTATCAACTTTCTGGTGGAGAGCAACAAAGAGTAGCTATTGCCAGATCATTAGTTAACAACCCAGACTTAATCCTTGCTGATGAACCCACTGGAAATCTTGACCCACAAACAAGTGAAGAAATAATTAGCCTATTGTTTGAAATAAGTCAAAACGGAAAAACAATAGTAATGGCAACTCATGATTATGATATAATTAATAAATTCCCTTCTACCACTTATAGATGTGAAAATCAAACGCTAAACGAAGTCAAAACAATTAAATAATTATTTATCCAAAAATAGTTTCAATTAATTTGATTGCGTTTTTTTTATTCGAAAAATGTAAAACATCTTTTGCTCTTAATGAAATCATTTCCTTATCAAAAGGCTCAATCATTAATTTTAACAAATTAGTTTTCCATTCATTAGCATTATTACATAACACAATAGACTTATTTACACCAGAACCAGCAATCATGGAATTATTGACCAAACAATGTCTTCCAGCAAATAATGCAGCTACCAATTTGAGCTTAAGTCCAGTTGCTTGAAAAGTTGGCAAAACATTTACTTGTGCGTTTTGAATTAAATTAAAAAGTTCTTTTTCTGATGGGTTTTCAAATAATTTTATGTTTTTAAATTGCGAAATTTTTTCTCGTAATGTATTACTAGGATTTCTACCTGCAATAAATAATTCACAATCAAGGTTTTCAAAAACATTATCAATTAAAAATTCAACTGCTTTTACATTTTCAACAACAGAAAGGTTTCCATGATACAAGGCATAACTTCCTAACCCCTCTAGTGATTTCACTTTATCATTAGAATGAAATGGTGAAACTAATGTTGCTTTTTTATAATTTTTCTTAAAATAATTATTATCATTTTCAGAAACACTAAAAATCTCATAGCAGTTATTAATAACTTTTTCAAAGTTTTTTAACTTGCTAGCTTCTAGTTTATAAAAGATTTTTTTTAAACGATTATGCTCAACATTCCCCAGCTGATTATAATAATTATGCTCAACATTATGAGCTCTTAAAAAAACTTTTTTGTTGTTAATTTTCAACTGCTTAATGTACCAACCTAAATGTAGACCTTCAAGCAACACTGGGTAATCATCTTTTAACAATTGATTTAATAAATTATGATTAGCTCTGGTGCTTACTATGTAAGGTTGGTAGTGTAATAAATAATATAAACCACTTTTCCTAGTGTAATACTTCACCGAAGAGCAGTATTTTAGCAACTCTTTTTGTTCATTCCTTCCATAATCAAAACAATGTAAGTGAATGGATACCCCTAAACTAGATAATGTCTTAATTTTAAAAAAAACATCAATTACTCCACCATAATTAGCAGGGTAAGGAACATCAAACGAAACAATATGTAAGTTTTTATCCAAGTTCTGAATATGTATTAATTAAAACTTTCACTTCATTTTCCCAATTCAAAACTTCCATGGCTTTTTGTAAATTAGGTTTGTATTGATTTTCATCATTACTATCAATTAACTTATTAATTGTGTTTAAAATATCTTCAGGTTTATGACTAGGGCTTATAAGCCCAATTTGAAATTGATTTACAACAGCTACAACTTCAATGAGATTACTGCATACAACAGGGATACCAGCCTTAACGTAATCAAATATTTTATTAGGTAAGCTTAGACGATAATTGATATTAGTATCTTTATCTAAGCTCACGCCAACTGTAGCATTCATTGTATATTGCATCATATCAGGATAGTTAAGCTTTCCGGTAAATAGCACCTTATTTATTAAATCTTTAGAACAACTCCTTTTCTTTAAAATATCAATTACATCTCCACTACCCACAATACATAAAAATAAATTATCTGAAATGGCTATTGCTTCTAAAAGCTCTTCAGCTCCGCGATCTATATTTATCCCTGCACCCTGTAGAATAATTATGTTTTTATTCAATGGTAAGTTTAAGCTCTCTTTAGTTTGAGTTTTTTCAATTTTATTTTTAAAAGGTAAATTTCTTAAAACCTTAACTTCAACATTGTATTTATTTTTATAAATATTAGCAATAGATTGATTTACTGTAAATACATACTTAAGGTTAGGAAATATTAATTTTTCAATTTTTTCCCATGTTTTTTTCACAAGTGGTCTGTGCTGAATTTCTGGAACTCCAGTGAAATATTCATGACTGTCGTAAATGATTTCTTTTTTTCTAATTCTTGAAATTAACCAGTTTGCAAAAAGAGTATCCAAATCATTTGCATGTAACACATCTGCCTTCTGAAATAAAAGAAAAACAAAAAGTCTAATGTTATAAGAAGCATAAAAAAGAAATCCTTTTTTAAAAAAAAGTTGAAATCTTTTAATAGCATATGGTCTATCAATAATGGAACTATCGGATAAAACTCTTCCTACTAGTAAAACATCAAAATTAAGTTCCTTCAATGACATACAAACTTTATGAACTCTTTGATCATAAGTTAAATCATTAGTAACTGACACTATAATCTTTTTCTTTTTCAATAGAATTCTAAATTAAGCTATTCAATAAAAATTTACCACTTTAAAAAAAAATTAATTATTTAACTGGTTTATAATAATACCTTAACAAATTTATATTTAGGTTTGTTATAGTTGTTATGAAAAAAAATAAATCTCTTCTTAAATACAATACTTTCGGAATTGATGTAGATGCTAAATATTTTGCTTCTTTTACTTCTTTTGATGAATTAAAAAGATTAGCAGTAACAAAGGAATTTTTAAATGAAAATTTACTTGTACTTGGAGGAGGCAGCAACCTTCTGTTGACCAAAAATGTTGATGCTTTAGTTTTAAAAAATGACATTCTAGGTATCCAAGTTTTAAAAGAAAACAAATCAACGATAGATATTTCTGTAGGTGCAGGTGAAAACTGGCATGAATTTGTTATGTTCTGTGTAAACAACAACTATGGTGGTTTAGAAAACCTTAGCTTAATCCCCGGAAATGTAGGAGCTGCTCCGATGCAAAACATTGGCGCATACGGTTCTGAGATTAAAGACACATTTCTATATTTAGAAGCTTTTAATATTGGAAAATTGCAATTGGAAAAGTTCAACAACAAAGATTGTCAATTTGGATATAGAGAAAGTATTTTCAAAAAGGAACTTAAAAATAAATTTATTATTCTTAATGTCGTTTTTCGATTAAATAAAACACCTCATCAATTAAATACCAATTACGGTGATATTTTAAAAGAAATTGAACTTTTTAATATTAAAAACCCTACAATAAAAGATGTAAGTAATGCGGTCATTAGAATTAGAGCTAGAAAGCTGCCAGATCCAAAAAAAATTGGTAACAGTGGTAGTTTTTTTAAAAACCCTATAATTAGTAAAAATGAATTTCTAAAATTAGAAGTTAAATATCCTGAAATTGCTCACTATGTAATTAGTGAAAATCAAGTGAAAATTGCAGCTGGGTGGTTAATTGAAAAAGCTGGGTGGAAGGGTAAAACTATTAACAACTTTGGCGTTCATAAAAACCAAGCGTTAGTTCTAGTAAATTACGGTGGCGCTGATGGAAGTGAAATTCATAAATTAAGTAATGAAATTATTGCCGATATCAATCTAAAATTCAACATACAACTTGAAAAAGAAGTGAATATTATTTAAGGCTAATCTTAATTAGTCTGAATTTATTTTTATTCTCATTTTGCATTAAAAGTATTAATTCATTTTCTTGCTGTGAAATTAATTTAGGCAACAAGCTCATTCTCTCACCTGAAAAATCATTGATTTTGGTTGTGCTAATTTTTGACGTCATTCCATTTTTATCAAAGCTTACCCAACTTGAATTAAAGATTGAGTTTCCTAAAATCTCATCACTTTTTTTTGCTTTATAATTGACTGAATTATGAATTACATTTAATTTATTATTAAAAATAAACGGGATGGAAGAACTCCAACTATTTTCTTTCTTCACATACTTTTCATGCTGCTCTAAAAGCAAGGGTTCTCCCCACACAAAATTGCCTTTTTTGTTAAACCTAACAACAATTAAACCTTTTCTATAATGCTCGGTAATGTTTTTTTCATTGTTAATTTTAAAGTGTTCCGCTATTAAAAAAGTATTATTTAAAGAGTCAACAATAATTGATTTTAGGTGGAAATTATCTAAACCATATCCTTTTGATTTGATTTCTTTCTTTGACTTAAATGAATGCACCATTTTCTCAGTCAGAAATACTTCATTTCTAAATTCTGGAAGAACCGATTTATTGTATCTAAGTGAAAAAACACCCTCATAATTAACATGTAAAGGGGATGAGAAAAATCCGAATACATTTAATACTCCATTTTCAGAAATTGTATACATTAAAGAAATAACATCTCTATTTCTTAAGTTAATTTTAGCTTGTTCTTTTGTTTCATTGTTAAAGAAATAAATATAAAATTGACTTTTTTTATTGTAAAATTTCTTAAGTACATAAACACTCCCATCATTTGCGATAATTGGGAAATTTTTCCTTTTATGCTTAACAAATACATCTAGTGTTTTGGTTGTAATCTTTTGTAGCTTCAATGCTCCATCAAAGACAATTAAAGTTATTTTTTCTTTTTTATCTTTTTGAAATGGTTGCTCTACTAATACTACAACTTTTTTATGATCACTGCTTACAGAAACTTTAAATGCTGTCTTATATCCTCCATTATTTTTATACTTTGTTAAAATAGAAGGCGCTGATATAAAGCCATCTTTTCCTACTTTTTGCACCAATAATTCTTGCTCTCCAAGCTCATTTGTTTTTGAACAAAAGAAATGTAATTGATTGTTAACAAACATTGATTGTACATATCCAGCGTTTGCCGAAAACTTAATTTCAGTTTCAGAAATTAAAGCTAAGCTTGAATCAAAAAAGAAAAATTTGTAAGGAAGCTTTGTTTTTTTATCTCCAATTATAAAACCACAATTTTTTTCTAATTGAAAAAAATCAATTGGTTTTGAATAAGGCATTTTATCTTGAACACTTCCAAATACCACATTAGTATCTTGGCCCTTTACAGCCAAAAAATGGCTATAAAAACAAATAAGAAGGGTGAAACATTTAACTATATATTTCATTTACAGCTGTAAAGTTAGTTGAGACTTTGGTCTTATTCAAATATAATAGTCATTTCAACTCTTCTGTTTTGCTGTCTACCCTCTTTTGTATTGTTATCAGCTACTGGCTTTTCTTCTCCAAAATATTGAACAATTACTCTGCTCGAATTTACACCCCTTTGTTCGAGATAATCAGCTACTGCTTGAGATCTCTTTTTAGAAAGTATTAAATTGGTTTTAGCTGAGCCAACATTATCTGTGTGTCCGGCAATAACAATTTTCCATTCAGATTTCTTAATTAACAAATTAGCTAACTCTTCTAGTGAAGGAAAAGAAAGATCTTTAATAATATTTTTTCCAGATTCAAATTCAAGATTCTCAAAGGCCGTATTTAAAATCTCTTGTTCTTCTTCTTGAATAACTGGACACCCGTTATTAGATTTTGGACCTGGAGTATTTACACAATCATCATCTTTATCTAAGACTCCATCACTATCAGTATCAGCATAAGGGCAACCATTATTAGATTTTGGGCCAGGATTATTTGGACAATCATCATCTTTATCTAAGATTCCATCTTTATCTGTATCAGGCCAAGGACAACCCCTGTTGTCTTTAGGTCCAGGTACTTCAGGACATTCATCTAAATAGTCAAATAAGCCATCTTTATCCGTATCTGGACAACCTTCATTTGCTTTAGGTCCAGCTGCATTTGGACATAAATCGTCTAAATCTTTAATTCCATCGCCATCAGTATCTGGGCAACCTTTGAATGCCAACAAACCAGGAACATTAGGACAGTCATCCTCTTTATCTATGATACTATCATTATCTGTATCTGGACATCCACTAAACGCTAACAAACCGGGTACTTCAGGGCACATATCATCTTTGTCAATAATTGAATCTCTATCTGTATCTGGACACCCTTGAAATTCAACTAAACCAGAATCTAAAGGACAAGCATCTTCAGTATCCTTTATTCCATCTCCATCAGAATCTGGACAGCCCATAAAATCCCAAACTCCTGCTAAGTCTATACACTCATCTTTTTTATTGGAAACTTTATCTTTATCATTGTCTTTAAGATGCTTATTAAACATCCAAAACTTTAAACCAGCATAAATATTAGCACCTCTTATATTTTTATCTTTTCCAGGAGCAAGCAATGGTTTAATATCTGACATCCCAACAACTAAAGGGCCAAACCTTAACCCTAACCCTGTTCTAAAGCCATAAAAACCACTGTAAGAAAGAGGTAAAGAAACCCCAATATATTTATAGTCATACCTTGGAGTTATAGTGAAAACACTAGGTAATCTAACCTTACTTGGATCGTTATTTCTTTGAAACCCAATTATAGCTCTCGCATCAACATAAAAATCATTCCATATGTGATAATCGACAGCCAAATTGATATTAGTTGGTAAATTGATTCTAAAATAATCTACATTTTCATCACTCAAAGTAATGTCATTTGTGGCAATTGAATCATTAGTGGCTAAATAATCTATTAAGTTGTCAAATGATTGGAAACCACTTATAGTATCAAATATTTCTAAATCGTATGGTTGTAATGTAGAACTATTAACACCCAAGTTGGCAGTAAAATCCCTACTTAAATCTCCTTTGGTGTAACGCATTCCACCAATGTCATTAATAGCAAACGATACTTTTAACTTATACTTGTTCTTATCTTTTCTCCACAAATTAGTTTCCCCATCCATGTCGTACTTATATTCTTTCCAATTTGGTCTCCATTCATACACACCACCAATATCTACACCAAAACCAAGATTAGAATGTAATGCAAAATCATCTCCAGAAAATTGATAATCTGCTGAAACAAACTGCCCATTTGAGTCCAATTGTTCTATATACCCACCTAAATTCTGAGAATATCCATAGCTAAAATCTCCTTGAACATAGTTCGCAAAATCTGCATCTTGGAAGTTATAATCTACATTGTCTGTATGAATATATGCTGCTCCTAAACCTTGTAAAAATTTAAGCTTACCGCCTGCTTTCACAAAATGTTCACCATCTTCTTTAATTACATGAGCATAGCTTAAGTTGTATTCTATCCAAGAATTAAAAGAGACATTCAATAATTGATCAGATAAATCTAAATCCCATAAAGATGAATAATCTAAAGAATTTAACGAAAGGGTAACTAGCTCAGGGGCAATGTGATCAATATTTACTAGCGTTCTATGTTTAACTTGTAA
>JAQWSL010000093.1 GCA_029243225.1 Flavobacteriales bacterium
TATGCTCTAGGTAACATTTGAATGTTCCATGATAATATTGTTATTGAATCTTTATTTGAAGAGCTGTCTTGAGATGAACAATTAATTCCTAAAGAGCATAAATAAAGACAAAAAATCAGTTTCTTAATAAACATTAATCACGAGGTTGGATTATTTAAGTATAATTTTTCCGTATTTCCACTGCCCGTTAAAATTGAACCCGTATATGTAAATTCCCGGAGGACATTTAGCGCCATTATTAGAACAAGTATTCCAATAAAATTTATTTAAACCTAATGATGTTGAAATTGATTTGTTGTAAATGCTTTTCCCATTAATATCAATGATTTTCATGTCAACAATATTGTTTAGGTTGTTTTTAAATGAAAAATTAACCCCTGTATTACTCGGATTGGGGTAAGCTGATAAAAATGTATTGTTTCCATAAATGGAATTCATTTCAACATTTGTTAGCTGATCAAGAGAATCTAAATTTAAAGTCTCATCTCCATTTTGATAATCCATAAACATGAAATAAACTAAAAACATTTCGTCAGATGTATTTAGCCCAGCACAAACAATTTCGGGTGGGTCATTAGGATTGTGTGAATTGGCTGTAGTATTATCATAACTAGCCTGAGAATAAAGTCTAGAACCCTGCTCTATAACTTGAGGATAGGTGTATTTATAAAATCCTTGCCATTCAAAGTCCCAATTTGGGATGTTAACAAGATTTAACGTATCGTTATTTGAATCTACAGAATAACAATTAATGCTTTTTCCAAGCAAATGCATATGTGGAAATATACCATAGACAGAAAATTTAGTAGAAATTGCACTTCCATTGGTTGGATATTGAGCATTAAATGTTTGAACCTGATTAGGTGCAACGCAAAAATTCCAATTTTCAACTATCCTTTCAATATAAATTTCTCTAAAATTAGTAGTTGAAGTTGGGTAAAAATAAAGATGAACCTTTGTGCTATCAGTACTTCCATTAGACCCAAAAGGGTAATGCATCGCTAGAATAACATTTGAACCTGCTGGTATTTCTACTCCAAAAGCCAAATTGTTATTTCCAGGAAAAATGGTTGGAAGGCTTCCAGGAGCATATTCGCCAATTAATTTTGAGCTAAAGCTTGTAGGACCCATACAATGACCAGATGTATCAGTTTGATATGTTGCAGAAGGGTCAATATAAACCAAAGTGTGGTGAACAATTTCTGAGTTTCCTGGTTCAACTTCAACAGCACGAATCTTTCTATTTTGCAATAACCCAGAAGGAATCACAAAACAAACATAATCATCATGATTTACGGCATTGCTAACATAAACAGGAGCGGATAAAGTAAGGTCTGGAACACCAAGAGTTGGACCACTAGTTACATAAGTAGGATATGCAGGGGCTAAAGTTGAATCTCCCTGAGGAGCACCATTTGCCACCCAAGATTGAATTTTGAAGATTTCATCAGAACTCAGCACTCTTTCGTGGCTAAACCTAGAATAACTAGTGTCTGGAGGCCATGGTGGCATATTTCCATTTGAAATACTATAATCTACAGCTGTTTTATTTGTAAAAACATCATTGTAAGAAATCAAAGAAAATGGACCAATACCTCCTGTATGATGACAACCACTACAATTTTCATAAATAATTGGAGCAATATCTTCAGA
Organism: Flavobacteriales bacterium; assembly: GCA_029243225.1. Taxonomy (GTDB): domain Bacteria; phylum Bacteroidota; class Bacteroidia; order Flavobacteriales_D; family Parvicellaceae. Next base: position 1,654 of record JAQWSL010000093.1, read on the forward strand.
AAAATTTATTGTGCTAGATTCAATGTTAAATTTCTCTGTGAAACCTAAAAATAAAAAAAGTCCTATTGATAATAATAATGTTTTTTTCATTAGCTGAAATTTAATGAAAAGATAAGAAATTTCTAGAAGATTGAATTTTACTTAAGGGGCAAAAAGATTTCAGCCATCATTCACCTAGCACTTCCCCCTCCACAACTTTCGATTGTATCCAAATTACTGTGAATAATGTTGTTATAAGAAGAAAGTTTAATTAACTGTTCCTTTGTTAAAGATTTGTGAGCTTTTGAAGACATTACTAAATATGGCTGGTCTCCAAAAACTTGAAGCATATTTCCAGCGAAATTATTTTTTTGATGCTCGTTAATTTCAATAATATCTTTTCCTGAGTTAAATAATTTAGTCCTAACCAATTCTTTTTCTGTTGCATCATCTATGGAGTCTAGACAAACAATGGCAAATTCATTTCCAATACAAAGCATCACATTTGTATGGTATAAAGGATGCCTTTCACCTTTTACTGTTTGATTCGCGGTAAAACAAACAGGTTCGTAATTAAAATCAGAACAAAATTTATGTACTAATTCTTTATTTGTTCTTTCAGAAATTGCCGCATAACACAATTTATTTTCTCGGTCCAATAGTAAGCTTCCCGTTCCTTCAAGGAACTGTCCATTATCTTCATGAGCTGAGTAATCTACAATTTTAGAAACATAAAAGTGGTGTTTGTCTCGAATTGTTTCTATAATGTCAGACCTTCTTTCATATCTTCTATTTTTTGCAAACATTGGATAGAGGGCAATTCTTTTATCCTCATGAAATGAAATCCAATTGTTTGGGAAAATAGAATCGGGAGTTTTTAATTCATCATTGTCTTTAATAGTAATTACATTAACCCCTTTGTCTTTTAATTTGTTTACTAACGAATTAAATTCCATTAAAGCTTTTTTTTGTATTTCAATATTACTTAAATGAGGTTTTTTTTGGTAATGATTATTAATCGCTGTTTGCTCATTGTATTGAAAGGCAACAGGTTCAATCATTAGGATGTATTTTGTGATTTGAGACAAATAATATATAGTTAGAGTTAAATGAGGTCTCGATCGGATTCGAACCGATGTAGATGGTTTTGCAGACCACTGCCTAGCCACTCGGCCACGAGACCTTATTTTTTTAAGAAGAACAAAATTACAATTTCAGATTAAAAATACAATTTATTCTTCAACGATTACTGAAACATATTTAACATCTCCGTCAATTGGTGGATTTATCTTTTGTATTTCAACCTTACATTTAAGAATTAACGAAGAAGAGCTTTTTAATTTAGCCAATATTCGGTAGGCAACACTTTCAATTAATTTTGATGGAATATCCATTTCTTGTTCTACAATCTTATTTATTCTAACATAGTCAATGGTGTCAGCTAAAGCATCTGTTTGAGCAGATTTAGAAAAATCACAAATTACGTCTATGTTTACTTCAAAAGTGCCACCAATTTTGGTTTCTTCTTTTAAACAGCCATGTAGAGAGTAGCATCTAATGCCATGTACTTGAATTACATTCATGTTGCTAGTTTAGCTTTAATGTTTTCTATGGATTGTATCCCATTTTCAAAGCGTTTTAAAACCTCATCTTTCCCCAATAGGGCTGCTGTTTCAAACATTGATGGGCCCATACCTTTACCGGTAACTAATAATCGGAAATTTGGTAAAGCTGCTCCCATTCCAAGTTCGTTTTTAAGCAGAAAATCTTTAAAAACACTTTCAATTTTTTCAGCTTTAAAGTCAGAAATTGTCATTAAAGCTGTTTTTAAAAGCTCCATGTTAGTAGCAGTTGCAGGCTTCCATTTTTTTCTTAAGGTTTTCGCATCATATTCTTTTGGTGCAGTAAAGAAATAGTCGTCTAAAAGAAGCTCTTCAACAAAAGAAGCTCTTTCTTTCATGAGGCCTGCTACACCTTCCAAATACTCCAAACTCACATCATGCGAAGTTTTAGGCTGTAACAATTCAGCTAGTTCATTATTTGATTTTGATCGTAAATATTGTTGATTAAACCATTTTGTTTTATCAGGGTCAAATTTCGCTCCACTTTTACCAACTCTTTCTAGTGAAAAAGCGGCAATTAGTTCTGGTAAAGAAAATATTTCTCGAGAATCTCCTGGATTCCATCCTAAAAAAGCCAGCATGTTTATGAATGCATCTTTAAAATATCCTTTTTCTTTATAACCAGAAGAAACTTCTTTGGTTTCGGGATCTGTCCACTCTAAAGGGAATACAGGAAATCCAAGCCTATCTCCGTCCCTTTTGCTTAACTTTCCATTTCCATCTGGTTTTAAAATTAATGGAAGATGAGCAAATTTGGGCATTACTTCTTCCCATCCTAAATATTTATATAATAAAACATGTAATGGCGCAGAAGGTAACCATTCTTCACCTCTAATAACATGTGAAATTTTCATGCTGTAATCATCAACAACGTTTGCTAAATGATATGTTGGCATGCCATCACCTTTAAAAATGACTTTATCATCCATATTATTAGTGTTGACAATTACCCAACCTCTAATTTCATCATAAAAGCGAACATCTTCATTTCTTGGCATTTTAATTCTTATTGTGAAAGGATCACCATTTGCCAGTATTTTTTCTGTCTCATCAGCAGAAAGCGTAAGAGAATTTTTCATTGAAGTTCTAGAAATGACATTGTATTGCCAATTAGGCATTTTAGCTTTTTTAGCTAAATCTCTCATGTTTTCTAAATCTTCAGGAGTATCAAAAGCATAATATGCAAATCCTTTTTCAATAAGCATATCTGCGTATTGCCTGTACATCTGCTTTCTTTCAGATTGTCTATATGGACCAAAATCTCCAGGGCTTACTGGGCTTTCATCTGGAACTAATCCGCACCAGTTTAATGCGTCTATAATGTATTTTTCAGCACCCGGAACATATCGCCCTTGATCGGTATCTTCTATTCTAAGAATAAAATCGCCTTTGTTTTTTTTTGCAAACAAATAATTATAAAGTGCTGTTCTAATGCCTCCCATATGTAGAGGTCCAGTTGGGCTGGGAGCAAATCTAACTCGAACGTTTTTTTGAGACATAAAAAAAATTTTGGCAAAGATATTGTTTTCCTCGACTTAATTTTAATTAAACAACAACTACTTAAAACTCAAATAAAAAATTATTGCTTGAGAGGGAAAAACTGGAATTCAGCTCTTCTATTTAAGCTATGCTCTTCTTCTGAACATAAATCGGCTTGATAGCAATTGTTAACAAAACTTGTTGCTCCTAATGACTTCGTTCTAATTTGACTTTTAGAAACCCCCTTCAAA
>JAQWSL010000035.1 GCA_029243225.1 Flavobacteriales bacterium
ACATATGTTTGTTGAACGTAAAAATTATAATGGTGATTTTTTACCAGGTTTTAAAAAATGGGAATCTGATTACAACCCATCTTCAGTTGGGTTAAAATACATTGACCACATGGTTGGGAATGTAGGCTGGGGAGAAATGAATACCTGGGTAAAATGGTATGAAGATGTAATGGGATTCGTAAACTTTTTATCTTTTGATGACAAACAAATTCATACAGAATATTCTGCTCTAATGAGTAAAGTAATGAGTAATGGAAATGGTAGAATTAAATTCCCAATTAACGAACCCGCAGAAGGAAAAAAACGTTCTCAAATTGAAGAATATCTTGACTTTTACGAAGGGTCAGGTGTACAACACATTGCTGTGGCAACAAATGATATTATAGGAACCATAACTGAAATGAGAAAAAGAGGCATAGAGTTTTTAAGCACTCCACCAGACGAGTATTACAAATCTGTTCCAATTCGATTAGAAGAGCATAACCATAAATTAATTGAAGACATTGAGGTTCTTAAAGGATTGGGTATAATGATAGATGCAGATGAAGAGGGTTATTTATTACAAATCTTTACAAAACCAGTTGAAGACCGACCAACACTTTTCTTTGAAATTATTCAAAGGATGGGTGCTAGAGGTTTTGGAGCGGGAAATTTCAAAGCATTATTTGAATCTATTGAGAGAGAACAGGAAAAAAGAGGAACATTATAAATGGATAAATTAATTGAAGAAATAATTACTAAACTTGAAAGTGAGGGGCAAAATCCTAAAACACATTTTGAAGGAATGTTACACAGTAAGCCAATGAATTATTGGGATTACATTCAAACAGAACCTTTATTAAATCTTCAAACTCAACGGACAAACCTTCCAGATGAGCTTATTTTTATAATGTATCATCAGATTAACGAGCTGCTTTTTAAAATGATTCTATGGGAAATTGAACAAGTAGCCTTCCATAAAAACTTAAATGCTACATTTTTTAGCTCCAGATTAGACCGTATAAGTCGGTATTTCGACTTGCTTTCTGGTTCTTTTAAAATAATGGGCGATGGAATGGAAGTTGAGCAATACATGAAGTTCAGAAATACATTAGCTCCAGCTAGTGGCTTTCAAAGCGCTCAGTATAGAATGATTGAATTTGGAAGCACAGAGCTAATTAATCTAATCGATTTTAGATTTAGAGACTCTATCAATAGAAACACTCCATTTAAGCATGCATTTGATCATCTTTATTGGCAAGCTGCTGGGAAAAATCATCAAACAGGAGAGAAATCAACCTTAATCAACTTATTTGAAGAAAAATACATGGATACTTTCATTCGTTTTATGAAAGATTACAACACTAAAAATCTGTGGTCAATTTTTAAAAACCTACCTGAAGAAGAAAGAAAAGACTTGAACTTAATTAATTCGATGAGACATTATGATCATACAGTAAATGTATTGTGGGTAATGGAACATTTCAATGCTGCTGCAAAGTATTTAGATAGCGGTAAAAATTCTGCCGAAGCAACCGGAGGAAGTGATTGGAAGAAATACATGCATCCTCAATATCAAAGAAGAGTGTTTTTTCCAGACTTGTGGACAAATGAAGAATTAAAAGATTGGGGTAAACAAAATCTAGAGAATCATAAAATACTCACTAAATTAGAGGGCGTTAAAATTTAAACATGATGGAGGACTCAAAAAAATTAGAAGAATTTCAAGCCAAGATAGATGCTGATGTTAAAATTGAGCCTAAAGATTGGATGCCAGATAAATATCGTCAAAACTTAATCAGACAAATTTCTCAACATGCTCATTCTGAAATTATTGGTATGCAGCCCGAAGGGAATTGGCTCACAAGGGCTCCAAGCTTAAGAAGTAAAAAAATTTTAATGGCTAAAATTCAAGATGAAGCAGGACACGGACTTTATCTTTATTGTGCTGCAGAAACTCTTGGTGTGAAGCGAGAACAATTTCTCAAATGGTTACATGATGGGGTTGCAAAATATTCAAGCGTGTTCAACTACCCAACATTGTCTTGGGCAGATATAGGAGCAATTGGTTGGCTTGTAGATGGTGCTGCTATTGTAAATCAAGTATCATTACAAGGAACATCTTACGGACCCTATTCTAGAGCAATGGTTAAAATATGTAAAGAAGAAAGTTTTCATCAAAGACAAGGCTATGAAATAATAGTCAATTTAGCCAATGGCACAAAAGAGCAAAAACAAATGGCTCAAGATGCCTTAGATAGGTGGTGGTGGCCATCTATTATGATGTTTGGTCCTCACGATGCAGATAGTGCTCACTCCAATCAATCTTTAAAATGGAAAATTAAAAGAGAGTCAAATGATGAATTAAGACAACGCTACATAGATAAAACCATTCATCAAGGAGAACATTTAGGACTAACATTTCCTGATGAAAATTTGAGCTGGAACGATAAAACAAATCACTATGATTATAGCCCAATTGACTGGGATGAATTCTGGAATGTAGTCAAAGGAAATGGTCCAGGTAATAAAGCAAGATTAGCTCACCATACTAAAGCACATAATGATGGTGCATGGGTAAGAGAAGCCGCTATTGCTTTTCAAGAAAAACAAAAATTAAAATCTAAAATTGCCTAATTTTTAAATTATGAGTAAAGATAATCAAGGAGATTTGTGGGAAGTTTTCATTCAGCCTAAAGCTGGTAGACCACATAAACATGTTGGAAGTTTACATGCCTACGACAAAGAAATGGCTATGAAGTCTGCTAGAGATCTTTACACAAGAAGACAAGAAGGTGTCGGCATTTGGATTGTGAAAGCAGAAGAAATCATTTCTAGTCAGGCAGCTGATGCAGAGTCATTTTTCGATCCTTCAGATGACAAAATTTACAGACATCCCACTTTTTATGAAATACCAGATGGTATTAAACACATTTAGAAAATGAATAATAACCTGTTTACATACTGTTTAAGATTAGGAGATAATGGATTAATTCTGAGTCACAGAATTGCTGAATACTGCAGTGCCGGTCCTCAGTTAGAAGAAGATCTAGCAATTACAAATGTTGGATTAGATTTACTAGGGCAAGCAGAGAGTTTCCTAAAATATGCCGCAGATATTAAAGGAGCAGGCACAACAGAAGATGATTTAGCTTTTAAAAGAAAAGAAAAAGAATATAGATGTGTTCATCTCACAGAAATCCCTAACATAGACTATGCATTTATAATGGCTCGTCAATTTCTAATGGACACCTATAATTTTTATCTTTTTAAAAAACTGTGCTCAAGTAAAGACACAATTATAGCAGGAATTTCAGCAAAAGCAATAAAAGAAATTACATATCATCTTAACAGAAGCTCTGACTGGATTGTTCGCTTGGGTCAAGGAACAGATGAGAGTCACAAAAGAATTCAAACAGCTTTTAATGATTTATGGATGTTTACAGATGAATTGTTTGAAACAGATGAAATTGAAAAAGATTTAGCAAATCAAGGAATTGGTGTCGATTCTTCTTCTCTTAAAAAAGATTGGGAAAATAAAATAAAAGAAGTTTTTTCGTTGGCTGGACTCGAAAAACCAACTATAGAAAAACATTCATTAGCGTATGGTAAATTTGGTTTCCATACCGAATATTTAGGGTTCTTACTTGCAGAAATGCAACATATTCCACTTTTATATCCAGATGCAAAATGGTAATTACATTTTATTTTGAAGAATCTGTTTTAATTTAACGTATCTCATAAAAATACCCATACTTGATAAGGAGCATACTATTAAACCAGTTATTCCATCCAAAAAACCTAATCTAATAACAAAGTCTCTAAAAAATCTAAACGCAGGTTTAAAAATAAAGTGGAACAAAGTTGGCCTTTGTCCTTTTTCGAAATGATCTTTTGCACTCCAGGTTGAATACCTATCCCATTTTTCTAGATAATGTGAAATGTCTTTAAATGTATAATGAGACAAGCTACTTTTTAATGAACCAACATTGCCATCACATATTATTTCTGCATGAACGTGTTTTTGCTCATATCTACATTTATCTCTTTTAAATAATCGTATTACTTTATCTCCCTGCCAACCAGAAAATCTAATTTTCTTTTGCATAAAAAAATTATCTCTTTTTATCCAATATGCTTCTTCTTTTATATCTATTTTTAAAAGCTCTTCAATCTCAATTTTCAAATTTTCTGTTACTCTTTCATCAGCATCTAAAAGAAAAACCCAATTGTATTTAGCTTGAGGAATAGTCCAATTTTTTTGAGCAGCTGAATTGCCATATTCTCTCTGTAATAATCGCACTCCCTTATCCTTGGCAATTTTCACAGTTTCATCTGTGCTAAACGAATCAACAACAATGATCTCATCTGCCCAAGAAACAGAATCTATAGCTGATCCAATGTTATGCTGTTCATTGAAAGTTGGTATAATAGCTGTAATCTTTTCCATTCGGTTAATTAATCTTGTAAAACAAAGGTATCATTTTATAATTTTGTGGTGAAAATAATAGTTGCTCTAAAATGAAATATAATTTAAGTGAAATCGTTGAAGTTATTAAAAACAGAAGAACGATTTATCCGGAAAATTTTACTGGTAGAGTTGTTCAAAAGGAAGTGATTGAAAAGTTATTATCTTCCGCTATATGGGCTCCAACTCACGGCAAAACACAACCCTGGCGATTCAAAGTCTTTCAAAATGATGGAAGACTATCATTAAGCGATCAATTAGGCGAAACATATAAAGAGAATTATTTAGGTGACTCTTTTAATGAAGTTAAATACAAAAAAATAAAAAATAGACCTCTAATTTCATCTGTTGTAGTAGCTGTATGTATGAAAAGAGATGCCACAAAAAAGATTCCTGAAATTGAAGAAATTGAAGCTGTTGCTTGTGCTGTACAAAACATGATGTTAACAGCTACAGCTTACGGAATTGGCTCATTCTGGTCTACACCAAAATTACTCGATAAGCCAGAAATGAAAGATTTTTTCCATCTTGAAGAAGATGATAAATGCTTAGGTCTTTTATATTTTGGATACACCAATGAAACTTGGCCTTCTGGCCAAAGAAAACCTATTGAGTATGTTACTGAATGGATAAATTAATAGAATGGCATTAGACGACATGAATGAAGGGTTCTTACAGGTTACTAATCATAAAGAACACCCAACAAATAAAGCATACAAAGTTTTTTTCTTTTATTCTGAAGAAGAGTCCTCTTTTTTTGAAAAACAATTAAAAACAAACGAAATAAAATATGAGTGTGGAAAAGAAGAAACCCGTAAAGGAACCGTTTATTTATTTGGAATAAGAAAAACAGATCTCACTATTGTTGGGAAATTAAATTATACAACTCTAGGGAAATTTAGAAAACCATTATTTGTAAATAATAAATTAAAATATTTAATAGTTGGACTAGGAATCTTTATATTATTGATTGTATTAATTTCATATATAATGAATCAATAACATTTAATTTGATATTTCGTTTACTAAAAATATGCTTGAACTAAAATTAAACAGCCTTTTCAAATTTGTTTTCACCTCTTATTTAATTATTTGTTTATCAACAAACTCTATTGCTCAACAAGGAATTACGACAATTGGAATACAAGTAAAACCAATTATCCCCATTAGTTATTTCGGGGCAGGACCTATTTCTGTTTCAATTGAGGATACGGCATCAATAGAAGTTTCATCAAAACTAGGTTATTGTTTTGGAATGGTAATTAGACACGGTTTTACAAAATCATTTTCTATAGAAACCGGAATAAATTATACAGAAAGAAATTACGACTTAATAGGAAGTTCTAATTTTGAAAATTCTCAAGACAATGCTGACTTTGGGTTTGTTAGCTATGAAATTCCCGTTCAAGGGCTAATCTACATAAGATTAGACAAGCAATTATACATGAATGCCTCTGTTGGACTTGGAATAAACTTTTACGCATCTGATGTTGCCAGTAAAGGAGAGAACTTTTTTATTGACCATTATTCTGAAAGGGCGAGATGGGTAAACTTTTCCTTCCACTCAAATCTAGGCTTAGAATATAGAACTAAAGAAAAAGGATATTTCTATTTAGGAGCTTCATTAAACACCCCATTTAATGAGATTACAGCAACTCGTCTAAAATATTATTACGAGAATAATAATAGCGTAAATTTTGATCCTGTTTTTCTAAATGGCAATTACTTAACCTTAGATTTAAGGTACTTTTTACCTGCTAAAGAAAAGAATAAAAAAGATTAAAGCTTTTTAGCAACCTCAACTTCTTCAAACGCCTCTACAACATCTCCAACTTTGATATCGTTATACTTATCAATGTTCAATCCACATTCATAATTTTTCGCAACTTCCTTAACATCGTCTTTGAATCTTTTAAGAGACCCTAAAGCGCCTGTATAAACAACTATCCCATCACGAATAATTCGAACATTATTATTTCTGTTTATTTTCCCTTCTGTAACATAACACCCAGCAATTGTACCCACTTTAGTTATTTTAAAGGTTTCTCTTATTTCAGCAGTACCTACTATTTCTTCTTTGAAATCTGGAGAAAGCATGCCTTCCATGGCTTCTTTAATCTCATCAATAGCCTTATAAATAACAGAATAAAGTCTAATGTCAATTTCTTCTTTTTCTGCAATCTTTCTTGCACCAGCAGAAGGTCTTACTTGAAATCCAATTACAATTGCATCAGATGCTGATGCTAAAAGAATATCTGACTCTGTTATTTGACCAACTCCTTTATGAATAACATTTATTTGAATAGACTCATGAGATAGTTTCAACAATGAATCTGAAAGCGCTTCAATTGAACCATCAACATCACCCTTAACAATGATGTTAAGCTCTTGAAAATCACCCAGGGCAATTCTACGACCAATCTCATCAAGTGTAATGTGTTTAGTTGTTCTTAAGCCTTGTTCTCTTTGAAGTTGTTGACGTTTAGAAGCGATTTGCTTAATCTCTCTTTCGTCTTTCATTACATTAAATGAATCTCCTGCGCTTGCAGCTCCATTCATTCCCAAAACTGAAACTGGTTTTGAGGGACCAGCTTCATTGACTGGACGACCATATTCATCATGAAGGGCTTTAATTTTACCAAACTCTTTACCCGCTAAAAGAGAGTCTCCTACTCTTAAATTTCCATATTGAACAAGTAATGTTGTAACATAACCTCTTCCTTTATCCAAAGAAGCTTCAATCACTGTTCCAACGGCCTTAACTGTTGGGTCTGCTTGTAGCTCTAATAATTCTGCCTCAAGCAATACTTTTTCTAATAATTCTTCAATACCATCTCCTGATTTTGCAGAAATCTCTTGGCATTGATATTTACCGCCCCAATCTTCAACCAAAATGTTCATTGCCGACAATTCCTCTTTAAGCTTGTCTGGATTAGCACTTGGCCTATCACATTTATTTAATGCGAAAACCATAGGAACACCAGCTGCTTGAGCGTGGTTAATTGCTTCTTTTGTTTGAGGCATTACTCGGTCATCTGCTGCAATAATAATGATTGCGACATCTGTTACCTGAGCTCCACGAGCACGCATTGCGGTAAAAGCTTCGTGACCTGGTGTATCTAAAAAAGTAATTTGTTTATCATCATGAGAAACAGAATAAGCACCAATATGCTGAGTAATTCCTCCTGCTTCACCTGCTGTAACTTCTGCTTTTCTTATGTAATCTAATAAAGACGTCTTACCGTGATCTACATGCCCCATAACAGTAACAATTGGGGGCCTAGCAATCATTTCTTCAGGATTTTGTTCATCTTCGATAACAGAGTCGGTAAGATCAGAACTAACAAATTCAACCTCAAAACCATATTCTTCAGCTACCATGGTTAGAGTTTCAGCATCAAGACGCTGATTAATAGATGCGAAAATTCCAATTGACATAAGAGTTCCGATAACATCATTTGGTGATTTATCCATCATGTTTCCTAACTCTGAAACGGTAACGAATTCTGTAAGTTTTAATGTGTTTTTATCTTGTTCTGCTTTAATGTTTTCTTCTTCAATTCTTTCAGAAACAGCTTGTCTTTTCTCTCTTCTATTCTTTGAACCCTTAGACTTCCCTTTATTACTAAGTCTAGCTAGTGTGTCTCTAATTTCTTTTTGAATTTCATCTTCAGAAACTTCTGCCTTTTGATTCTTTTTTGAAGTTCTATGCTCCTGAATAGCTTTTTTACCTGCCTTTTCTACATTTACTTTCTTAATCCTTTTACGCTTTCGCTTATTTGGATCATCAGCATCTGACTTTTTAGCTGGAGTCTTTACTTTTTCCTTTGGTAATTCTATTTTACCTAACACTGTTGGCCCTGACAATTTCTTAGCTTCAGCTTTTATTGTAACAACTTCATTCTTATCGGAAACTTCAGGATTTGAATCTTTTTTATCAAGCTTTTCTTCAGGAGCTTCTATTTTCTTTTCTACAGGTTTTTCAACTTCTTGAACAGGTTCTTTGACTTCTTCTTTTTTCTCCTTTTTAACAGGGTTAATGTCAATTTTACCTAGAACTGATGGCCCTGTTAATTTCTCTGCTGAAGCTTTAATCACCTTTGGAGGGGCAACAACTTCTGGCTTTGGCTCAACCTTAACCTTGGATTCCTCTTGTTCTCTTTTAATAGAAATGACTTTCATTTCATCACGCTCCATCTGAATCTCATTGGCTTTTTCTTTCTCAAACTTTTCACTTTGAAATTCTTTAAGAAGAATCAGGTATAGATCCTCACCAATTTTAGTATTAGGATTAGAACCAATATCTTCACCAATAGAATTAAGGTGATCAACTATTGTTGAAATTCCAACATTTAACTCTTTCGCAACCTTGCTTAGTCTTTTTACTCCAGCCATTATTAATTTTTAAATGAAAAAATGAAAAAAATCATTTTTACTCAAATTCCGATTTTAATATTTTTAATACCTCGTCAATAGTTTCAGTTTCCAAATCTGTTCTTTTCACTAAATCCGTTTTAGAGATTTCAAGAACACTTCTAGCTGAATCACATCCGATAGATTTTAACTCATCTAAAATCCAACCATCAATTTCGTCAACAAATTCATCTAAATCTACATCATCAATATCTTCAGAACCTTCTCTATAAACATCAATTTCATATTCAGTAAGCTTAGAAGCTAATTTAATATTATGCCCTCCTTTACCAATAGCAAGTGAAACTTGATCTGGTTTTAAAAACACTTCAACCCTAGAATCGTCTTTAATCACCATATTGGTGATTTTTGCAGGACTAAGAGCTCTTTGGATAAGTAATTGAGAATTAGCTGTCCAGTTAATAACATCAATATTCTCATTTCTTAATTCTCTAACAATACCATGAATTCTTGAGCCTTTCATTCCTACACAAGCTCCAACAGGATCGATTCTATCATCGTAAGATTCTACAGCTACTTTTGCTCTTTCTCCGGGCTCTCTCACTATTTTTTTAATGGTAATCAAACCATCAAATACTTCGGGAACTTCTAATTCAAATAATCTTTCTAAAAATTCAGGAGCCGTTCTAGAAAGAACAATAATTGGATTATTATTTCTTAAATCAACTTTAGAAACAACTGCTCTTATAGTGTCCCCTTTTCTGAAATAATCAGAAGGAATTTGTTCAGATTTAGGCATGATTAACTCATTTCCATCATCATCTAAAATTAAAATCTCTCTTTTCCATATTTGGTAAACCTCACCAGTGATAATGTCTCCAACTCTTTCTTTGTATTTGTTGTAAACATTGTCTTTTTCAAGCTCCATTAATCTAGCTTGAAGGTTTTGTTTCAAAGACAGAATATTTCTTCTTCCAAAATCTTTCACTTTTATTTCTTGAGAGACCTCTTCTCCAACTTCAAAATCTGGTTCTATTTTTAACGCTTCAGTAAGTGCAATCTGAATGGCTTCATCTTCAACTTCATTATCTGGAACAATTTCTCTATTTAGCCATATTTCTAAATCTCCTTTATCAGGGTTAACTATGACATCAACATTTTCATCAGTTCCATATTTTTTCTTTAAAGTAGAACGAAAAACGTCTTCAACAATTCTCATCATTGTACCTCTGTCAATATTTTTCATTTCCTTAAATTCAGAAAACGATTCTATTAAATCTACTGCATTCATATTAAATTATTATTTAAATGTAATTACTACTTTTGTTTCTTTTATATCTTCAAATTCAATTTCCCTTGTTTTGGAAACCAATACTTGTTTTTTTCTTCCTTCAACACGCTCTTTTTCCTCCCATTCTAAAATAATTGTCTTTTCAGAAACACTTTTCAATACTCCTTCTTGACTTCCATGAGAATTAAGGATAACCTTAACAGATCTTCCTATGTTTTTTTCATATTGCTGTCTCACCTTAAAAGGCTGATCTAAACCTGGCGAGCTTACTTTTAATTCAAAGTCTGCTTCCTCACGATCTAAATTGTGTTCAATGTTTCTACTAACAGAAATACAATCGTTAACAGAGACGCTGTTTTTAATACCATCAATTTCAACTACAATTGAATTTTTTGGACTAATTAAAACATCAACTAAATAACAACCATTATCAAGCTCTTCTATTCGTTCCTGAGCTAATTCTATAACTTTCTTCTTACTTATCATTGACACAAAAAGAGGGGACTTTCGTCCCCTCTTATTTTTTCTTTCTATTTAAATCTCTGCGAATATACATAATTTTAATAAACCCTTGTACCTAAGCGTAAATAAATTATGTTTCTATTTTATTTCTTTCGAAAAAAACATGACAGACATAATACAACAAATTGCCCTTTTAAAAATAAAAGGATTGGGACCTTATAATTGCAGAAAACTAATGTCAGATTTTAATGGAACCGAACAGCTATTTAAGGAAGGTATAAGAATATTTAGTGCTAAATATGAAAAAAGAGGTCTAGAAATATATAGGAAAATTCAACTGGCTAAAAAAGAATTGATAAATGCTGAAAACACATATTTAGAGTGTGAATTAAAAAACATTAAAATTTGTTCTTACTATGATAACAGCTATCCAAAGCAATTAAAACAATGCCATGATGCTCCTCAGTTAATTTTTCACTCTGGGAAAAACACGTTTAATAGTTCACCATTAATTTCAATTGTTGGAACACGAAATTGCACCGAATATGGACTTAAATTGGTAAAAGAAATATGTGCCAGCTTGAAAAATTTCAATGTAACTGTAGTTAGTGGTTTAGCAAAAGGAATAGACTATTCGGCTCATTACAATGCAATAAAAAATAATTTGAACACATATGCTGTCTTAGGTCATGGACACAATCACATATACCCAAAATATCATTTAGACATGTTTAACTTGATTAAAGAAAATGGCACATTAATTAGTGAATTTGAACCCAATACAACTCCAACAAAATTTAATTTTCCTAAAAGAAATAGAATTATTGCTGGAATAGCAGACGCAACTTTAGTGGTAGAATCGAAAGAAAAAGGAGGAAGTTTAATTACTGCAAGAATTGCCAACTCTTACAACAAAGATGTTTTTGCTATTCCGGGAAAAATCGATTCAGCAAACTCTATGGGGTGTAATAAATTAATAAGCAATAATGAAGCGTTGTTAATTAACTCCGCATCTGAAATAATAAAACTGATGGAACTTAGAAAGAAAGCGGTGACGAACCAAGTTGTTACAGTTCCAGAAGGACTTAGCAAAACTGAAGAAAAAGTAATGCATAAAATAATAAGCTATCCGAATTACAATACTGATGAAATATCAACTTTACTATCTATGAATAGCCACGAATTACAAAGTCAACTAACAATATTGGAACTTAAAGGCGCAATAAAACTTCTTTTTGGAAAAAAAATTAAGATCTTAAATTAGATTTCAAATTACAATACCTACTTTAGAAGTCATTGTGAACTTTCCAAACTTTATAGCCAAACGATATCTTTTTTCTAAGAAATCTAAAAGTATTATAAACATAATCTCTTTGATTTCTATTATCGGAGTTTTTGTAAGCTCTACAGCTATGATAATTGTGCTAAGTGGTTTTAATGGTATTGAGAAACTTGTCGAGAATATTTACAGCAAACACGAAGCAGATATTGTAATTTCTCCAAAAA
Source organism: Flavobacteriales bacterium (assembly GCA_029243225.1). Taxonomy (GTDB): domain Bacteria; phylum Bacteroidota; class Bacteroidia; order Flavobacteriales_D; family Parvicellaceae. The sequence continues at coordinate 12,081 of JAQWSL010000035.1, forward strand.
TCGGCAAAACATTCTATGAAACTGATACCATTATTAATGCTCTTAACTCTTGTTCTGAAATAAAAAACTATTCCAACATTATTGAAGAAGTAACCATGATTAAACATGGCGACAAGTGGACTACCGCTATTATGAAAGGCGTTGAAAAACCTTACGTCAAGATTTCCAAACTTGAATCATCTATTATTGAAGGTAATTGCAAACTTTGGCAAAACAGCTTTCATAATTCAATTATAGGAGTAGGTTTACAAAACCAAATTCAAGTATCTTCTGATAGTAGATTCAACAATGAAGTAATTATTTACGGATTATTAAGAGAAGAAAAAATATCTAGAACAAATAAAAGTGTTTTTAAACCTGCAAAAATCAATGTCACTGGAGTTTTTAATATTACCCCTGAATTTGACGAAAAGTACTTAATTGTTCCAATTGATTTTGCTAGAAATCTTTTAAACTATGAAAATGAAATTAACTCTATTGAAATTGAGCTTAATTCAGAAATAAACCCACTTTCATTTAAAAACAAATTAGCAACTGTTTTAGGTGACAACTATAATTTTGAGACCCAATATGAAAAAAATGAGCTTATTTACAAAACAAATGCAGCAGAGAAATGGATGGTGTTTATGATCTTAATATTTATATTCATTCTATCTACGTTTAACATCATTGCATCTCTAACAATGCTGATATTGGACAAAAAAAAGGATATTTCTACTCTTATTTCACTTGGCGCTACACCTAAATTGATAAAGTCAATTTTTTTCAGAGAAGGATTTTATATTAATATTCTTGGAGGTGGGTTAGGCTTGTCTGTAGGAGCCTTGCTTTGTTTAGTTCAAGCTAAATTTAAAATAATTAAATTGGAAAACTCTGTGATTGATCACTGGCCTGTTGTTGTAGAATTATGGGATCTTTTAGCTGTTTTATTTATTTTAATTTTTGTTGGAATCATATCATCATATTTACCAACTGCATTTATAATTAAAAGACACTTTAAATCTTATTTCAATTAAATTACTTACTAATAGAATTTACTATAAGAAAAGTAACCCATTCAATCCTAGTTTCTGAAACTTCTTTTATTAAAATTTTATACTTTCCAATAGAAATTAAATCGCCTTTTTTTGGAATTGTTTCCTTGTAATGAATTATTAACCCGCCAATGGTTTCATACTCTTCTTTTTCCGGAATTTCTAATCTGTATTTTTCATTGATAAAATCTATTTCAGTTCTGCCGGAAAATTCAAATTCAAATTCAGAAATTTGACGATGATCTTCATCTTTCTGATCGTGTTCATCATCAATTTCCCCAAAGATTTCTTCAATCACATCCTCCATGGTTACCATTCCTGACGTCCCACCAAATTCATCAACTACAATTGCAATACTTCTGTTTTTTTTAATAAACTCTTCTAAAATTTTATTGGCCGTAATACTCTCAGGTATTATACTAATTGGAAGAAGAATAGATTTTATATGCTCAGGTTTTTTAAAAAGCTCTAGACAATGAACAAAACCGATTATATTGTCAATATTGTCTCTATAAATCAATATTTTAGATAATCCAGTTTCGATAAATTTATTTTTTAATTCTGAAATATTTTCTTCTATTTCGAATGCAACGATTTCATTTCTTGGAATCATACAATCACGCGCAATTACTTCAGAAAATCCTAAAGCATTATGAAAAATTTTAACTTCATTTTCAAGCTCTTTCACATCAACAATTTCTTTTGTTAACTCATCTAAATAATTATCTAAATCTATTTTTTCAAATGCAACTTTATCATTTTTATTTAGTTTGTCTTTAATAAAAAAGAACATCAGGCCCTCAGCAATTCCAATGACTATAATTGTAGGCAACCAAAGAATACTGTAAATTAATATTAACGGTACAGCCAAAAAGCTAAGTGTTCCGTTTGGATTCATTCTGAATAATGCTTTAGGAAGAAATTCTGCAAATATTAAAATGAATATTGTAGAAATTAACGTTTGAACGAAAAGAACTAATGCCGCTGAATCCATCCAACTTATCTTTAGAAACAAATCTTCAATCAATGGTTTAAGAATAAATCCCATAAACCATGAATAGACCACCATCGAGATGTTATTTCCCAATAACATTGATCCGATAAACCATTCAGGTTTTTTAGCAAAGTAAGCTAAGAGTTTAGCTTTATAACCTCCTGTTTTATTGTCTAGCTCAATTTTTAATCGATTTGCTGAAATGAAAGCAATTTCCATGCCTGAGAAAAAAGCAGAAAAAATTAGCGCAATGATAATAATTAATGAAATAGGTAAAAGCATTTCAACATCCATGTGAAACAAAGATAAAATCTATTTAATTAGTTAGCAGATTGATCTAATTTTATTCGAAGTCCTCTTTTAATCAAGAAAACTCCCCATGCTAATCCAGATAATAAAAAATATGACAATACACCTTGCCATTTGTCAACAAAGCCAATAACTACAGAGGATGCTGTTGCTAAAATTGCCACGTAAAACCATACCTTTTCCATGAACTTTTGCCATTTTCTTATGTTGTTAATCGATGATTTTTGATTCTTCATAATTAATATGACTGTTTTTAATATTTAATAATCGATAAAAAGTAAAATTACTATTTGCCACTAATTCATTCCCTAAAATTACACCATTTTCTGATGAAACTTTAACTGGCCTATTGGTATAAATACTATCCTTTTGAAAATAGATGTTTAATAGGTCAGTGAATAAAGTATCTCTATTTTTATTGTAAAAGACTACGTTTTCTTTTACAACCATGAATTGATCTTTGGTATATAGTTTACCATAGTCAGCAATAAGAACAGATTCGATATTTTCTAAAGAATCATAAAAAGTTAGCTCCATTCCTGTGGGGCACTCTAAAGTCATTTCTTTTTCATCATCAAACCTGTGAACTTCAGGACTAATTAAACGCATTTTAGAATTACCCATGTCTGAATAGTACATTGTAACACCATTTGTTACTTCAACTGGAGTTGAGTAATCTGAAGATAAGTTTTTAATCTGATCCACAGAAGAAGAACAGCCATGGGCCAATAAAATAAAAATATATAGTGTGGGATTTCTTAAACAGGAAAACATTACTAATCTCTTGTTCGAAGCTTTACAGAAGTATTCCAACAGTTAACTTGCTGGTCTGAACCGTTAACAACATCGAGCATAATTAAATCTTTTTTCGGAAGTAAAGAACCTGTCCATGAATTTACTGTGGCAGAACCTATTTTACCACAAGATTTTTCGGCATAATCTAATGCTAAACAGTAAACAAGACTTCTCTCTAACGCAGAAGTTCCACATGAATTTGCGCTAGCGGCAATAGCTCTTGCTTTCTTTTCATTTGCCACACAATTATCAGAAATTGAATTGGTGATTTTATATGCCTCTTTATAGCTTTTTCTCTTCAAAGCAATATCATAAAGCATTGTATAGCACTTTTGTTTATTTACTTCGTCATTCGAAATTGTTAATGCTCTTTGAAAACGATCTTTAGCTTTTGTGTAATCTCCTCTTTTGTAATCGGCTAAAGCAGCGTTAATTAAATCTTTATCTGTAGGAGGATTATTTGGATCGTTAAGAACCTTGTCTAATAAACTTAAATAAAAATCTGAATCTGTACATTTTTTAGCACTTAACATACCGAATACTTTTCTTGTTAATGACATATCTTCAGGAGACGCAGCTACTTTCTTAGCATAAATTTCTTCTAGTTTATCACAAGATGCACATGGAGCTATACTTTGATCTAGAAACCCAAGAACAGCTGTGAACTTTTCAACTTTCAAACCTGCCTTAATATTGTTATCACATAAATCAGACATTTGCTCAAAATCAGTTAAAAACGCATCGCAGTCTATTTTCTTATTATTGAACATGTAAATAGCTGAATAAAAGAATAACTTAACATTGCTATAAGACAATGAAGCTGGATTTGAGGCATAAACTTCATGAAATAGAGCATACGATTCTTCATATTTTAAACTCGGAATTAATTTCATTATATCTCCAGCAGATTTCAATTTAATCTCATCACAGTTCCCATAATTTTCAATCCATAAATCATAAATAGAGAAAAGTGAATCTACATAAACACTTAAATTAGGATCTTTTGCTTTAGCTCTTTCAGAAGCTATTTTTCTATAAATGTATGTTCCATTCTTATATAGGTTGGTCTTGTACTGAGGGCAAGAAGCTTGAGCTTTCCACCAAGACTTAGAAGCATCTTTCCAGTTTTTTTGCTTTAAAAACTCAGTATATAAAGAAACATTTGTTCTGCAGCTTGCACTATCACTTCCCCAATTAGGCTGTTTTTGAACCGCACAATCTTGAGCAGAAATGAAACTAGAAACTAAAAGGGATATTATTAAAATTATTTTATTCATCTTATTAATCATATTTTCTTTTCTTAAACCATCTATCGTATCTAGCATCTGGAGCTAGACTAAACCCTATGGAACATTTCAAATAATTATCTTCAATTAATCCATTGTCTATTGTACCTAACTTACCAAGTTCAAATCCTAAATTAATTCTAGATAATGATCTTGAACTTATTAATGGCATTGAAATTCCAAAATTCATGCCATAGTTTGTTAGTTGTTCATCATTAATTACAATAAATGAATTTCCGTATTTAAAACCTAGGCTATAAGTAGACTTCTGAAATGAGTTTTTATTTTTACTTGAGAAGTCCAATGAAGGGGTGACTCTAGCTCCAATAGAAAGCTGAGTCATTTGCGCTAAAGACTGATAATCATTCACTACAACATCAAAATTTTCTTGATATAAATCCCAATTATAAATTGCATATTGAACACCTAAAGACCAAACATTTTTATCTTGTTTGTTTCTACCAATATTAGCTCCAATAGAAAACTTATCAGGGAAAGAAACTGTTCCAGCTTCATCTTGGAAATAATCTAAGGTGTCTTTAGGAATTTCTTGAACAGAAAAATTGTAAGTAAATGAATATGCATAGTAATCTCTTTTAGCGCTAACAGAAGAACCAAAAGTTTGGGCTGCTCCAAATTGCCAAAACCATTTGTCATTTTCGGCTTTTCCTTTTATTTCTTGAAAATAATGTAATCCTGCATCAAACGAAAATCCACTTAAAGACATTCTATTTTGAATTCTTGAGTTATAAAAAGAGCTTTCTTGAAAAATTACACTATTATTTCTATCAATTGTTCCAAATAAATAAGAACTATTAATACCTAAAGAAAATCGAGTAGTGTCACCTCTATTCACAAAATCATGCCCAATACCTATTAGAATTCGATTAATACTTCCATCTCCAGCATAGTTATAGTTTAGAGTATCTGTTCCTAAAAGCTCTGTAGAAGTTATATTATAACCAATAGTAGAGAAAGGCATAATCCCTATGGTTATTCCAGTTTTTTTTGAAATAGGTAAACCAATTAACATATTGTTTAAAGCAGAATTTGAACCACTGCTTGAATTTACATTCCCGTCAAACTCAGATTTATAAGAGGAAATTTTAGCAGAGATTCCTAAATCAAAAAGTGGGTTATTTTTCTTAAATGCTGAATATGTAGCCGGATTCGAAACATTTATGAATGAGAAATCAGAAAAGGATACTCCAATCCCACCCATACTGGAATAATGGGCAGTAGACAATGGGGTGAGTTCTCCTAATCCAAATCTTGTATACGGTGATGTGTTTAAGTCTTGTCCAATAATGACTAAACCTAATGTTAAAACAGACAATAATGTTCCCAGTTTACGATACATTCTCTTCTAAAATTCTATTTAAACCTAATAAGGTTATATAATCGTGTGCAAATATGCTACTTTTTTGGCGATCTACCATCGGATAAATTAATTCTGAATCACCACCAGTTAAAAACACCTGTAATTCTGGATAATTATATTTATAATTATTAATCATTTCTTTAATTTCAGATGTTAACCCATTTACTATTCCCGAAAGAATAGATGATAAAGTTGAATCTCCAATAAGTTTGGTAGAATTAAACTCTTCAACTAACGGCAATTTGTCTGTAAAAGTATGTAACGCTTTTGCTCTCATTTTCAAACCAGGAGAAATTGAACCTCCTAAATAGTTGTTTTCTGAATTTATCAGATCAAATTTCAAACAAGTACCTGCATCAATAATTAAATTATTTCTGTTAGGCGATATTGTAAACGCTCCAATTGCGTTTGCTAATCGATCATAACCCAAAGTAGCTGGAGTGACATAATTATTATTAACAGGAATCTTTAACCCATTATTAAACAGTTTAATTGCTTTGTTTCTGTTTAAAATCGAATGAACTTTATCATAAGTCTTAACTGAACAAATTATTCCTTGACTGTAATTACAATTACCTATAAAGTTTTCAAGCTCATTAATTAAAACATTATTTTTCTTAACTAAATCTCCATCTTTAAAAAAACCAATTTTAGCAGCTGTATTTCCTATATCAATGACAATATTCATTAAGCAAATATATAAATGTATCTGCATAAAAAATCCGGCACTTAGGCCGGATTAAGAAAAATTTATTTGGGAAATATTTAAATAGAAGCTTTTATAGAATCAACACTTACTTGTCCTTCAATAGTTTCTGAAGAATTTGTAATTGTATCACCGTTTTCAACTACAATAGTATTAATTATGCTATTAGAAGAGCTGTCAGTTTCATTAACATCAATCGTCAAAATAACTTCTTTACTTTCATCTATTTTTGAGTCAAGTGAGCTGCTAATTTCTATTTGTGCTTCAGAATCATTATGGGCATGACCATCTCCACCCAAAATAGGAGCAATTACTAAACCAATTAGACAAGTTAATTTAATTAAAATGTTCATCGATGGACCTGAGGTATCTTTAAAAGGATCACCTACTGTATCACCAGTTACTGCAGCTTTATGAGCTTCTGAACCTTTGTAAGTCATTTCACCATCAACCATAACCCCAGCTTCGAAAGATTTCTTAGCGTTATCCCATGCACCACCAGCATTGTTTTGAAAGATTGCCCAAAGAACACCACTTACGGTAACTCCAGCCATATAACCACCCAACATTTCAGCAACCATTAGATTATTCATTCCAAATGCTAGAGGAACAAAAGCAATAACTAATGGGAAACCTATAGTTAACAACCCTGGCAACATCATTTGCTTTAATGAAGCTTTCGTAGAAATATCAACACACTTATCGTATTCTGGTTTTCCAGTACCTTCCATAATTCCAGAAATATCTCTAAACTGACGTCTAACTTCTTGTACCATTTCCATTGCAGCCTTTCCAACAGCATTCATTGCTAAAGCAGAAAATACAACCGGTACCATTCCACCAACAAATAACATTGCCAATACTGGAGCTTTAAAGATATTAATACCTTCAATTCCTGTAAATGTAACATATGCTGCAAATAAAGCTAAAGAGGTTAATGCAGCAGATGCAATAGCAAATCCTTTTCCTGTTGCAGCAGTAGTATTACCAACTGAATCTAATATATCTGTTCTTTCACGAACAATTGGATCTTGCTCACTCATCTCAGCAATACCACCTGCATTATCTGCAATTGGTCCGAATGCGTCAATTGCCAACTGCATAGCTGTTGTAGCCATCATAGCAGAAGCAGCCATTGCAACTCCATAGAATCCTGCAAATGCATATGATCCCCAAATTGCACCAGCAAATAAAAGAACTGTTGGGAAAGTAGAAATCATTCCGGTAGCTAAACCAGCAATAATGTTAGTTCCAGCTCCAGTAGATGATTGTTGAACAATTTTTAAAATAGGTTTTTTACCTAATCCTGTGTAGTATTCAGTAACAGATGAAATAACAGCACCGACTATCAATCCAATGATAGTAGCACCAAATACACGTAAAGAAGAAATGTCTTTATCAGCTTCACCAAAGAAAGTCATTGTCATTGATTCAGGAAGCATCCATTTAACCAACACATAACAAGAGACAGCAACTAATGCAATAGAAACCCAGTTTCCAACATTTAATGCTCCCATTACTTGCTTTTCTTTTGCGTCATTCGATTTAATTTTCACTAACATTGATCCAATCATTGAAATGATAATTCCAACACCTGCAATTGCCATTGGCAATAAGATGGGACCCATTCCACTAAATGATTCAACAGCACCATTATCTCTAATAACATAATTCCCTAGTACCATAGCTGCTAAAACAGTAGCAACGTATGATCCAAATAAATCGGCTCCCATTCCTGCAACATCACCAACATTATCACCAACATTATCAGCAATAGTTGCTGGATTACGTGGATCATCTTCTGGAATACCAGCTTCAACTTTACCCACAAGGTCAGCACCAACATCAGCTGCTTTGGTATAAATACCTCCACCAACTCTTGCAAACAATGCAATTGATTCAGCACCTAAAGAGAAACCAGCCAATGTTTCTAATACGACAGTCATTTTATCTGTAGAGAATGCATCTCCAATATTCATGAACATGTTGTAAAAAAGAATAAAAAATGCAGTTAATCCTAAAACAGCAAGTCCAGCAACACCTAATCCCATAACTGTACCACCACCGAAAGATACCTTCAATGCATTTGGTAAGCTAGTTTTTGCTGCTTGTGTTGTTCTTACATTTGTTTTAGTAGCTATTTTCATTCCCATATTTCCAGCAAATGCAGAAAATAGAGCTCCGAAAACAAACGATACTACAATCATCCAATGTGTAGATGGCACAAAGTAAGATACTATAGCTAGAGCAATACTAACTCCTAGAACAAATATTGCTAAAAGACGATACTCTGCGTTCAAGAAAGCTAAAGCTCCTTCATAGATATGGTCTGAAATTTCTTTCATCTTTCCATCTCCTGCATCTTGTTTCATTACCCAAGACTTCTTAACCAACATATATAACAGTCCAACAAGGGCTGCAGCAATTGGCATATAAATAATCATTGATTCCATTTTGTTATTATTAAATATTTTTTAGGTGTGCGAAATTAGATTTTTCTCTTACAAAGTCCAAATTACTTCTACAAAATTTACACCTCACTTCTTTTTTCAAGTAGTCCTTTAACTATAAAATATTGAGCCATCACATATAAAATGATAACAAATACTTGGGCTAATTTTAAATTTGAATCATACACAAACTGATTTACAGCTAAAATACTATCTGAAAAAATAAAAAATAATGCCCCTACAAAAACACTTCCATAACCGTATTTTGGAGTTCTTAAAAATGCTCCAAAACCCATAACAACAAGTGAAAGTCCATATATACAAACGGGAATCAGAAGCACATCTAAATAACTAGAAAGAAATTGAATTAGTAATAAATAATAAGCTACAAATACGAATAAGACAAAAATAAACTTGAAATTTTTTTTGAACTCTAGATTATTGTAAAAGATTAAAATATAAATTACATGTGTAATTAAAAAAGAAAGCAGGCCTTGTAGAAAGAAATTACTGTTGAAAATCAAAAACACATCTCCAAAAAATGCAAATAATAGTGCAAGTGCGATTAAATAGAAACGAGTTTTTTTTAAATTATTTTTATTAGAAAAAAGTATAAGTCCTAAAATCGGCATCAATAAAGGCTTACACACATATATGAATAATGGGATTTCTAACCAACCTCCAATTATAACAAATAATGAAAGGGCAAAATAAAGAAAGGTTAATATTGAAATTGAATTTCTAATCTAAATTATGAATGGTTTTTAGGACATTTTTTACATGGTTTGTCCTTTTTATATTTTTTACAACATTTTTTCTTTTTCTTAAATTCAATTTCAGAAGATAAGAAACTAAAAGCAGTTATACAACCAAGATTTATGACAGAATTGTTTTTCACAAAATGTAAAATTAAGGCACTTTAAAAACATTACAATACCTTTTTTAAGGTATATGTTTGTAATTTACAGTCAAAATTATTTCACCATGATTAAAATCTCCAACTTACTTGTTGCTCTTATTTTATCATTCTGTTGCTCTAGTACACTTACGGCTCAAAACTTTAACCTAATTGAAGATTACATTCCTGAAGAATTTTCAACCCTAAAAACACACCCAATTTTAACGTTAAAAACTACTTTACACATAGTTTACAGGACTAAAGAAAATCCTCAAAATATACTTGCTAATGATTTGAACTTTATTAACCAACAATATTTATGGGTAAATAACTCTTATAAAAATTTAAAAAAACCAATATTACTTCCTGAAAATGGTGAAACTTACTATGTACCTGATTCTAGAATTAAATTTCGTCTAGACACGATAATAGTGCATTACGATTCTGTTGCATGGGATAGAATTTATAGGGGCTTAGCTATGAATGGCAACTTACCATGGGAAATTGATTCTATTGACTTTAATAAAAACACCATTAAAATTGTTGGGAAATGGGAAGGTTTGCTACGATCTAGAGGAGACAGCTTAGTAATTGGAGGGTCTAATGCAAATGATGGAGTCTATCATACCTCTTCTTTTTACACTATTGAAAATGACACATACATCGTTTTAAAAGAAAAGTTAGAAAATGACATTATTGACGGATACATAACTTACTACAGAAAAATTGACAAAAATTGCTGGAAAGACAATTGGGAAAAGCTAGCTAATTCAGATAAAAACTCAATACATGTATTTTACACTGGAGCTACCTCAACTCAACCAGCATTTGGTTGTGGACCCTCACCTTATTACCTAAACCTTTCTAAATTAGATTTAAATGGTGATTATGCTTCCGCATCATTAACTGCTCATGAATTAGGCCACTGCATTGGATTAAGACACACCAATGTTCCACAATTCAATGATCTTCCTCCAAAAGATAAATTTGGGTTCATTCCATGCGACACTATTAGCACTAGTAATAACATTATGGGGTATAATAAATGTCGAAACTATTTATCGCCCAAACAAATAGGGTTTATTCATCAGCAATATTCTAATGACACTGCTATTATTAGGACTACAGCTAATGGTGAGTATAATCCCTCAAACAAAATTAAAATACGCTTGAAAACCACTTGGGAAAAATCTATTCTTGTTAGTGGAGACATTATAATTAAACCTGGAAGAAAGCTCATCGTTAAAAACATGATTTCAATGGCAAAAGGTGCAAATATTTATTTATCTAAAAAAGCAAAACTGATTATAGACGGTGGAATAATAACTAATAATCATGGGGGAAAATGGGGAGGCGTTATTATTTGTAAAAGCTACTCTAAAAGAACAAAAAAACCGTTCAGAAAAGCCAATTATGGAGAGATAATTTTCAAAAATGAAGGCCTGATGAACAACTCTTCTAAATAAACTTATTGGTCAATTTCGAAAATAACTTCTTTTTCCTTTTCTTCTTCTACTCCAAGTTTTTTAAGCCATTTATTTAGCTTTTTTTCTTTTTTTGGCTTCTCTTTTTTTAACTCCAATTTTGACTCATCGTTTTCTTCTTTTTCTTCCTCCCATTCGAGCTCAAAAACCGTTGTGTCATTAGCTTTCTTTTTTTCAATAGTTGAGTCTTTAGAAAAGACACCAAATTCATCTTTAAGCACAGCTTTTATCTCTTGTTTTTCTTCTTTCTTTTTTTCATGAAATTGTTCTTTTTTACTTTTCCTATCTAACTCAAAAACAGGATCTTCTGTTGTTCCGTACATTCTAACAAACACCATTTTACCAGCAGAATTGTCTTTTACCTCAACACCTTCTATTATTTTGTTTTTTCGACTCAATAAATCTTTTAACCTAAAAGCTATATTATAATCAATAGAATCGTTAAAAAAATGCACCCCTGACAAATTAAAATCAAGGACATTAGAACTTATTTCCATTTTTGGAACTTTAATTTTACCATTGATTATTTCAATTGAATTTTTTAAATCTGAAAACGAAATGTGCTTTAAGCTTTTAGAAAGTTTTTCAACATCAATAAATGTTTTAGCTAACTTACTTTCATTAAGAAATTCACCCATCGCAAGTACAGATTCATGATTAATAAGCTCTCCGTTTTTAATTGACAAATTAGCTAATGCTTTAATGTCATTTTCTGCATATGACAAATCATTTTTAAATGGTAAAGTCAATTTAAAATCCACATTAGATGTACCTTTTAAATGATCTCCAGTTAAGTATTGTTGCCCAAAATTATCGAACTCCAAAAAGAAATTTGAAATTGCAATGTTTTGAGCATTTCCTTGAACAAAAAAGATGTAATTACTTTCATCTTGCTTAGAAATTGCTAACTCAAGTTGATACCCCCCCTTATTTCCATTTAAAGAAATGTTATTAAAATACAAATTACCATTATTAATATCCAATTGCCCTTTCAAATTTTTAGCTTTAAAAGAATTATAAATTACCCTTTTAACATTTAATGAAATTTTTAAATCAACACTATCTTGAATAGAAAACAAATTGGTTTCGTTGTTGTTTTCATTTGATAAAAATGGATCAACCAACAACTGATCAAGATGAACTTGAGCGTGAATCTTAGGTATACTATTTTCTAAAGTGAGTAGCTTTTTAAAATTCACAATACTTAATTCGCTTACTAATTTTGAATCATTTAATTCGCCTTTTATTTTACTTCCTAACAATTGTTCTCCTGATGTATAAAACTCACCTTTTACATTTTTTAAATAAACATTTTTCTTCGAATTAATTAGAGAAAAATTATTTAAAACAAAAATGCCTTCTAATTTTTTCAAATTGTAATTCTCTAAATTTTTATTGTAGTTAAAATTAAACTTCAAATTTGAGTTAAGCCTACCTTCAATTTCTCCCCAATTTGAAGTTGTAAACTTTAAAATTTCACTTAGAGGAAGATTAGCACTAAATTCTCCATTAATCATGGGGTGATTAAAGTTACTAATCTCAATATTCCCTTTACATTTTTCACTTCCAATAACAGCACTAAAATTGGAAATCACCAATCGCTCTTTTTCTTTTTTAATTCTACTAGAATAATTCCCCAACAAAAAAATTGAAGCTAGTTCTGTTGCTGATTCTATTTCTGTGACACTCCCATCATTTATAGCGAAGTTTGCTGAAACAAAAGGGCTTTTTGAATTAGATAACTCTCCAACAATAGATGCTTCAAACTCAAAAACACCTTTGGCTTTATAGGTAGAAATTACCTTTAAAGTGTTAATAGGAAAAACTCTAAAAATTTGACCAATTTGAATCTCATTTCCAATAATATTTAAATTAATAGTTGCGGTTTCATTTACAACATAATGTCCATTTATTTTAAATGGCATACCCTCTATAAAAAGCAGGCTATTAGTAAATTGATAATTTTTTGTCAGAAGGTCAACCTGTAAATTTATATCAAGAGTAGCTTTTTTACTTTTTAAATATGTAACATGATTAGATGTAAATTTCACCACATCTACATCACCATTAACAGCTAAAGAAAAATTAGCTTTAAAAAAATCTCCATTTAGTGTTATGCTAAAAGAATTAAAGTGATAATCTTGATTATTTATTTGATTAAAGTATTTAAAGCTTAAATCATTAAAAACTACTTCTTCTAAAGAAAAATTAACTGCATTATTATTAGATGAATCACTTATCCAAATTAAATAATTTTCATTTCCAGATTCATCAACTTTAATGTTGATTGTAGAATTGTCAAAAACTACTTTTTTCACTTCATAATTCCCTCTTAAAACATCAATAAAATCAAAATTTAAATACAGTTTCTCACTGAAAATAAGTGTGTCATTCTGATTATTACTAACAACATCTTTAATGAAAATATTTTTAAACTTTAAAGATATTTTAGGGAATTGATCTAAGGCTGTCAATTCAATTTCTTCAACCTCTACTTTAGAATTTAAATGTGAATTCAGCTCTAAAACCGCTTGTTTTTTTATTTCCTTTTCATAAACAAATGCAATTGCAATAAATAGTGAAAAAATTAAAAAAGACAACAATCCAAGTGTTGTTAAAATATATTTAGTTCTTTTTAACCACATTAAAAATCTAATTTACCCGCAATGTACTTTTAAGAGATTTTATATTTCAATCAAACAAAAGGACTTATTAACGTATAACTCTGAATATAACGTTGATATGAGAAGAATCTTGTGTCTCAATAAATTATAATGCTTTAACAAATTTCTTTGTTATAAAATCAACATCATTGGATAGGGTGATAAAATAAATGCCATAATTATACATTTCAACTGACAATACAAATGCATTATTTACTGAAATGTCTAAAATTAATTTTCCTGCTAAATCGTGAATCTTTAAATTTAACAAGCCAACTGATGTTTGATTAGAATTAATATAAATTAATTGCTTTCCAGGGTTAGGATAAATACTAAAATCAAAAGTTTCGTGAACAAATGAAGAGTCTATGTCTAAAGGGCAAACAAGATAATTTCTGTACGCAAACAAATAAGCATTCATCTGACTTAGCTGTTGCTCAGAAAAAAAATCTCTACAACTTTTCCTTGAATATGACATAAAGTTAGTGACGTCTGGATTGTAAAAGTCGCCATTTACATCTTGTTCATTTCCAATATAAACACAACTGTTTGTAACAGTGGAGGTAGATAGCGTTGGATCAGCTGGAGTGTCGCAGAACGAATCACCAGCAGTGGAACAATTTGAACCATTCACTAGTTCATCACCAGAAGAAGATGAGTGGGTATGATATAATGAAAAATAATGTCCAATTTCATGTGCTAATGTACTTCCGTTGGTTGCACATGAGTTTTTCATAATTATTCTATTTTTAGTAACTCCAGATAAGTAAGCATAGCCACATAGATTAACAGTGTCTCCATTGGAAATCTTATAAAGTCTTGGAACAAAATATATATTCAAAACATTTACAAGGTCTGCAGTATCACAAAGTGTTTCATCATTAATTTTTTCAAAAAGTGCATACTCATTATTGTTAACATAATTTATATTCCCACACTGCTTAAATTGAATTCCTGCATCAAAATAATAAGAATTAACATCATTTATTTCATTTAAAACACTTGTTGAGTCAATAGCACTAGATCCACTTGAATATCCAACAATATGAAGTTGTATTGGGACAACGGAATCAAATGGTGTTTTTGAATAATTATTCTCTTTTAACTCTCTTATAAATTGTTGAATAACGTATTTGTCGGATTCAGAAACCTCTGTTCCACAATTCACATTTTCTTGCCCCAAAAAGAACTCTGTAATAAAACAAAAGCTAATCAACAAAAACAACGCTCTTTTCATTTTAATAAATTTAAGCTATTTAACTCCAAATTTATTAGTAATGTGATTAAAAACCTCATTTACAGCAGGGCAATGTTTTGTATTTTCAAGATGGAGTTTAAGTAGCTTTTTTTGATCTCTTAAATCTGTTAGAGGATAATCTTTACATGCTTTTGGGCGAATTGAATATATATTGCAATAATTATCTGAAGAGAGAAATGGACACGGCAAGGTCTTTAGAACATAGTCATTGTCTTCATCAATTCTTAAATACTTTTCAGTGAAGTCTCCTGGAGATAGCTTAAAGTTTTTACTTATTCTTGTAATGTCTTTTGATGTAAACAACGGCCCTACTGTTTTACAACAATTGGCACAATCTAAACAATCTATTTTTTTAAATGCTTGATCATGCCCATCACTAAAAATGAAATCTAATTCTTTTCCTTTTTTCTTTCTAAGCTTAGAGACAACGTTTATTCTCTCTTTTAATTTATTCTTCGCCTCTTTCTTTGCCTCCAATCTATATTGGTCAAAACTATTCATTGTAACGATATTGAGTCTAACTGCTTTTTTATAGGATCAATTACTTTTAAAAACTGCTGCATGTTTTCTGTAGTTATAGGATCTAAAGTAGGTATGTCAATGCCTAAAGGGTCAACAGCCTTGCCGTTAATGTATATTCTATAATCTAAATGTGGTCCTGTACTCATTCCTGTATTGCCAACTTCACCTATCTTTTGACCCTGTTTCACAAATACTCCTTTTTTAATTCCTTTTCCATACCTTGAAAGGTGAAGGTATTTTGTTAAGATGTTTCCTACTGAATGCTTAATCTTTACCATTTTCCCAGCTCCACCAGATGTAGCTGCAAAAATTACAGTTCCATCTCCAGTTGCCACTACATTTGTTCCGGTAGGTGCAGCATAATCAACTCCATGGTGAGGTCGGTATTTTCTTGTTATTGGATGCAGTCTTCTGTTAGAAAATTTGGATGATATCCTTTTATATTCTAACGGTGCAGACAAAAGAGCTTTTTTCATACTCTCACCTTTTTCATTGAAATATCCAAATTCATCAATAGAGTCTTTTTCATACCTAAATGAATAGAAATCGTTTTTCCTATGATTAAATAAAAAGGCTTTAATTTCACCTACTCCAATAAATTGATGGTTTACGTATTTAGCTTCATAAATAACTTTAAAAGAATCTCCTTTTTGAATACCAAAAAAATCAATAGTCCATGCATACAATTTTGCGACCTCCATTACCAATGCAGGGCTTAATTCATTTTTAATAAATGCATTCCACAAACTAGATTCAATAACACCTCCCGATTGTTCAATAGTAGTGGTTATTTTTCGTTTATACCTTTTAACTTCAATTGAGTCTTTTAAATTTATTGTTACATATTCAATTGAATTTAATTCGTAAACAAAACAAACAGGAGTTTTTAAACTGTCTCTTTCTTGAATCATGAAATATTTTTTATTTGGCTTTATTTTTCTAAAATCAAATATTTCATTATAGTTGGTAGCAATATTGAAAATTGTCTTTTGCGAAACACCATATTTTGGCAATAAATGACTTAACCCTTGATTAGGCTCTACTTGATTGCTATCTATAAAATAATTATTAATTGTATATCCATAAATTGTACTAGTATCTATAATTTCTTTTTCCTGAACGTTACTGTCGGCAGATGAATTACCATTGTGACTAGTTGATTTATTTTCTCTACACCCTTGAAGAGTAATTATTAAGAAAAATAAAAAGTAGATGAGTATGTTTTTCATTTTAATGATTATTTATGACAATGATATATTCTTAACGCTTTGATTTTACATCAATAATAAAAGAATTTTACACATTTGAGTGTGCCTTAAAAAACGAATACTTAATTGGTACTAGCACCAAAATCATTCATCATTGATTTAAATGCTATCAACATTGATTTATTGTCGACTAACACAAGGTTTTAGTCGACAACACTGTATTTACTACTTTAGCGCTAACCCCAAAAATCAAAAAAATGAACGCCAAAGCCATAAGCTGGTTTGTATTTTCAGTAGCATTGTTCTTTACATGTGTTGGATTTATTATTTACACATACATGATTGAATATTAGAAAATTGATTTTTTTAATTTAAAATGCTCTTTAACTTTTACTGAATGTAAAAAGACTACACCCATTTTAAATAAATCTATAGTCATTGTAACTTTATTTGATTTTTTAATATGTTCCCAAGACTCTTCCATTTCTTTAGACCAGTATATATCGTCTACAACAATTACAGTATTATCATTCGCATTCTCTAAAGCCCAATTAAAATAACTGATCGTAGCACTTTTAGTATGATTACCATCAATGTATATTAATCCTAATTTTCTATCTAAAATTAAGTTCTTTAAATTTACATTAAAGTCACCAATTATTAGTTCTACATTTTTTAACCCCAATTTTTCAAACACTGATTTTGCCACATTTGCAATTTCACTAGACCCTTCAATTGTGTAAATTTTGTTGCTTTTTTTTGCGTTAGCTAAATATGCAGTGGTTATTCCTAAAGAGGTTCCTAGCTCAACTACAATATCACACAGTTGATAATGATTTATCATTTTAAACAAGAGTTGAGCCATTTTTTTTTCTTGTAAGCTGGTTTTAGCAATAGTTGAAATTTTTCTTTTTGCTGTTTTAATTTTTTTGCTTCCAGCACCTAAATCTTTAACTATTATTTCTGTTGATTTTTTTTCTAGTATTTTTCTTACATGTTCATTAGCAAGAAACGAATAATAATTTGATTCATTTTCAAGAATCTCCTCAATAAAATCAAATACAAATGGCGAATGAATCGCATATTTTGTCTTAGCAGAAAAATAAAAAGATAAATATTTTATTATTTGAAGAAACATTATTCAAATTTAGCATCTTTCATTAGTTCTTGACAAAAGATAAAAACAAATAGAATATCTATTAGATTTGTAGAGCAAATGGAAAATAATAATTCTAAAAAAGAAATGTCATTTCTAGGGCACCTAGAAGAACTAAGGTGGAGGCTCGTTAAATCAGCAATAGCTATTTTAATAATGGCTATTATTCTTTTTTATTTCACAAACCCAGTAATTGAGCATGTTTATTTAGCCATGTCTAAAAACAATTTTCCCACTTATCAGTTTTTTTGCAAATTATCTAGTTTACTAAACCTTGAAGGCTTTCTATGCGCTAAAGATATTCCCATACAAATTCAATCAATTGAAATGACAAAGCAATTTTCAACCAATATGTATTTTGCAATTGTAGGAGGAATAGTTTTAGTTTTCCCTTTTATTTTTCATCAGTTCTGGAGTTTTTTAAAACCTGGGTTAAAAGAAAATGAAGTTACTGTAACAAGAGGAGTTGTCTTTTTTGCTTCAATTTTATTTTTTCTTGGTGTTCTATTTGGATATTATTTAATTAGCCCTCTTTGTGTTCAATTTTTCGGTGGTTATAAGTTAAGCTCAGAAATACAAAATAATTTTACCATTAGCTCTTACATGTCTATGATAACAACTTCAACATTTTTTAGTGGGTTATTCTTTGAGCTGCCTGTAGTAGTTTTTATTTTGTCAAAATTGGGACTTGTTTCGTCTAAAATGTTAAAAAAATTCAGAAAACATGCGTTAGTTGGAATTTTGCTTCTATCGGCAATTATTACGCCTCCAGATGTAATTAGTCAAGTCTTAGTGTCAATTCCCATATTAATTCTTTATGAAATAGGAATAGGAGTTGCAAAATTAGTTGAGAAGAAAAAAGAGAAATTAAACTAATTCAAAATTATTGTCACAAATAAGACATATACTTTTTCTAGGAATAATTTTAACAAACCTTGTTGCAATTAGTCAGAAAACTAAAGTAACAGGTGTTGTAAAAGATAGCATTACAAATGAGCCTCTACCATTTGTAAATGTGTTTTTCAACAGTACAAAAGTTGGTGTAACAACTAACATTGAAGGAGAATTTGTCATTGAAACTTTTTACGCTACAGACTCCTTAGTTATCTCATTTATTGGCTATAAAAAATTAAAAGTTCCTGTAAATAAAGATCATTCACAACATTTGGAAATTTTATTAAATGAATCATTTACTGCTTTAGAAGAAATAACAATTATTTCAAGTGACATTAATCCTGCTCATGCAATTATTAATAATGTTATAAAAAATAAAAAAATAAATAACAGAGAAAAGCTTGACGCATATCAATATGAGGTTTACAATAAGATTCAATTTGACATTAATAATTTAACTGAGGAGTTTAAATCAACCAAAGCATTTAAAAAATTCAATTTTATTTTTGATAATGTAGATACAGCTGGTGGAAAAGAATTCCTCCCCTTATTTGTAACTGAATCTTTATCAGATTATTATTTTAGAAAATCACCTAAAACACATAAAGAGATAATTAAAGGATCTAATGTTTCTGGTGTAGACAATGAAAGCATTTCTCAATTTACAGGAGACATGTATCAGCAAGTAAACATATATGACAACTATCTAACAATCTTTAGGAAAAACTTCGTTAGCCCTATTTCAAAACAATGCATGTCCTACTATAAATATTATTTAATTGACAGCTTAAATGTAGATGGTTATTGGTGTTATCAATTGGATTTCGTTCCTAAAAGAAAGGGGGAGCTTACTTTTGACGGAACTCTTTGGGTTCACGACACAACATATGCAATTAAAAAAGTAAGTAGTACCATTTCAAAAGAAGCAAACATCAATTTTGTAAATAATTTAAAAGTAACTCAAACCTTTAACCAGGTAGAAAAAGAGGTGTGGATGCTTACAAAAGATGAACTTTTTATCGATTTTCAATGGACAAAAAAAGCACTTGGCTTTTACGGTCGTAAAACCACTTCTTACAACAACTTTATTATCAATCAACTAAAAGAAGAACCGTTCTATGCTGGAGCTGAAAATATTTTCATTGCTGATTCGGCAAGTAACAGAGATGAAAAATACTGGAAAAAAAATAGGCATGACACATTGACCAATCAACAACAAGAGGTATATAAAATGATTGATACTTTACAAAAACTTCCTGTCATGCGAACCTATGCAGATGTTATATACTTATTGGCAACTGGGTATAAAATTTTTGGGAAATTTGAAGTTGGAGAATACACTTCTTTATATTCTTTTAATGAAGTAGAAGGACATCGTTTTAGAGGAACAATAAGAACAAGTAATAACTTTAGCACTCGTATTGAATTATCCGCTTTTGGAGCTTATGGCCTTAGTGATAATACTTTTAAATACGGTGGCTCTTCGCGTTTCTTTATTACAAAAAACCCAAGAAGACTTGTCCAAATTGTTTATAAAAAAGATGTAGAACAAATAGGAATTAGTTCTAATGCATACAATAATACTGGCGTTGTTTCTTCATTATTTAGAAGAAATCCTTTTAATAAATTTATTTTCAACACAGAAACAAGAATATCTTATACTAGAGAGTGGTTTCACGGGTTTTCAAGTAACATCTTATTTAGAAATTCAATTTTACAACCTATTGGAATTATAAATTTTATAAATATTGATCCAGCAGGAATAGAAACTAATATAGATAGAATTAATTCCTCTGAGATAACACTTCAAACAAGATTTGCTTACAATGAAAAATACATTTCTGGTGAATTTGATCGAGTTAGCTTAGGAACTAAATTTCCAATACTAGAATTTAATTATGGCTATGGAATTCCAAATTTATTAGGAAGTCAATATGAATTTCATAGATTAAAATTTTCATTTAAGCACAAAGTTCCTCTTGGAGTATTAGGGAAATTTAATTACCAATTTTCATTGGGGAAAATATTTGGAAATGTCCCTTATCCTCTTTTAGAAGTGCACCCTGGAAATGAAACATGGTCATACAATGATGAAGCATTTAATATGATGAACATTGGAGAGTTTATTAGCGATGAATTTATTTCTGCTAAAATTGAAAATCATTTTGATGGTTTAATATTAAATAAAATACCATTTTTAAAAAAATTGAAATGGCGTGAGGTGGTTGCTTTACAAGGTGTTTGGGGTAGGTTATCAAATAACACTTTTTCAACAATGGAATTACCTGACTTTTCTAAATCTCTAGAGAAAAAACCTTACTTAGAATCTTCATTAGGGATTGAAAATATTTTTAAATTTTTGAGAATTGATGTTATTTGGCGACTTTCGTATCTTAACAATGATTTTGAGGGCATTAAAGTTGCTCCATTTGGAATAAGGGCTAAATTACAATTTGACTTCTAATGATTTTAAGAACAGAAAAAATATCCAAATCATATAAAAACAGAGCTGTTGTAAAAGACGTTTCTATCGCTGTTGAAAAAGGTGAAATTGTTGGGCTATTAGGTCCAAATGGGGCTGGTAAAACTACTTCTTTTTACATGATGGTTGGGCTTGTTAAACCAGACAATGGAAATGTCTATTTAGAAAACACGGACATTACTAAAACTCCTATGTACAAACGATCTAAAATGGGGATTGGATATTTACCACAAGAGGTTTCTGTATTTAGAAAGTTAAGCGTAGAAGACAACATTCTAGCCATTTTACAAATGACTTCATTATCTAAAAGCGAACAAGAAAATAGATTAGAAGAGTTAATTGAAGAGTTTGGGTTAGGTCATGTAAGAAAAAACTTAGGGATTAAGCTTTCTGGTGGAGAGAAAAGAAGAACAGAAATTGCTAGAACACTAGCCATAAGCCCCTCTTTTATTCTTTTAGATGAGCCGTTTGCAGGAGTTGACCCTATAGCTGTTGAAGACATTCAAAGAATAGTTCTTAAATTAAAAAACAAAGGAATAGGAGTTTTAATTACTGATCACAATGTTCAAGAAACATTATCTATTGTTGATAGAGCATATTTACTTTTTGAAGGCTCTATTTTAAAGTCTGGAACAGCAGAAACTCTAGCTAAAGATGAACAAGTGAAAAAAGTATATCTAGGTCAAAACTTTGAACTTCGCAAAAAATCATTCGATTCAAATGCATAAAGGTCATATAATCTCTTTTATTTGTCTATTAATGCCTTTTATTGCTTTATCTCAACACTCTGACTGTATAGATGCTTTAGTTTATGACTCTAAAAAAGAAGGTAATATTTCTGTTCCAAAAGGGTTTGGAAAGGATCAAGAAATATTTGGACATGATATTTACAACGATTACTTTTTTACTCAAGAACACAATACACTTTGGATTTACCTGTATTTTAGGGACTCAACAGAATTTGAATTTGAATTAACACCAAAAAGGGGAAACGATGATTTTGATTTTATGTTATATAAAATTGACCGCCCAAATTTTTGCAATTACATAAAGGAGAATCAACCCCTACCTATAAGATCAAATCTTGCTAGAAAACATCAAAAAACAGGAAGTATAACTGGAATGAAAAAAGGGCATGAAAATGCTTTTGCAAAAGCTGGTTATGAACCTTATTTTTCATCAACACTTAAGGTGAATAGAGGGGAAGAATTTTATTTGATAATAGACAGTCCATATGGATCAGATGCCTATTTTAATCTTTTTTCAGAAACTGTATTTATTGACACTAGTGTACTTGCTAAACAAACTGCTGATACTTTAATTATTGCAGAGATTAATGAAGAAAAGATTTTGCAAACAAAAATTAAAGTTGCTTTTGTAAACCAAAACGACAATCATGTAGAATTTAAAGGCATTAAATTAAATGGTATAGAAAATGAAGATTCTTTGATTTTTTTCAAAAGAGACTCTTTGGTGTTTATTTGCAATACTATTCCAGAAAAATATTCTTTTAATGTTACTGCTACAGGGTTTGAACCACAAGATTTCACATATTACAGCACCATCATAAAAGACACTAATTTAATTTTCAAACTTAAAGAACTTAAGGTTGGTGCGGTTTTAAAATTTAAGAACATTAAATTCGCGTCTAACAAACCAACTATTCTTGAAGATAGTTTTTCTGAGTTAGCTAAACTTTATTCTTTTTTAATTGCTAATGAAAACATCAAAATTGAAATTGGAGGTCATGTTAATGGATTAGGAAGAAATAGACACACTTATAAATCATTATCTAAAAAAAGAGCTAAATCAGTTTATAAAGAATTGCTTGAATTAGGAGTGCTTAAAAACAGAATGGAATTTAAAGGTTATGGCAATAAAAAACCCATTTATATTAATCCTACATCTAGTATTCAAAGCAGTGAAAACAGAAGAGTTGAAATTACAATAACATCCCTAAATTGAGTTTAATACTGCACATAGAAACTGCCACAAAGATATGTTCTGTTTGCCTCTCTAAAGAAGGCCAGCTAATTCATGTAATCGAGGAGTATTCAGAAAAATACATTCATGCTGAAAAACTAACTGTTCTAATTGAACAGCTAATGCATGATACAAATTATAATTTAAAGGATCTTGATGCTATCTCTATCGACAAAGGACCTGGATCTTTTACTGGATTAAGAATTGGGGTTTCAACAGCTAAAGGGTTATGCTACTCATTACAAATTCCTTTATTAGCAGTAGATTCTCTAACGGCTCTATATTTTGGATACAAGAAAATAAAAGGGGCCATTTCTGAAAATGAATTGGTTATTCCAATGATTGATGCCAGGAGAATGGAGGTTTATACAGCTGCTTATAACTACTTGGGAGAATATCATTTCGAAATTGATGCAAAAGTTATTAATCAATCTTTTTTTGACTCACTAAGTCAATTTCATAAGCTACACATTTTGGGTGATGGATCTTATAAAATTAAAGCTAATTTCAATGTGTTAAATTTAGAAATTCACGAAAAAATTAGTTGCTCTGCAGAATATCAAATTCCACAATCTTTTTCAAATTTTAAGAAAAAAATATTTGAAAACGTTGCCTATTTCGAGCCCTATTACCTAAAAGATTTCAAAACTAATTAACCATGTCAAGAAAAAATTTATTGTATTGGTTATTTCAAATACTAGGTTGGGGATTCATTATTTTCATAGGGATATTAAACGACTTTCAAAACAGTCAAATTTTAGTTACTAAAACAATTACAAATGGTATACTAATAATGCTTTTAGGCGTAGGTACAACGCACATATATAGAGCGTATATTCTAAAGCATCGGTGGTTAAACTTAAAAGTTATTCAAATTATACCTAGGATTATTATTGGGTCAATTGTTATTGGCTTCACTTTACTAATTCTAACACAAGTAATATCTTGCCTAATTGATGACATTGCTCTTGAAAAAATAATAACCTTAATAAAGATTATTCAAAACTTAACAGGGCAATTTATAACCATCTTTATATGGTCAATACTTTATTTTACATTTCACTTTATTGAACGTTCTAGGAATCAAGAGTTATCAAATTTACAACTTGAAGCTGCCAAACAAAAAGCTGAATTAAGCAGTTTGAAAAGTCAGATGAACCCTCATTTTATGTTTAACTCTCTAAATAATATTAGGGCTCTTATTGATGAAAACCCATCAATTGCGAAAAAATCTATTAATGAGCTTAGTAACTTATTGCGTGCATCTTTAAACACAAAAAAACTCAACTTAATTTCACTAAAAGATGAAATTAAATTAGTTGAAGACTATTTAAGTTTAGAAAAAATCAGGTTTGAAAATAGATTAAAAATCAAATTTGACATTTCTGAAGAGTCACTTTCTTTCCTTGTGCCACCAATGCTTGTTCAAACTTTAGTAGAAAATGGAATTAAACATGGAATAAGCAAATTAAAAAATGGAGGTGAAATAAGTATAAAGAGCTTTTTTAAAAATGAATTTTTAATTCTTGAAATAATAAATGATGGAAAATATAATCCTCAAATTAAAAACCCTAACGGAACCGGCCTAAATAACTCTAAAAAAAGAATAGAATTATTATATTCAAATAAAAGTTCGTTGGTAATTAAAAATGAAAGCAATAAAGTTCATACTGAAATTAAACTTCACTATTTAAAATAGTTAAAATGAAAGCACTTATTATTGATGATGAAAGATTGGCAAGAAAGGAATTGATTAATTTGCTGAAAAATCATCCAGAAATTGAAATTATTGGAGAATGCGAAAACGCAGAAGATGCTAAAGAAAAAATTACAGCTTTGCAACCAGATCTATTATTTCTTGATGTTGAGATGCCTGAAAAAACTGGATTTGATTTGCTGAATGAAATTGAGGAATCACCGCAGGTGATTTTCGTGACTGCTTATCAAGATCATGCTTTAACAGCTTTTGATGTAAATGCATTTGATTATTTAACAAAACCAGTATTAGCTGATCGTTTAAGCGAAACAATAAAAAATCTATTTCAAGAAAAAAAAGAACTCAATAAGCTAATTTCAAATAAAAAAAACCTCACACTAGAGGATCAAGTTTTCATAAAGGACGGAGAAAAATGTTGGTTTATTCAAATGAAGGAAATTGTTCTTTTTGAAAGTGAAGGAAATTATGTTAGAATAATATTTAAAGAGTTTAAACCGCTTATTTTAATGTCGCTTAACAATTTAGAAAACAGATTAAGTAACGCCTCTTTCTTTAGAGCTAACAGAAAGTTTATAATTAATTTACATTGCATAAAGCATGTAGAAAATTGGTTTAATGGGGGCTTAAAAATAACTCTTTCGAACAATCAAGAAATAGAAATTTCTAGACGTCAAGCCGTAAAGTTTAAAACTCAATTCAGTATTTAATATTTAATCGAAACAATTGTAGGTTTAATCGTTAAAATTTATTTCTTTGCAGAATATAAAAATAACCTAAAAGAATTATCGCAAAATTAGCATAACTAGTTAGTGTAATATGAACGTATTCAATTGTAAGGCTACTGAGACAACTCCACTTGTCATTCTAAATCATGAAAATGGTGAGCTTACAATTGAAGGAAATGCAATACCAGATGACGCAGAGGAATTTTTCGATCCAATTCTAAACTGGCTTGAAGAATACACTAATAACACCACCGTTAAAACTACATTAAATTTAAAGCTTCACTATTTTAATGTTTCTTCTTCCAAAAGGATTTTATTTATTTTTTATAAACTTAATGAGCTAATTAAAAAAAATAGACCTGTTGTTGTGAATTGGTATTATGTTGAAGATGAAGATGAAATGTTTGAGGTAGGTCAAGACTTTGCCTTTATGGTTAATATTCCTTTTCATTTCATTGAATACAATCCATACTTAACTGCCACAGTTTAATAAGTACTTCTTCTATTGTATTACACATTGTTTCTTCTAAATTTGCATGAATTTTAAGAAATGAAAACCACAACAAAAGTTTCACATCCAGTTTTAGACATAAGTATTTTCTTAAGGGAGAACACTTATCTTATTAAAATAGTGTTGAACCAATTTGAACAGATTTACAGAATTAAACAAGCTGACGTTACAGGAATGGATGATGTGAAAAAAATGTTAACTACTACATTTCTTGATAAAGTTTATCTACGGTTTGTAGACATGAGCAAAGACTTTAAAGACAGTTTCATAAATATCAATAAAATAGAACCATGAGTAATAAAAATTCAACCATTATTAATTTAATCTTAATCATTGCTGTTGCAATCTTATTTTATCTTCAGCTTAGCACTTCAAATGATTCTCCAAAGACCAATGAAATAAGTTCTTCAAATGACACTATAGTTTCTAATAGTGCTAATGAATATTTAGTGCCACCAATTAATAAAAAAATTTCTGAACAAGATTTCACAAATCTTAAAATTGCTTTTGTAAACAGTGACACAGTTTCGACTCACTACTTGTTTGCTAAAGATGTACAGAAATCATTACTTAAAAAGCAAAGTTCTGCAAAGAATCAAGTGAAAAATAAATACAATGAATATCAAAGAATGGTAGATGACTATCAGCAGTCTGCTAAAATAATGGGGCAATCTGAAGCAGAAGAAAAAGCTCAAAAAATTGGTCTTTTAGAAAATGAA
>JAQWSL010000036.1 GCA_029243225.1 Flavobacteriales bacterium
GCTTATCAACTTTTTAAAGAAGGTAAGGATAATGAATCTATAAGATTAGCAAATGAAGTTTTAGAAATAGGGCGAAACACAAAAAATGATACACTTATTGGAAAAGCTTTAACTTCCTTGTGTCGAAATTCTCAGCGTAAATTAGACACAATTAGATTAGCTGAATTAAGTACAGAATTAAGCGAATTAGCAACATCATCTGGAAACAAAAAATGGCTAATGTACATGGCTCATATGAATGCCGAAATGTGGCGCCTAATCGGCAACATGAACAAAGCTGAAGAATTTTACAACCAGAGTATGGAGATTAGTTTTGAAACTGGTTCTATGGGAATGTACACTATAGATCATTTTAACAAATCATTTGTCTGTATTTCTAAAGGAGATTTTGAAACGGCTAATCAATTAATAAAAAAATATTATCAACTTAGAAAAGAGAATGATCCAGAAGATGAAGATGCTTATGGATTAATTGCAATAGCTTATTTATTAGAACAACAAGGAAATTTTATTTCTGCTTATGAAGTAACTCAAGTAACAAGACGATTATTTAAAGAACAAAATATATTTCCAGAACCACCAGATGAAAAACCATTGATAATGGTTGAAGCTAAAGTGAAAAAAATGTTAGATCAATTAACATTGGATGAAATAAGCGGAAAATCAACTTCAGAATCTGTGGCTAGCTTACTTGAGAAGTATTTAAATTAATAGTAACTATAACATTTAACGTTATTTTGAAAAAGTTAGAATTAGTAAAAGGAGATGTTCTTCAAAGAAAAGGAGACTCAAACTCAAAAGTTTTTTTAGTCGAACAAGGTTTACTCTATGCATATACAATCGATGAAAAAGGAAAAGAACACATATTTATGTTTGCTCCTAAAGGATGGATTGTGGCAGATATTTCTTTGGCACCTAATACATCTGAGCTTTACATTGAAGCCATTGAAGATTCTGTTGTCATAGAAAAAAAAAGAAGTTCAGAATTAAATAATACAAGTAATATTAAATTGGAAAGGCGTATTGCTGTTCTTCAAAATAGAGTAATTATGCTCATGAGTGCATCTGCAATAGAGCGATACAGTCATTTCATAAAAACATATCCTGAAATCGTACAAAGAGTTCCACAACGGATGATTGCCTCTTATTTAGGGATTACTCCTGAGGCATTAAGTAAAGTTAAAAGTGCTAAGATGAAGAACAACAAAAAGTAAACTCATTTCTTAATCTAGGTTAATGCATATTTTAAAATAAGTCTTGATTTTTGTTAAGAAATAAAAAAAACATATTGTTAAACTAAATTTATTAGAATGAAAAAAATAAACTATTTATTAGCACTAATGCTTACAGCAATAAGCTTTGGTTTAAGTGCACAAGTACAAAAAGTAAACACAGAAAAGTCAACAGTACATTGGTTGGGAAAAAAAATAGGTGGCCAACACGAAGGATATATTAAAGTTAAAAGTGGTTCTATTGAATTAAAAAATAACAATATTGCTGCCGGAGAATTTACAATTGACATGAACTCTATTTCATGTACTGATTTAGAAGATGCAGGCTATAATGAAAAATTAATTGGTCATTTAAAATCTGATGATTTCTTTGGAGTTGCAAATTTCTCATCTGCAAAATTGAAAATTTTAACTGCCTCAATATTTAGCAATAACAAAACATCTGTTAAAGCAGAACTCACCATAAAAGGAAAAACAGAAAGTATCACTTTTAATGTTACAAAAAACAAAAACTTATATACGGCTAAAATAAATGTAGATCGTTCAAAATTCGATGTTAAATATGGCTCAACTTCTTTCTTTGACAGTCTTGGAGATAAAGCAATAGATGACATTTTTGTTCTCGATATTAAATTAGCTGTTAATTAAAATTCATTCATGGAAAAATTAGAAAAAGGTAAAATATACGCATGGTGTTCATGTGGAAAGTCCAATAATCAACCATGGTGTAACGGAGCTCATCAAGGAACTAATTTTAATCCTATTGTGTTTACTGCAGAAGAAACTAAAGATGTTGCAATCTGCGGATGTAAACAAACAAAAAACCCACCCTATTGCGATGGATCTCACGCTAGTCTATAAAGCATAAATTAGGTGTAATTTTAACTAATACGGTTTGGGAGTTATCTCAGACCGTTTTTATTTATGTAAATAAATTCTATTTAACCATTTAAAGCAACAACCTCAGCAACTTC
Organism: Flavobacteriales bacterium; assembly: GCA_029243225.1. Classification (GTDB taxonomy): domain Bacteria; phylum Bacteroidota; class Bacteroidia; order Flavobacteriales_D; family Parvicellaceae. The sequence goes on from JAQWSL010000036.1 coordinate 2,207, forward strand.
TGGCACATGACTTTTAAGAAGTGTTTCTATACCACCTTTTAATGTTGCTGTACTAGACGGGCAACCACTACAAGATCCTTTAAGAACCACTGTAACCTTACCACTTGGCGGATCAAATGATTTAAAGTAAATAGCACCACCATCACTTTCAACAGCAGGTTTTACATATTCTTCTAATAATTCAAAAATAATACGGTCTAATTCAGTATTTATTTCAGGTTCTTCAGAAACTAACGCTGTTCCATTGTCATCTGCGACCGAAAATGCTCTTAGGTCAGGAATTTTATCAATAATTATTTCATTATCAGCTATCCATTCAAGTATAAATTCTCTTAAAGACTGCATAACAATATTCCATTCAATAGCTGCCGATTTTGTTACTGTTACAAAATTTCCAGAAATAAAAACACCACTAACAAAGGGAAAGTTAAAAAGTGCATCTGCAAATTTTGAATGGTCCTTACATTCCTCTTTGGAAAGAAACTCAACGGATTCTCCATTATTAATTAACATAACGTCTGCAACGAATTTAATTGTAGCTGGATTTGGAGTCATTTCTGCATAAACTGTAACTGGTCTGCTCATAAAAGTTAATTTTGAACAAAAATAACAAGAACAAGATTGAATATGGCACTAATAAAAAAATTAAATGGCATTAACCCTAAATTTGGTAATGATTGTTACTTTTCTGAAAATGCTACTATTATTGGAGACGTAACCTGTGGAGATAATTGTAGCTTTTGGTTTAACAGTGTTGTAAGAGGTGATGTTCATTCAATTAAAATTGGAAACGGAACAAACATACAAGATGGAGCAGTAATTCATTGCACTTACAAAAAAAACCCAACAGAAATAGGAAATCATGTAACTATTGGTCACAATGCAATTGTACACGGATGCACCATAAAAGACAACGTACTAGTTGGAATGGGAGCTGTGATTTTAGATCGATGTATTGTAGAAAGTAATTCAATAATAGCAGCGGGAGCTGTATTAACAATGGGAACACAAGTCAAATCTGGGGAGATATATGCTGGAACACCAGCTAAAAAAATTAAAAGTATTGCTCCAAATACAGATTTAAAAGCTTTAGCCAATCAGTATATTAAATACACAGATTGGTATAAATAAATCACAATTTAACAGTAATAGATTTAATTTCTTTTTTATAAAACTTCGAAGCTACTAAATCAAATGATTTATTGTTTTCAGTTGTAAGTACATTTAGTTCGTTTTTTTTCGTCAACCTATCATTGATCTCAGGGTGTCTATTTAAATAACTTTTTAGTTTAGAAGCAACTAAATTACCTTGAGAAACTAATCGAATATGTTTAGGAAGGTTTTTTTTAATTTTTTCTTCCAAAATAGGATAATGAGTACATGCTAAAACAAGAGTGTCAATCTCATCATCCTGTTGCAAAATTTCATCAATATATTTTTTGATGTAAAATTCACCACCAACATTGTCAAACTCATTATTTTCAACTAAAGGTACCCACATAGGACAACTCTTTTGAACAACTGTTAAATCTGGATAAAACTTTTTAATTTCAATAGCATAGCTATTAGAGTTAATTGTTCCATTTGTTCCTAAAATACCTACATGACCAGAACTTGTCAAATTCCCTATTTCTTCAGTAGTTGGTCTTAAAACACCCAAAACTCGATTAGTTGGTGCTAAAGAAGCCAAATCATTTTGTTGGATAGTTCTTAGGGCTTTTGCTGATGCAGTGTTACAGGCCAATATTACTAAAGGACAATCACGCTTAAATAAAAACTTTACGGCTTCTAAAGTATATTGATAAATTACATCAAACGAACGAGAACCATATGGTGTTCTTGCATTATCTCCTAAGTAAATAAAATCATAACTAGGTAATTCAGCCTGTAAACTCTCCAATACAGTTAGTCCACCATAACCAGAATCAAATACTCCTATTGCGCCTTTATTTATCATCATAAAAAAAGCCCTATAAAGGGCTTTTAAAATTATTTTTCAGTTGTTAAACCTAATTGTTTCCTAACCAAATCT
>JAQWSL010000014.1 GCA_029243225.1 Flavobacteriales bacterium
ACCTCTCCTGTTATAAGATTTTTATTTCTTCCTATTGTTGAGGACAAAAGTATTTTTTCTGTTGCTCCAACGCATAATAAATCATCAATATTCATTATTAATGCGTCTTGAGCAATACCTTTCCATACAGAAATATCACCTGTCTCTTTCCAATACATATAAGCCAATGAAGATTTTGTTCCTGCACCATCAGCATGCATAATAATGCAATGATCATTAGAGTCACCTAAATAATCTGGAACAATTTTACAAAATGCACTAGGGAACAAACCTTTATCTACATTTTGTATTGCCTGATGTACTTCTTCTTTTGATGAGCTTACTCCTCTTTGAGCATAACGAGTTGAATCATTCATAATAAAGTTTCTATAAAAAAAAACATCCTACTCAAAGGTAGGATGTTAAATTAAAATAATAATATCTAATCTTGCTCTGGTGCTTTGTAATCAGAACTTAATACCCTAAACTGAGTTCTTCTGTTTCTTTGATGAGCAGCTTCCTGCTCTTCTTTAGTTCCCATTTTATCTATTGACTTACATTCTAAACCATCTGCTCTAGGAGTTGATTCACCGTAACCTACAGGAACCATTCTGTCTGCAGGAATGCCTTTAGAAATTAAATAATCAACACAAGATTGTGCTCTTTTTTGAGATAAATCTTTATTATACCTAGAAGATCCTCTACAATCTGTATGAGCTTGCAGCTCAATAACAATATTAGGGTTTTGAGTAAGAGTATTAAAAAGATAATCTAGTGAATCTTGTGAATTTATTCTTTCGTCAACCAATAAATCCCATTGATCGTAAGCATATTGAACTTCCGGAAAATCAATAACAATTGCTTCTCCTACTTCATTAACAACAGGCTGCAAGAAAACTTCTTCTAAGAATCTTTTAGATTTTTCTTCTCCTTTTGTAGAAATAGTGTTCGTAGCTGCCAAGTATTCATCTTTAGATACTTCAAGATTGTAACTTGTTTCTTTTAAAATAAAACGTTTTTTTCCCTCTTCTTCAAAAACTAATTTTCCTTCTGCATCTGTGGTTCTTACAACTTCGCTACCATCATCACCTTTTAACGACACTGTAACTCCAGCAACAGGTTCGTTATCCTCTTTATTTGTAACATATACCACTAAAGAGAAAAGAATATCTGGAAGATTGAAGCTGTACAAATCATCCTTACCTTTACCACCATCTCTATTTGAAGTGAAAAAACCTCTTCTTTCATCAGAACCTCTCTCAAAAATTATACCAAAATCGTGTTCAGCTGAATTTAAAGGGTAACGTAAATTCTCTATATTTTCCCAAACTTTATCGCCTGAATTTTCTGCTTTGAAAATATCTAAACCTCCCATGCCAGGATGACCGGTAGAGGAGAAATAAAGCACTTTTTTGTCTGTTAGGTGCGGAAACATTTCATCACCTGATGTATTTATTGTAGCTCCCAAATTAGTAGGCTCACCCCAAACTTTATCACGTTTGTTAAACTCAGTATACCACAAATCCTTTCCTCCAAATCCACCTGGCAAATCAGATGCGAAAATCATTAAGGTTCCGGTCATGTCAATTGTAGGATGACCACAAGACAGAGAATCAGCACCATCTGGCTTTAAAACAAGTAATTCAGCTTTTTTCCAACCATCGCCTTGTTTTTTAGCAGTGAAAATATCACAACCAATATTAGTTTTCTTTTCTCTAGGACATCTAGTAAAAAACATTTGGTCTCCTTTTTTGTTTAAAACAGAAGCTCCTTCATTGTCTTCCGTATTTATGGTAAGCGGTAATGGCATCGGCTCACCCCATTTGCCTTTATTATCTCTAGTGGAAGACCATAGGTCCATGTAACTTTCACCTGTTCTCATATCAACAGCCTCACCAGTTGAGCCTTCTCTAGAAGATGAAAAAATAATGGTTTCATGCTTTTTATCACCCCAAGCAGATGAATAATCATAATGATCGGTATTTATTTGAATTTCATTTTGAATGAAATGTTTAGTTGGTTCGTCTGTCCACTCAATTGCTTTTTTACAAGATTCAGCACCTTCTTTTGCTAAAACCGAATTTGGATCTATAGCTAAAAAATTATTGTAATTTTCTTCAGCTGATTTATAGTCTCCTTGTTCTTTCAACACATCAGCAAGATAAATATAAAGCTCTGGATGCTCTTTATCATACTTAAGCATAACAGATCTTTTATAAAATGTTTGAGCTTGTGCAGGTTCAACCATCATTCTATAACATTCAGCAATCTGAAAGTTAATTCTAGCTTTTTCCGCAGGTTTTTTCTCCTTTACTTCAGCTTTTTTATACAATTCTATAGCTGAGTAAAAAGATTCATTCATAAATGCATTGTCTGCTTCTTTTGCAAAATTCTTTTGCGAGTTGCCTAAAACAGTTAAATAAAAAACTGCTGTTAAACATAAAATTAATTTCATTTGAAAAGCCTTCATCATTTGATTAATAAGTGTTAAAAATTGTATAAGGACAGTTGCGAAAATAATGAAATATTTTAATCAATGAAAACAAAATTAAATTCATATTGTTAAAACACTCATTTTTTTCTAATAATTACAATCTTTTCAGAGAAAACGTAATTAGAAATTTAATACCAATAATTTAAAATAAATGCAGAATTAAATTTCAACAACCTTTGAAAAGTTAAATTTTTATTTTTCAAAAACAAGGTCTGTAGAGTTATAGCTTTGAATAATACTGAATTTCTCAAAATAAAAAATGCCAACTTTAAAAAAATAAAGCTGGCAAGTATTAAATAATTAAAATTCAAAAAACTTAGATTTTTACGGACTTAATGGTTTTGATTATTCTTGATGCAATTTTATAAGGATCGGCATTTGAAGCAGGCCTTCTATCCTCAAGCCAACCTTTCCATCCATTTTCAACTGTTATAATAGGGATTCTTATTGAGGCACCTCTATCAGAAACACCAAAACTAAATTCATTGATTGAAGCTGTTTCGTGAAGTCCTGTTAACCTTTGTTCATTGTGTTGACCATAAACCGAAATATGCTCTTTAATAACTGGTTTAAATGCTTGACATATTTTCTCATACACTTCTTTAGAACCACAAGTTCTTAATAATTCATTTGAAAAATTAGCGTGCATTCCTGAACCATTCCAGTCTCCTTTGATTGGTTTTGGATGATATTCTATATAGTAACCAAAATCTTCTGTTAATCTATCCAATAAATAACGTGCAATCCAGATTTCATCACCAGCTTTTTTCGCTCCTTTTGCAAACAATTGAAATTCCCATTGCCCACTAGCTACTTCTTGATTTATTCCTTCAAAATTTATTCCAGCCTCAATACATAAATCAGCATGTTCTTCGACAAAATCTCTTCCATGAGTATTCCTTCCTCCAACAGAGCAATAGTACAGTCCCTGAGGACCAGGATAACCACCTACAGGAAAACCTAAAGGAAGTTGAGTCTCTCTGTCCATGATAAAGTATTCTTGCTCAAAACCAAACCAAAAATCATCATTGTCATCATCTATAGTAGCACGAGCATTTGAAATATGATTAGATCCATCAGAATTTAAAACTTCTGTCATTACTAGAAAACCATTAACTCTTGCGGGATCGTTAAAAATAGCTACTGGTTTCAATAAACAATCTGATGAATTACCTACAGCTTGTTTAGTAGAAGAACCGTCAAACGACCAAACAGGGACATCTTCAAGCTTGCCACTAAAATCATCAATCACCTTAGTTTTACTTCTCATGTTTTGAGTTGGTTGATAACCATCTAACCATATGTATTCTAATTTTGACTTACTCATTTCAAATTGTTAGTTAATATTTGCACAAAATTAAATTTATTTAAAAATTAATTATCAAATAAACCAAAATTGTTTGTTGATAAATCAAATAATTTTTCAACAATTATAAAAGAAATAAAATATATGCTATGTAAAAGAGAACTAAAAAAGAGCCAATAACTCTTCCGACTTTCTTAAAAAATAGTAATACAGGACCAATAATTATCGAAATTATGATTAACCAATAAAAATCAAATTGAATAAATGATTCATAAACTGAAACAGGTGTAATTATCGATGTAACACCTATTACAGCAAGTAAATTGAAAATGTTAGAACCTATAAGGTTCCCGATTGAAATTCCAGATTGCTTTTTAAATGCCGCAACACATGAGGCAACAAGCTCTGGTAAAGAAGTTCCAAAAGCAACAATAGTTGAACCAACTACAGCTTCAGAAATACCAAGCACATCTATGGCTATAATTTCAGCACTAGAAACAAGAACTTTAGCTCCATAATACAGCCCTGCAGATCCTGAAACAAAATAAATTAATGCGAGCCATATTTTGTTATTTTTATTAGTGTCAATATCGGAATGTGATACTATTTTATTCGAATTAAAGAAAAAATATAGCAAATAAACTAAAAGAGATGAAAATAGAATTAGCCCTTCCCAAAAGACAATCTTTTGATTAGTTATTGAAAAAACACAAAACAACAATGTTGCCATAATCATAACTAACCAATTAAAAAACAAGCTAGATTTATCTACAACCATGGGAAGAATTAAAACAGTTAACCCAAGAACAAGAGCTAAATTTGCAATATTAGAACCTATAATATTTCCTACAGCTAGATCTGGACTGCCGTTTAAAGCAGCTTGAAGACTTACTAATAGTTCTGGAGCAGAAGTTCCAAATGAAACAACAGTTAATCCTATAACTAATGGAGATACTTTTAAAAACTTTGCAAATGTGATAGAACCTCTGACTAAAAACTCACCGCCTATAAGAAGGATCACTAAACCAAATAAAAGCTGAAAAATTTCTGACATTTTTATTCTTTAGGCTTCTTAAAGGTATCCCGAATCTCTTTAATTTCTTCAGAATTATCAAAAGCTGATTTCTTTATGTCATTTTGTATTTCTTGAGTTGCATCCTTTACTTGACGCATACCTCTACCAATTGTTCTAGCAAATTTTGGTATACTTTTCGAACCGAAAAATAAAAGAACCACAAGGAAAACAAAGATTAGCTCACCGCCACTTATTCCATCAAGTAATAGAAACAAATTCATATTAAACAAAATTAAAAAAAAAGCCCTCAAAATTAGAGGGCTTTAAATAAAAAAGAAATTACTTCTCTTTGGAGGGAAGTTGTATAAGAGATTTTGTCAAATCAACTACAGATGGTGTAGCAATACAAACAGATGAATATGTTCCAACCAAAACACCAATCATTAAAGCAAATGAAAAGCCTTTAATTGATTCTCCACCAAAAATGAATATTGTTAACAACACCAAGAATGTACTAAAAGAAGTGTTTAAGGTTCTTGAAAGGGTACTGTTTAGGGCATTATTAACTACTTCAACTTGATTAGCTCTTTTATGTAATGTTGTGTATTCTCTAATTCTATCAAAAACAACAACCGTATCATTTATTGAGTACCCAACAACTGTTAATATGGCGGCTATAAAAGCTTGATCTATTTCCATTGAAAAAGGAACTAAATTATAAAGCAAAGAAAACAAACCAAGAACAACTAAAACATCGTGAAACATTGCAACCAATGCCCCTAGTCCAAATTGCCATTTTTTAAATCTAAAAGCAATGTATATGAATATTATAACTAATGAAAATACAATTGCTAAAATCGAACCGTAAATTAATTCATCAGAAATCTGAGAATCAACTCTTCTAGAAGTTTTAATTAAGAAATATTTATCAGTTTCTGAAAGTTCTGTTTCTTCTGAATTGACATATCCAAGACTAGCAAAAGCGTTTGTCATAGCATCATCAACTAATTCACTTGAGCTTTTTAAAGCCCCATCTTCGGGGATATAGTCATTTAAATATTTAGTTGTAATTTCTAAAGTGTATGAATTATCTACCGTTTTTATTTCTGGTGAAACTTTAACACTGTCTCCATCTAAAGAAATTGAAGCATTTGCTATTGCATTAACCACATCTTTTTTAACTGGTGTATCAGAAAATTCAACCCTGTAAGTTCTCCCTCCAGTAAATTCAACTCCACCATCAAGACCTCTTGAAAATAAAGAAGCAATACCTGCTATAACAATTAGCGAAGAAATACCATAAAATATTTTCCTTTTTGCTAAAAACTGAATTGAGCTATTTGCGAAAAGGTTTTCAGTTAATTTATTTGAAAAAGAAACCTCTTTCTTTTTATCTAACATTAATGTAAAAATCAATCTAGTGATAAAAATTGCACTAAATAAGGAAGTGAAAACTCCGATAATTAAAGTAGTGGCAAACCCTTGAATTGGTCCAGAACCAAAATAAGCTAAAACAACTGCTGTTAACAATGAAGTTATGTTAGCATCTATGATAGCAGAATAGGCATGCTTATACCCATCTTGAATTGCTAATTTAATTCCTTTTCCTTTTCTTAGCTCTTCTCTAATCCTCTCATAAATTAGAACATTAGCATCAACAGACATACCAATTGTTAACACAAGACCAGCAATACCTGGAAGAGTTAAAGCAGCACCCATAGAAGCTAGAGTTCCTATAATAAAAAAGATATTTGCCAATAGGGCAACATTAGCGACTAAACCAGCTTTATTGTAATAAAAAATCATGTAAACTAATACCAGTCCAAATGCAAAAACAAAAGACCACAATCCAGCAGATATATTTTCTTGTCCCAATGACGGACCAACTATTGCCTCATCAACTATTACTGCAGGAGCTGGAAGAGATCCTGCCTTTAAAATGTTTGCAAGATCTTGTGCTTCTTCAATAGTTTCAAA
>JAQWSL010000040.1 GCA_029243225.1 Flavobacteriales bacterium
GGTCCAGATAGGAAAGAAATAATGACTTGGGATACAATGAAAGAGTGTTTGGCAGCAATTGAAGTGTCTAGACCAGAAATTGTAGATTTAACTGGTGGCGCTCCCGAAATGAATCCAAATTTTCGAAAATTCATTTTAGCCCTAAAAAAAATGAATGTAAAGGAGATCATAGTGAGGTCTAATCTTACTATTTTTTTTGCAAATAATAAATATTCAGATCTCCCACATTTCTTTAGAGATAATGAAATTCACGTTATTTCTTCTTTACCATGTTACACTAAAGAAAATACAGATAATCAAAGAGGAGATGGAGTTTTCAATAAATCTATTGAATCACTTGTTGTTTTGAATAGCTTAGGTTATGGTGAAAAAGCTTCTTTGAAACTTGATTTAGTGTTTAATCCAGGTGGTGCTTCATTGCCTGGCGACCAAGCTTCTCTTGAAAAAGATTATAAAAATGAGCTTTTTAAAAACTTCGGAATAGTCTTTAATAATTTATTTACAATAACAAACATGCCTATTAGTAGATTTTTAGACTACTTATTAGTAAGTGGCAACTATGAAACTTACATGAATACATTGGTAGATTCTTTTAACTCATCAACATTAGATGAATTAATGTGTACTAATACTATTTCGGTAAGCTGGGATGGTAAACTTTACGATTGTGACTTTAATCAAATGCTTGAATTGCCAATTAAGTCAACCTCAAAACACATAAGTGAATTTAGTGTTTCAGCGCTAGCAAAAAGAGAAATTAACACATCTCAACATTGTTATGGTTGTACTTCTGGGTCAGGGTCTAGTTGTCAGGGTGCTGTAGTTTAATTTGCAAAAATCAAGGGTTGTTCATGGTTTTCATCAGGACCCCATTGTATTTCTGAAAGTTCATCATCTTCAAACCAAAAATTCATGTTTGACTCTATAAAGCTGTAAACATGCGTATTGTCTTCATCATCTGAAAGATTTTCTTTTTCACAAGCACCTAAATTCAAATCGTTAATAATACTATTAATTTCTATGATGGATTTTCCAATTAATGATACACCATTTAAAGTGTAATCGGGTGAACTTACAGCAAAGGTGTCTAATAATTCATCGTCATTATCATCAAAAGATAGTGATAATTCTAGGTCGTCATAATGCCACTGTTCAATCGAAATTTCCTCTTCATCAATAGGAACATCTACTTGGTCAATTTCATTGGGTTCTCCAAGAATTTTTTCAACTGCAGCTTTACTAGAGCCAAACCTGACATTCCCTAAACCTATTCCTACTTTTATCTCTTTTTCCATATTTGGATTGTTGCTTTTATTTTAATAGTCTTCTTAAAATTTTACCCACATTTGATTTTGGTAATTCGTCTCTAAAACTAATGCTTTTTGGAACCTTGTAATTGGTAAGTTTAGTTCTGCAAAATTCAATAACTTCTTCTTCAGTAAGCGACTCATCTTTTTTAACAATAAATGCACGAACAAACTCAGTGCCGTCATCGTTTTTTTCTCCTCTTACACCTACTTCTAAAACTTTTGGATTATCTGCGATAGCTTTTTCAACATCATTTGGATATACGTTAAATCCAGAAATTAAAATCATTTCTTTTTTACGATCAACAATTTTGAAAAAACCATCTTGATCCATTGTTCCAATATCTCCAGTTAAGAAGAAATCCCCATGCATGCAATTTTTAGTTTCTTCTGGTCTATTCCAATAGCCTTTCATTACTTGTGGCCCCTTAATGCCTATCTCTCCTGGTTCTCCAACAGCAACTTCTTTTCTATTGTCATCAAAAATTCTAACTTCAGTGTTAGGAAGAGGTAGACCTATCGTTCCTTTCTTGTGATTACCATTGTATGGATTTATAGTTGCAGCAGGACTAGTTTCGGAAAGCCCGTATGCTTCTAAAAGCGGGCATTTAGTTAATTCTTCCCATTCATCAGCTACAGCATCTTGAACAGCCATACCGCCTCCAAGAGCTAATTTTAAATTACTAAAATCTAGACCTCTAAAAGATTCTTGATTCATTAACCCTATGAACAATGTATTTACACCAGTTATTGCTGAAAAAGGATTTTTTGTTAGGTCTTTACAAAAAGCCTTCATATCTCTTGGGTTAGTAATTAAAATATTTTTTGCACCGTATCTGAAGAAAACAACACAATTTGCAGTAAGAGCAAAAATATGGTAAAGAGGAAGTGCTGTAATAATTGTTTCTTGTCCATCTACTATGTTTGAACCAATCCACGCTTCAACTTGAGAAACATTAGCACAAATGTTTCCATGGGTAAGTTCTGCGCCTTTGGAAACTCCTGTTGTCCCACCAGTATATTGCAAAAAGGCAGTGTCTTCTTTAGTTAAAGAAACTTTTTCGCCCTTTTGTCCTAAGCTCTCTTTTATTATCCCTTTTAAAGGAATTGAGTTAGGTAAAGAGAAGGAGGGAACCATTTTTTTAATTTTTCTAATAACAAAATTTACTATTGTTCCTTTTAGGCCTCCTAGCATATCTCCAATTGTAGTAGTAATTACTGTTTCAATTTTTGTTTTAGAGAGGATTTTTTCTAAGTTGAAAGCGAAATTTTCTAAGATAATAATTGCTTTAGCTCCCGAGTCATTGTATTGGTGAAGCATTTCTTCTGCCGTATACAATGGATTTGTGTTTACTATTACTAAACCAGCTTTTAAACAGGCGAAAATTGCAATGGGATATTGCAAAAGATTTGGCATTTGAAGTGCAATTTTATCTCCTTTTTTAAGGTTTGTTTTGTTTTGGAAGTACCAAACCAATGCATCAACATGTTTATTTACATCGTTAAAAGATATTTCAACATCCATATTTTTATATGCAGTTGCATCTCCAAATTGAGAAACAGCTTTGTCGAAAATAGATACAAGATTTTCATGAGATAAATCTGCTTCTTTATTGACAAATTCTGGATAGCTTTTCAGCCAAGGGAAATCACTCATTTTTAATTGATTTAGTGAATAATTTAAATTTTTAAACTAGTAATATAAAACTAATAATACTTTTTGTCAAAGATATAGTTTTCAAATATGTGAATTTTTTTAGACTTTTCTTGAATATTTAAATAATTTCAATTTTAGTCATTATTAAACTTTAATAGTAAATGTATTAATGTAATATTCATATTTAGTGAATATTTGTTTATGTTTGTTACCATATAATTGCATATTTTAATCTTTTTAGTAACATCTTTTGATTGTTTTAGTATAAAAAGATTATTTGTTGATTTTAATGCCCCCCATTTTCATCATGGGTTATTATGAATTGAAAGTATATTTTGATAAAAAAAATACATAAACAAACTTTGAATCTAATAATGATGACATGTTCATTGTTTTTAATTCAAACTTCAGTTTTTAGTCAGGATCCTGAATTCACTCAATTTTATTCAAATCCTGTTTACTTAAATCCTGCTTTTGCAGGTTCTAGAATATGCCCTAGATTTGTTATGAATCACAGAAATGAATGGCCTAATATTTCTGGAAAATTTGTAACGACTGCTGCGGCCTATGATCAAAAAGTTGATGCTTTAAGAGGTGGCTTAGGGTTAGTTTTCCTAAATGATAATGCTGCTAATACATTAACCACAACAAGAGCAAGCTTAATTTATTCTTACCATTTAAAAGTTACAAGGAAGTTCTCTCTTAATTTTGGAGTGGAAGGCTCTTATTATCAAAAAGCTGTTGATTGGGATCGCCTTACTTTTGGTGATATGATAGACGCAAGAAGAGGTTTTGTTTATCAAACTAATCAGGTTAGAAAAGATGAGCCTGTAAATAACATGGACTTTAGTGCTGGTGTTGTAGGATATACCGAACAGTTTTATTTTGGCTTTGCGGCTCATCATTTGACAACTCCAAACGAATCTTTTTTAGATAATGTAGAATCTACTCTTCCAATGAAATTGACGGGTCATATTGGTGCTATTTTACCCTTAGGTTCTGGTGGTTCATTGTACTCTGAAAAAGAGGAGTCAATATCGCCAAATATTTTATATACTAGACAAGGTACTTCACAACAATTAAATATGGGTGTCTATGTTAAAAAGGGTGCTTTGGTTGGTGGAGTTTGGTATAGAAATAAAGATGCATTTATTTTAACTTTAGGTTTAGAATCTGATATGATAAAAGTTGGATATAGCTATGATGTAACTTTATCTAAAATATCTATTATTTCTGGTGGTTCCCATGAAGTTTCTTTGGCTTTAAACTTTAATTGTAAGCCTAAAAAGAAACAGTTTAGACCTATTTCTTGTCCTTCTTTCTAGGAGTTAAATTATTTGACCATCCGACATTGTTAATTTTCTGTCTGCTAGCTCTGCAAGCTTATCATTGTGAGTAACAATTATAAATGTTTGATCGAAAGTGTCTCTAAGCTCAAAAAATATCTCATGAAGGCTTTCTGCATTTTTAGAATCTAAGTTCCCACTGGGTTCATCTGCTAAAATTAATAGCGGATTGTTAATTAAAGCTCTTGCAACACTTACTCTTTGCTGCTCACCACCAGAAAGCTGATTTGGTTTGTGCTCTAACCTGTTTTCAAGTCCAAGTTTAATTAATAACTCTTTTGCTCTTTCTTCAACAATTTTTTTTCTTTTTTTAGCAATAAAGCCAGGGATACATACATTTTCTATGGCATTAAACTCAGGAAGTAAATGGTGGAATTGGAAAACAAATCCTATGTTTTTATTTCTAAATTCTGCAAGTTCTTTTTTTTCAAAACTTGAAACATTTTGACCTTCAAAAAAAATATTTCCTGTGTCTGGTTTTTCAAGTGTTCCAATTATTTGAAGAAGTGTTGATTTACCAGCTCCACTTGCACCAACTATCGAAATAATTTCTCTTTTATTTACAATTAAATCAACTCCTTTAAGTACATGTAAATTGCTAAATTTTTTATGAATATTTTTTGTTTCAATCATTTGTATTTAAAATAATTTGGTGTGTTTACAAATTGAAGATTGTAATATAAAGTTTAAATGTATGCATTATGTTAAAAACTATTTAAAAATATAATTATTTAGATTGGTTCTTTCTCAAGTATTTATATTTTTTATGAGAATTAAAATTTACTTATGAATTTACACGAATATCAGGGAAAATCCATTCTTAAAAAGTATGGTGTTTCAATTCAAGAGGGAAACGTAGTGTCTAATTTAGAAAATGCTATTAGTTCTGCTAATGAGCTTTCTAAAGAAACAGGAACTACATGGTTTGTTGTTAAAGCTCAAATTCATGCTGGGGGGAGAGGTAAAGGAACTGTAACTGAGACTGGCTCTAAGGGAGTTGTAATTGCAAAAGGTATTGATAAATTAGAAAGCACAGTTAAAGGTATTTTAGGCGGTCATCTTGTAACTGCACAAACATCTGATAAAGGAAAAAAAGTAAATAAGGTTTTAATAGCTGAGGATGCATACGCTCCTGACTTTGACAAGACGAGTGAGTTTTACATGTCTGTTCTATTAAATAGAGATACAAGTAAAAACATTATAATGTATTCCACAGAAGGTGGAATGAATATTGAAGAAGTTGCAGAGAAAACGCCACACCTGATATTTAAAGAAGAAATTGATCCAAGTGTTGGAATCCAAGGTTTTCAGTGTAGAAACATAGCTTTTAATTTAGGTTTAGAAGGAAAAGCTTTTAAAGAGATGATGAAATTTGTTAAATCTCTTTATTCTGCTTATGAAGGGTGTGACGCTTCCCTTTTTGAAATTAATCCAGTTTTAAAAACTTGCGATGATAGAATAATTGCAGTTGATGCTAAAGTTTCTTTAGATGATAATGCTTTATATAGGCATCCTGAATATGCTCAGATGAGAGATTTAGAAGAAGAAGATCCTATTGATGTTGAAGCAGATCAAGCAGGATTAAATTATGTTAATCTTGATGGTAATGTTGGTTGTATGGTCAATGGCGCAGGTCTAGCAATGGCATCTATGGATATTATAAAACAAAGCGGTGGAGATCCTGCTAATTTTTTAGATGTAGGAGGAACAGCTAATGCTGATAGAGTCGAGAAAGCATTTAATATTATCCTAAAAGATCCCAATGTTAAAGGTATTCTTGTTAATATTTTTGGTGGTATTGTTAGGTGTGATAGAGTAGCAAATGGAATTGTTCAAGCATATAAAAATATTGGAAACATTCCAGTTCCAATTATTGTTCGTCTTCAGGGGACTAATTCTGTTGAAGCAAAATCCATTATTGATAATTCTGGTTTAAATGTACATTCAGCGATTACTTTAAGAGAAGCTGCAGACAAGGTTAAAGAACTCGTGAACTAATTAAAGTTCATATACGGTTAACCCACTTCTAAGTTTTGGCTCAATCCAAGTGCTTTTTGGAGGCATTGATTTTTTTGAGTTGGAAACTTTTTTAACTTCTTCAAAAACATGCGGGTAAAGAACAAAACCTGCACCATTATCGCTATTGTCCACCATTTCTATTATGTCATTTAAGTTTCTGGCACCATTTATAAAATCAACCCTAGTGTCAGTTTTTAAATCTTTAATTCCAATAATGGGATCTAAAATTAATTCGGATAATATTTGGGTGTCTAATGATGAGGTAGGGTGATCTTCAATGTAAGATCCTGGTTTTGCAGCTAGGTTGTACCATTTACCATTAAAATACATCCCTATTTCATGTTTTTTATTTGGTTGAAAGGCACTTTTCATTGCTGTCACTGTAAAATGTGAAGCTATTTTTGTAATAAATTCTTCAGGTCTTAAATTGCCAATTGACTTAACAAAACGATTGTAAGCAAATATCTTCAGATATTTTTCACTAATGAAAAATGATAAAAAATGATGTGCTATTTCATTTTTAGTTTCTTTTGATTCACTGTAAAGTTTAGATGATGCTATTCTATGATGACCATCTGCAACATAAATGTCATTAATGTTTTTGAATTCTTCAATTAGAAAATTCATATCATCTTTTGAATTAATTACCCATAACTCGTGTGATTTTAAATCAGTAGTTGTAAAATCGTATTCAGGTCTTAAAGAAGTGTATTTATTAATAATGAGGTTGATGTTTTTATTTTCAATATAAGTTAATAGAACAGGTTCTGCATGGAATTTACAAGTATCTAAATAAAGTTTAAATGTTTCTTCTCTTTTAGATAAAGTATTTTCGTGGGGCTTGATGGTTCCGTTGTCAATGTCTTTAACAGCTGCACCACCAATTATTCCTGTGAAAATTCCAAATGGAGTTGTTTGTCTATAAATGTAAAGACTATCTTTTTCTTCTTTATGTAGATAAGCTAAACTTTTAAATTCATTATACTTTGAAAAAACTTTTTCGAATCTTTCTTTCGAATTAGGTTCTGTTCGATCTTCCTTGTTAAATTCAGGATTAATAACATGTAAGAAAGTATATGGATTCCCTTCGAGTTTGGCTTCAAGTAAATGTTTTTTATATGTGTAAAAAGGTCTTGATGCCAATAAGTTTGCTACACTTCTTTTAGGTCTAACAGCTTTAAAAGGTAAAATTTTTGCCATTTTAGAATTCTTAGAGAAATATTAAAGGATTAACCAAATCGACTAATAATTTTGTCTGCAAGTTCAGTTCCAATTCTATCTTGAGCTTCAGTTGTAGCTGCACCTATGTGTGGTGTTAAAGATATTTTTTCATGTGTTAACAAGTCTGTTCTTGGTGAAGGTTCTCCAGTAAAAACATCTAAAGCAGCGGCAGCTATTTTACCATTATTCAAAGCGTTAATAAGTGCATCTTCATCAATAACACCCCCTCTTGCAGCATTAACTATTTTAGCCCCATCTTTCATTTTATCAAATTCATTTTCTCCAATTAGAGCCTCACCGTTTGAAGGCATTGGGACATGTAATGATATGTAATCTGAATCACTCAGTAATTCATCCATTTCTACCATGTTTACTGGAACTTTTATGGTTTGGTTAGCTATTTTTAAATCAATAGAAATGTTTTCAATAAAAGGATCAAAAGCAATAACATTCATGCCGCAGCCTAATGCATATTGTGCCGTGAATTGACCAATTCTACCAAAACCAATTATTCCTAAAGTTTTCCCTCTGAGTTCAGCACCTTTTGCATATTTCTTCTTCAAAACTTTAAAATCTCCGTTGGAAGAGTTGGGCATATTTCTATTGGAATCATAAACAGATCTTGAGATACTAAAAAGGTGAGTCATAACAAGTTCAGCAACAGATTGAGATGAAGCTGCTGGTGTGTTTATTACTTCGATTCCTTTTTCATTTGCATATTTAACATCAATGTTGTCAAGTCCAACACCACCTCTTCCTATTAACTTTAAATTCGGACAACCGTCTATGACATCTGTTCTGACTTTTGTTGCGCTTCTAACTAATAGAACTTCAAAGTTTTGTTTGTTTATTTCTTCAATAAGGTTTTCTTGAGCAATAGTTTCTGTAGATACAGTAAAGCCAGCAGTTTCTAGGACTTTAATACCTGACTTAGATATGCCATCGTTTGCGAGTACATTCATAATTTATATTTTTAAGCAAATTTATTTTCAAATTCTTTCATTAATTCTACTAAAACCTTAACACTTTCAACTGGTAAAGCATTGTACATTGATGCTCTGTAGCCACCAACGGATCTATGTCCTTTAAGACCACTAATGTTTGCTGATACAAGGGCACTGTCAAATTCTGATTTTAGATTTTCATTGTTAAGTGCAAATGTTGAATTCATGTTACTTCTGTCAACTATATTTGCAGTTCCCTGGAAAAGTGAATTTCTGTCTATTTCGTTGTAAATCAACGCTGCTTTTTCGTTGTTTAAAGCTTCGATGTGTTTAATGCCACCATTTTTCTTAAGCCATCTCAATGTTAGCATCGATGTGTAAACTGCAAAAACAGGAGGTGTATTAAACATAGAATCTTTAGCTGAATGAGTTTTTAAATCAAGCATTGTTGGAATAGGCACTGAAGAAGCTCCAAGAACATCTTTTTTTACAATGTATAAAGTAGTTCCAGCAGGCCCCATATTTTTTTGAGCTCCAGCATAGATTAAATCGTATTTTGCAACATCAATTTTTTTAGAAAAAATATCTGAAGACATGTCACATACCAAAGGAAGATCTGTTTTGGGAAGTTCTTTGAATTGAGTTCCGAAAATTGTATTGTTTGAAGTGAAATGTAAATAATCTAAATTGTTGGAGATTTCATAATTTTTAGGGATGTAGTTAAAGTTTTTATCCTCAGATGAAGCAATAATTGAGGATTTACCCATAAACGCTGCTTCTTTAGCTGCTTTCTTAGCCCATGCACCAGTAACAATGTACCCACCATTTTTATTTTTTCTCATCATGTTGTAAGCTGTCATTAAAAATCCAAGACTTGCTCCGCCTTGAAGGAATAAAACTTCGTAGTTTTCAGGAACGTTTAAAATTTCTTTTACTAATTCTCTAGCTTCATCCATTACTTCAACAAAATCTACACTTCTATGAGACATCTCAATAAGCGATAAATTTTTATTGTTGAAATTTAAAACTGAATTAGCTGCTTCTTGAAATACTTCTTCTGGAAGTATACAAGGGCCAGCACTGTAATTGTGTACTTTATTCATGGTTAATAATTTTGAGCAAAGTTCATAAAAAAAGGGAATTAATAAAGGTCTTTATTGTTTATTTTGTGTAAAGTTTTTAATATTATTTATTGTAATGTTGATTACTTAGCAACCATTGATAATTTAAACGTTATATTGTTATTAAATTACTAATTATGTATAAATTTTTAGCTTTAACTTTTCTTCTAATATTTTCCACTTTAGGTTTTACGCAATCTTCTTCAAGTAAGCTTTTTGAAAAAAAATATATTGTTTCTAGTGGTTTAGAAAATGTGACAGAATTTTTTCTTACATCTTTTGAAAAGGCAGATTGGGACAGATATAGATTGAAAGAATATAGAAGGGTTTTAAATTTCGATAACGATATTGTTATTGAACTTTTATCTGCAGAAGAATTAATTGAAAGAAACATCTCATATGATGAAAGAAAAATTCAATCTAAACTAAATCAGTTTGATGATAATACATTATTTGTCATTAATTCAAATGGACATATTATTGAACAAAAAAAATCTATATCTAAATGAAAAAAATTAAACTTTTAATTTTTTGTTTTTTTCTACCCTCTATACTATTAAGTCAAGTTGCCAATGATGATTGCTTTGGTGCTATTGATTTAGGAACTTTGTCTAATCCATCCGATTGTTTTTTTGGAAACGGTCAAGGTAATCCATCGACTTTTAACCTTTCTAATGTAGGTGCAGTAGCTGAAAATCCATACACTACACTTGTTAATTGCCAAGGTTCTGGAGTTGACATGAGTTCTCCTGCTGCAGATGTTTGGTATTCATTTACTGCTACAGGAAATAATTTAGATGTAAATATTGCTGGTTTAAATACACCAAATGTTGCTTTGTACTCAGGTACCTGTGGTGCCTTAACCGGTTTTGGGTGTGAAGTGGGTGCTGGAGGTAATCTTAATGTAAATTTTGATCAGTTGGTTATTGGTCAAGTTTATTACTTGCAAATTAGTGGTGGAGATGAATTGGATCAAGGTTCTTTTGATTTGACTTTACAGAATAATATTGGTTGTGATGATTGTTTAATTTCTGGTAGTTTATCTGTAAATCCTACACCTGTAAATGGAACTTATTTGTCTGGAACTACTGTTACTTTTTGTTACACAATTACCGAATGGGAACAAACCAATACCAATTGGATTCATGGAGTTGTCCCAACTATGGGTGCCGGTTGGGGTCCGATTACAGTTATTAGCTCAGCAGCTACTTGTGATGGTGGTCCTGGTGTATGGGGTTGGTTTACTAATGTTACTGGCTCTAATGGAAATACTTACGATGGTTTTTTCTTTGATGGAGATTTATTTAATAATCCTAATGGTGATCCGACTGATAATTATGGTGATAACTGTCAGGGAGGTGGCCTTAATTGGCAGTTTTGTTGGGAAGCTACAGCAGGAAACTGTCCTCCTTTAGCAAATGGTGCCGATTTAGGTGCTTCAATTGATGTTCTTGCAGACGGTGAAACAGGAAGTTGGACAAATCTTGCATGTGATAGTGATCCTGTTACAACATTTAGCTCCTCAATTGCTTGTTGTTTGCCTCCCATTCTAGTTCCAGTAAATGAAATTTGTTTAGGTGATGATTCAGGATCTATAACTGCTACAGCTCAAGGAAACGATGGTCCTTGGGATTTTGTAATTACTGAAAATGTTACTGGAAACACTGTTTTAACCGATAATAATAACGCTTCAGGTAGTACTTCAATATCAAACTTAGTTCCTGGCTCCTATACTGTTTCGGTTACAGATGATAATGGTTGTGTATCTTCCGCTTCTGTATCATTAGCAACTGGTCCAGTTTGTAATAATTGCACTATGGATGGAATTACTGCCATTATGACTAACTGTTACAATACTCCGTTTCTGCAATACGACATGTCTGGTGAAGTTTCTTTTACAGATCCTCCAACAACAGGTCAGCTAATTGTTCAAAATTGCTTTGGTTTTCAGGAAGTCTTTAATGCACCATTTACATCTCCTCAAACTTATTCATTCACTGGGTTAACTCAGGATGGTCAACCTTGTTCAATGACAGCATTTTTCACTGACGAACCTACCTGTACAATAACAGGATCTGTTCAGGCACCTCCTCCAATAACTTTCTTTTCTTCTAATTGTGTAGTTGGTGGTGGAGCTGTTGACGGAACAATTGAATTTACAAATCCAAACAATGTAGGTGGAACATTGGTTGTTTCTATAAGTGATGGTACAAATACTATAGATACAATTATTAATCCACCTTTTAATAGTCCTCAAGGTTGGTCCGTAAGTGGATTAAACCCTGCAGCAAATCCTTATACTATAGATTATTATTTTTCTGGCTTTCAATCATGTGCTCAGCAAACAACTATAAATTGTGGTTGTGCTGCTGATGCTGGTACAACCACTGTTACACAAACTGGTGATGGAATTAACAGTTACATACTTTGTGAAAATGATCAAATAACCATTAACACCAATAATGATTTTTCAAACCCTGATGATTTAGGACCAATTGGTGGTTTTTCATATCAACCTGCTCTCGTATATTTGGTTTATTCTTGTGCTCCAACTATAGGCCTGTTTCCTGGTCTTGATCCATGTTTTTTAACTCTAATTCCAAGTCCAAATAGCATTACACAAAATAACGATGGAACAACTTCTGTTTATGACTTAAATGGTGGTGCAACAACTTTTCCAACTCAAGAATTGTTTTTTGCACCCATAACCCTTTATCATTATGATCCTACTTTGGGTAATTATATTGTTAATTCAAATTGTTGGGATTTAGGGGATATTACTCAGGTTACTTTTTTGAGTCCTATTGTTAGTACTGTAACTCCTGATTGTCAGACTGGTCTAGTTGATGTGGTAATAAGTGGAGGCTATCCAGAACTACTTGGAGGTAATTTTACAGCAAGCAACTTGCAGCCTTCATCAGCATCTTTTGTTAGTAATACAGCTCCAAATGGTGGTACTATCACAATATCCGGCTTACAAAACGGTGACTTTTATTCCTTTGATGTTGTTGATGATAATGGATGTCCTCATACTGTTAATGGAGGTCCTTTTGTTGCACTGCCTACAGCAAGTGCAGGTATAGATGATACAATTTGTGGTTCTTTATCTTATACACTTTCTGCTACACCTTCTTTTGGTACTGGTACTTGGACTGGCTCGGGAAGTTTTTCACCATCACCAAACGATCCTAATGCAACTGTTACAGTTATTAATCCTGGCTCTTTTACATACATTTGGACAGAAGACAATACTTTAGGTTGTACAGATTTTGATAATGTAACAATTTCTTTTTCTAATTTATCTTACGTTGAGAATGTAATTCAATCTACTTGTGGTAATCCAGATGGTGAGATTGAATTAATTTCAAGTAATGGAGTTGCTCCTCTTCAATATTCAATTGATAACGGGAATTCTTTCCAAAATACTGGGTTATTTACGAATTTACTTTCTGGAACTTATGATGTGTTAATTGTTGATGCATTGGGTTGTCAAGTAAGTGGCCAAATTAACGTTACAGACCAGGGGGGTCCAGTAATAAATTCAACAGTCAGTGTTGATGTAAATTGTTTTGGTAATTGTGACGGTTCAATTGTGATTAATGCTACGGGTGCTACATTATTTAGTGTTGATAATGGTCTTACATTCACTGCTACAAACACCTTTAACAACTTGTGTGCTGGAACTTACGATATTGTTGTCGAAGATAACAATGGTTGTCAGGCAATTGATCAAGGTACAGTAAGTGAGCCGGTTGTGCTTTCAACAAATTTTTTAACTGTAGATCCCTTATGTTTTGGTGATTGCACTGGAGAGATTGATTTTTCCGCATCTGGTGGGGATGGATCTTATCAATACAGTATTGATAACGGTGTTACTTGGCTAGTAAATTCATTGTTTACGGGTTTATGTGCAGGCAATTATGATTTAATTGTACAAGATGGTAATGGATGTCAAACAACACCTACACCAGTTTCAATTCTTGAGCCACCTGTTCTTTCTATGATTTTAGGAGTTACAAATGAAACTTGCTTTGGTGCCTGCGATGGAATGATAAATTCTATTCCCTCTGGTGGAACGGGTCCAGGTACTTATTCTTATAATTGGTCACCAAACTTAGGTACGGGTCCTTTAATTTCAAATTTATGTTCTGGAAATTATTCTTTAACTGTTACAGATGCTAATGGTTGTACAGTTATAGAAGATACTGTAATAGCGGGTCCTCAAGCGGTTACTATCGATAACATTATTACTACTAATGAACTTTGCGGGGGAGACTGTATGGGATCTATTTCGATAAATGCTACTGGAGCTACTCAATATAGTATAGATGGTATTACTTTTCAAGCAACAAATGCTTTTTCCAATTTATGTGCCGGTAGTTATACTATATATGTTCAAGATGCCTCGGGTTGTTTGTCATCAGATACTACATCAATCACAGGTCCATCTCCAATTAATATTCAGGCATTTAGTGATACTGTAATTTGTGTTGGTGGGACTGCTCAATTAAGTGCTCTTTGCAACGGAGGTGCTGGTGGTTACGTTTATGATTGGGACAACGGTAGTCAAGCTCAAAATATAGCTGTATCACCAACTAGTGATCAAATCTATTGTGTTACAGGAACTGATCAAAATGGTTGTGAGAGTAATCAGCTTTGCTTAACAGTTGCTGTAAATCCAGACTTATCTATTTTAGCGTTTAGTGATCAATTAATTTGTTTGGGAGACAGTACTAGTATTTCATCCCTAGCTTCTGGCGGAAATGGTGGTCCTTATGTTTATTCATGGGATCAAGGGTTAGGGTCTGGGCAGAGTCATTATGTGTCTCCATCTGCAACAACTGTTTATACGGTAACTGCATCTGATGGTTGTGAAACTCCCGATGTTTCTGCCTCTGTTACAATTTCTGTTAGCCCCATACCCTCAATTAGTTTTTCAGGTGATAATTTAAGTGGTTGTCTGCCTGTAACAACTACTTTTAATGAGTTAAATGTTCCTGCAGGTTCTCAATGTTTTTGGAATTTTGGTGATGGAAATGTTAGTACAGATTGTGGTCCTGTAAATCACACATACAACGTTCCTGGATGTTGGGACGTTTCATTATCTATTATTACGCCAGATGGATGCTCTTCTTCATTTACTCAAACACAGTATGTATGCGTTTATGACTATCCAACAGCATCTTTTTCTTATGGTCCACAACCCACTACAATAATGAATACTACAATAGATTTTGATGATCAGAGTTTAGATGCAACTTCTTATCTATGGACATTTGAAAACGGAATTGGTACATCTTCTAGCACTATGGTAAACCCTAGCTTTACTTTCCCTAATGAAACTGAGGGTGTATATGAAGTTTGTTTAGAAGTTGAAAATGATTTTGGTTGTACAGATGTTTCTTGTAATACAGTGGTTATTAATGATGTTTTTCTTGTTTGGGTACCTAATGCCTTTACACCTGGAGGTTCAGATTTAATTAACAATGAATTTATGCCTGTAGTAAATGGAGTAAATATTTCAGATTATGAGTTCTATGTGTTTAATAGATGGGGAGAGTTGATTTATGAATCTTATTACCCAGGAGAAGGATGGGATGGAATTTATCAGGGTTCGATGTCTCAACAAGATGCTTATGTTTGGAAATTAGTTGTTACTGACGAAGCATTTGGTAATATACATGAATATGTAGGCCATGTATTGCTTTTGAAATAGTTTAGAATATTTATTATCTTTAGTTTAAAGGATAAAGTAGCAACTTTTCCTTTTAAATTACGTCTTATTACTAAACTAAAGATGATAAATAAAGCATATTTATTCTTATTGTTCCTTGTCCCTTTACTTAACAATTCTTATGGGCAGTCTAATTTATCGGAATCTCAAGTTGAAGAATTAATAGAACTCGGTTCTGTTTTGGAAGGCACCTATCAGATTCAAATGATAGATACAAGAGCTTTACCAGCTGTTGAACTTTCCATATATTCAATTATTCAAGAACAAAGAAGCTCAAAGAATGTTGTTTATCATTATTTAAATTCAAATACGCGAATAATGATTCTTTCTTTTCAAGCAATTGAAAGTCCAGACTTTATTAGTTTAGATAGAATTGCGTACATCTCTTCAAAAAATATTGAGCATGAATAATAGAATATACATATTTCTGTTTTTTATTTTATTTTCTTGGGTAAATATTTTTTCTCAGTCTGATAATTGTGCAACAGCTACAGTATTAACACTCAACGCTGCTGGAAATGTTTGTGTAACAGGAACTACTGTCAATGCAACAAGTTCTAATACAGGATATGCTAATTGTAACCCTTTACCTAATGTAAATAATGAAGTTTGGTATACATATGTTTCTAATGGTGCAAACAATGTATTTGACGTAATCCCTCAGGGATTAACTAATCCAGAAATAGTTATTTATACTGGTGGTTGTGGTGCTACACTTGAAACATGTAATACTATAGTTGGTACAGGTACTTTAACAACCGGTTGGGGAATTCCTTCGGGTACACAAGTATGGATAGGTGTTATGTCTAATCAAGGAAATGAAGGGGGCTTTGACTTTTGTGTTACTTCAACAGCTCCTCAAGCTGGTGGTGGAAACGGATGTGCTGGAGCCATTCCTTTATGTGATCAAGCTGCACTTTCAACTGTTGATATGACGCCAATAACCCCATCTGGTGTTACACCTGATTGTTTTGGATCCTCTGTTCAAGCCGATGTTTGGTTTACTTTCACCTGCACACAAACAGGAACTTTAGAATTTATGGCAACTCCAACAGGTCCAGGAGCTAATGGTGTAGAATTAGATTGGGCCATGTGGAATACTACAGCAAATGGATGTAATTCTATTGGAGGTCCAACTTTAGCTTGTAATTATAATTATGATTTTGGAAGTGGTAATCCCTCAGGAATGGGACCAAGTTCTTGTGTTGCCTGTCCAACTAATGGATTAGGAGGTGCTTGTGGTGAATTTTGTTCACCAATAGTTATTACTGCTGGCCAGACCTATACCATTGTAATGGATTATTATACAGGTGGTGGAGTAGGTTTTATGGATTTTAGTTTTTTACCAGGAATGACAGCTGAGATTGCTCCTGATGCAGACTTTACTATATCTCCTTCTACAGTTACATGTGCTTCTTCAGTTACTGTTTCAGTTAATGATAATTCTCTTGGAGTGCCAACCTATGACTATGGAGATGGAACAACTTATACCGGTAATAATCCACCTAACCATACATATACAACTCCTGGTACTTATGCAATAACTGCAACGATTGCTGGTCCATGCCCATCTACGCATACAGAATTTGTACAATTGTTTGGTCCGTTGTCATCAGTTCCGATTTCTAATGATGAAACATGTCCAGGTGCATGTGATGGCTCTGCGTCTATACAACCTTCTGGAGGAAGTGGTATATATACTTATTCTTGGACGCCAGGAAATCAGACGACAACATCAGTTTCAAATCTTTGTCAAGGAAATTTCAGTGTTACAATTAATGATGCTATTTGTAATTCTGCTATTACCGAAAACATTGTTATTAATTCTGGTAGTTCAGGTTCTGTTTCTGCAGGTACGAATCAAATTGTATGTGATGATGGAACAACAGTTACTTTATCAGGATCAGGAGCAGTAAGCTACAGTTGGAATAATGGAGTAACAGATGGAGCATCTTTTACACCCTCTCTAGGTACAACAACTTATACAGTAACAGG
Organism: Flavobacteriales bacterium; assembly: GCA_029243225.1. Lineage (GTDB taxonomy): Bacteria > Bacteroidota > Bacteroidia > Flavobacteriales_D > Parvicellaceae. The sequence continues at coordinate 17,345 of JAQWSL010000040.1, forward strand.
AACAGATGCCAATGGTTGTACAAATACAGATGTGGTGGATGTAACCGTAAATGTGCTACCAACAGTGCTAGCAGGAACAGACCAAGTAGTATGTAACGATGGCACAACAGTAACTTTAGCTGGCTCAGGAGCAGTAAGCTACAGTTGGGATAATGGAGTAACAGATGGAGCTTCATTTACTCCACCACTTGGAACAACGACTTACACAATAACAGGAACAGATGTTAATGGATGTGAAAATACGGATCAGGTAGATGTAA
>JAQWSL010000032.1 GCA_029243225.1 Flavobacteriales bacterium
ATCTTGTAAATATTTTTAACACAAAAAACATCTTGGGATATTCTTATGCGCCTACTAATTCAAATAATAACAATGGTGTTGTTGAAAATTATCAGCTAGGGTTCTTGCCAATATTTTATTATCGTATTGAGTTTTGATTCAATCTAATCCAAAGCGTTTATTTACTTTGTTACAAATATCTCTTAAGGCAATTACGTTGAAAACCTATTGTTTTAATTTTAGAATTAGGACCAATGTTGCTTTTGATTAGCTAACTGATGTTTCGTGTTAGGGTTATTTATCATTAATAAATAACTCTACTTGTCTTGCTGTTAAGGCTAGGTTTTTTGCAACCTCATGAGAAATTATTTTTTCAATTTTTGAGATCATCCCTTTTTTTAGAAATCCGGGGATGCCTGGTATTTTATTGGGGTCTATCGAAAGGGTAAAAGAAATTAATAGTACTGTGTTTTCTCCATTTTGCTTAAATGTGTTTTCACCTACACAACTGTATAGGTTGTTGTATTTTATTGGAACTTCTGAAAATTCGCAAACCCAACTTTGTTTATTCCAAAAAGCTAGGTCATAATAAGACATGAAATTTGATGGAAGTAATTTTTGAATAGGTTTTGGAAACTTAATCGCTAGATGCCATAAATTTTTAATCCTAACTCCATCATCGCAACCTTCTCTGTTAATGACTTCAATTTTCTCTACAGAAGGCATAGAGGGAACTAAGTCTGTCAATTTATCTCTGTAGGTTTCCCAGACATCTTCTCTTTTAGCTTTTAATGAAATTTCTCGCTCTAACTTGTATGGCATAGTTGGTGATAAAACTAATTGAAAAAATATAATTAAAAAAACTAGCCGGGTTCAATTACATCATTTTTTTCAACCTACTTAAATTTGTTCAATATTTATACCTTTATCGTTAATTTTAATATATTTTCATGAAGGTTTTGGTTACAGGTGGTGCGGGGTTCATTGGTTCTCACACAGTTGTCGATCTTATCGAAAACGGCATTACTCCAATTATTGTAGATGATTTTAGAAATTCTGAAAAATTTGTTCTCAAACAACTGGAAAAATTGTGCGGCACAAAAATCGTTTCTTACAATATTGATTGTTGTAACTATGAACAAATGGAAGCGATTTTTAGCTCTGAAAAACCTGATGGTGTTATTCATTTTGCTGCTGACAAATCTGTTAATGAATCTGTTGAAAATCCTTTAAAATATTATCAAAACAATATAGGCTCTTTAGTCACCTTATTAAGGTTAATAGAAAAGCATCCTGTAAAATCTTTTGTTTTTTCATCCTCATGTACTGTTTATGGAAACCCCGACAGTGTTCCTGTAACAGAGTTATCACCTATAAAGAAAGCTTTTAGTCCTTATGGATTTAGCAAGCAAGTTTGTGAGCAGTGCTTAGTCGACTTTCATAATAGTAATCCAAAAAATTCAATTATTCTTTTACGCTACTTTAATCCTATTGGGGCACACCCATCCAGTTTAATAGGAGAATTGCCGATAGGGGTTCCAAATAACTTAATTCCCTTCATAACTCAAACGGCTGCTGGTGTCAGGGAAAAGGTGGTTGTTTTTGGAGCTTCTTACAATACTAATGATGGAACATGCGTAAGAGATTATATTCATGTTTGTGATTTAGCTAAATCACATGTTTTGGCCTTAAATTATGCATTAAAAAACCCTAACAACATAGACACTTTTAATGTTGGAACAGGAAAAGGTGACTCTGTTTTAGAAGTTATAAAATCTTTTGAAAAAATTAATTCATTAACGTTAAATTATGAGATTGGCCCAAAAAGGGCTGGTGACGCTCCTGTTGTTTATGCTGATAATAGTTACATAAAAAAGAAATTAAACTGGAGTCCTAAATACTCCCTGGAGGATGCTTTATTACATTCTTGGAATTGGCAACAGACACTTTAACTATATTTGTATAATGAAAATTTTCTTTTATTGGTTGGTCTTTTTAATGCCGTTTTCTATTTGCTCTCAAGGATTGTTTGAATACTTCAAATTAACCGCAGATGGCGATGGGCCAGAGAAATTTGATAGAATTGTTGTTGATATTACTTGGACGCAGTGGTTAGAAAGTATTGAAGGTGTAGATCAAGGTGTTTATTCTTTTGGAATTGGCGCTTGTTGGATGAAGGATATTCCATTGGGTAAAAAAAGTAACGTGGCTTTAGCAATAGGTTTAGGGTTTGATTCTCACAATTTTCATCACAATGGAGAGTTTGAATTTACTACTCTTAATGATGGAAGTGTTTATACCGATCTTGTTTCTCGAAACGGCTCTCCATCTCTTAGCAAAAACAAATATGCGGTTAATTATGTTGACCTTCCTTTTGAATTGCGTTTAAGAACAATGAATAAAACAACCGAACAACGAATGAAATATAATTTTCGGTTTTATTTAGGCTTTAAAGCTGGAGTGCTGGTAAATGATCACCTTAAAATCAAAGACGCTGTCTCAAAAAGAAAAATATTTAACCTGCCTAATACAATGCCATACAGATATGGTCCTACATTAAAGGTTGGTTTTAACAAGGTTTCTTTTGTCGCTTTTTACTCATTAACAAGTCTTTTCAAAGATGGAAAGGGTGCGTCAATAACTCCAATAAATGTAGGTTTGTCATGGATGAGGTTCTAAATACTAAGATTAAAGTAAACAACAATCATTTCAACAGTAAAACCAATCAATATTCCCATATAAACTTCATGCGGTTGATGGGCTTTTAAGACTAATCTTGCGCTTGAAACAACACCCATAATCAACAACAAAACCAGGTTTACTATCACTAAATAAATCGGATTTTCAATACTTGGCATTGATATAGAAAACGCCAAAAACGTTGCTGTCAAAGCACTTATAGATGTGCTATGTAAACTTATTTTCCATTTATGGTTAATAACAAAACAGATTAACAATAAATATATTCCACCAGAAAGAAAGCTCAATAATGGATCTAAAAGGTGGTACAAACTACTGTTCCAAGACCTAAACATGAAATAGACCATTAAATAATACAACAAAACAATAAAAAAAACAGGTTTTCTTTCAACCCTATTGTAGGCATTAAAATCTGATAAAAGCCCTGTTCTAATCATAACATACATGCTTAAAATAGGAAACAAGACTCCAACTAGTGCCATTACAGAATAAATCGCAGATAAAAAATTTATATCGGCATTGTTAAGAATTAAATTTTGATAGTTTTCTATTGAAAAATAAAGCGGTAGCGCATAAAGTGGTAGAAATAAAGGATGAAAAAGTATAGAAATTACTTTGGCAGCTAAATTCATCTTACAACTCCTTTCTAAGTCTTGCAACTGGAATGTTTAGTTGCTCTCTATATTTTGCAACCGTTCTTCTAGCTATGTTGTAGCCCTTACTCTTTAGTATGTTTGTAAGTTTTTCATCAGTGTAAGGCTTTCTTTTTTCTTCTTGATCAACTGCATCTTGCAATATTCTCTTTACTTCCCTTGTAGATACTTCTTCTCCAGAATCTGTTGACAATGATTCACTAAAAAAATATTTAAGTAAAAATGTTCCGAAAGGGGTGGAAACATGTTTGCTGTTTGCAACTCTTGAAATTGTAGAAATATCCATGGAAACAATTTCAGCAATATCTTTTAAAATCATTGGTCTTAAATCGGTTTCATCGCCCGATTTAAAAAACTCATTTTGATAGTCTATAATGGCCTGCATGGTTACCAAAAGAGTCTGCTGTCTTTGTTTTATAGCATCAATAAACCATTTCGCTGAGTCAATTTTTTGTTTAACAAATACTATTGCTTCTTTGTCTCTTTCTGTTCTACTACTTTCGTCATAAGTCCTAAGCATTTCTGCATATTGCCTGTTGACTTTTAATTGTGGAGCGTTTCTGTTGTTAAGCTCTAGATTAAGCTCTCCGTTAATTTCGGTTACAATGAAATCTGGAATTATGTGTTGTGTTACTTTAGATGTGTCTATTAAAGAATTACCTGGTTTAGGGTTTAATTTTACAATCTCTAACAACGCTTCTTTAACATCATCCTCTGTTATGTCTAGTCGGTTGGTAATCTTTGTATAATGCTTTTTTGTAAATTCATTAAAAAATCGATCTAAAATAACTTCCGCTGTTTTAATAGGGACCGTTTTGGTTTTTTTTCTTAGTTGAATTAAAAGACACTCTCTTAAATCTCTTGCTCCAACACCAACGGGCTCTAAGCCTTGAATAATTTCTAACACCCCTTCTATTTTCTCTTCAGAACAATTTAAGTTGTGACTGAAAGCTAAATCATCAACAATACTAAAGATTTCTCTTCTTAAATATCCTGAATCATCTAAGTTTCCTATTATATTATTGGCAATTATAAGTTGCTCATCATCTTTAATCCTAAGGGATACTTGGTTTTGCAATATTTCTTGAAAAGTTTTACCTCCTGACAAAGGAATTGCTTTTTCATCAGCTTCTGCAGGGTGATTTCTTGCGCTTAATTTATAATCAGGAACATCATCATCTAAATAATTATCTATGTTAAATTCGTCAAGTGCGCTGTCATTATCGTCATCTTCAAGTGTAGAGTATTCGTCTGATTGATCCTCTTCTTTTTCTTGCTCTCCCTCATCTAGCGCTGGGTTTTCTTCAATTTCCTGCTTTATTCTTTGCTCTAGCTCAATTGTGGGCACTTGTAACAACTTCATTAACTGAATCTGTTGAGGAGACAGTTTCTGTAGCAGTTTGTGTTGTAAAGATTGTCTTAGAGCCATTGGAACTTCTTTTTATAAAGCTATTAAAATTCTGCGTTTTTAGGAGTTCTTGGGAAAGGAATAACATCTCTTATGTTTTGCATACCTGTTACAAACATAATAAGCCTCTCAAAACCTAGGCCAAAACCAGCATGAGGGGTTGTTCCAAATTTTCTTGTTTCCAAATACCACCAAATATGTTCTTCTGGAATGTTAAACTCCTTACTCTTTTTTAGTAATACTTCATATCTTTCTTCTCTTTGTGAGCCGCCAACTATCTCACCAATTCCAGGGAAAAGAACATCCATTGCAGCAACTGTTTTATTATCCTCGTTTTCACGCATATAAAAAGCCTTCACGCCTTTAGGGTAATCATAGATTACTACAGGTTTTTTAAAATGCTTTTCAACTAAAAACTTTTCGTGTTCACTTTGCAAGTCAATACCCCACTCAACAAGATACTTGAATTTCTTTTTTTTATTTTCTTTAGAATTCATCAATATATCTACTGCTTCTGTATAGTTTATTTTCACAAAATCATTTTTCACAATAAAATTTAATCTGTCAATTAAATTAAGTTCAGCTCTTAAGTTTTTTGGTCGTTGCTGATCTTCTTTTTCGTCTCTTTCTTTTAAAAACAACAGGTCTTCCATACAATTTTCAAGAGCGTAGTTGACCAAATATTTAAGAAAATCTTCTGCCAAATTAATGTTGTCTTGAAGGTCTGAGAAGGCAATCTCAGGTTCTATCATCCAAAACTCAGCTAAATGTCTTGTTGTGTTAGAATTTTCAGCTCTAAATGTTGGTCCAAAAGTATAGACCTGTCCTAAGGCAAGAGCGGCAAGCTCTGCTTCTAATTGTCCAGAAACTGTTAGGTGGGTTTCTTTACCAAAAAAGTCTTTTTCATAACCATTTTCTTTAGTGTTTTTAGGGTCTAGTGTTGTTACTTTAAACATTTCTCCAGCGCCCTCTGCGTCAGACCCTGTTATAATAGGACTATGTAAATAAAAGTATCCTCTATCATTAAAGTATTTATGTACAGCATAAGACATGTGATGTCTTATTCTAAAAACGGCTCCAAATAAATTTGTTCTGAATCGCAAGTGAGCTTGCTCCCTTAATGTTTCTAAATTATGCTTTTTTGGTTGTAATATTGTTTTCTGAACCTCATCAGGGTTGGCGGAACCAATAACCTCAACGGAGTTTGCAGAGATTTCTATTTTTTGTCCGCGACCCTGTGACTCTACAATTACTCCGCTAACACAAATAGAGGCTCCAACTGTAATTTGGTCAATAATGTTTTGATCAAGTTTTTCGTAGTCAATTACAACCTGAACACTAGACAGACAAGATCCATCATTAACCGCTATAAATCTATTTGCCCTGAACGACCTTACCCATCCACAAATCGTTATGCTTGTTTCAGGTGAAAGGTTAAATACATCATTAATTTTTATTCGTTTCATATAAATACTTAAACAAAAAAACACAAGGAAACAGTTTTTTACTATTTTTGTTTCCTAAGTTTCTCATAGTTAACTTTTAGAATGTCAAAATTACAAGAAATCACACATCAAGTCACGCTTTTGTTTCGAGAATTTGGAATAAAAAGCATGACAATGGATGATATCTCAAAATCTATGGGTATTTCTAAAAAAACACTATACAAGTTTGTTAAAGATAAAAACGACTTAGTAGACAAAGTAATTGAGCACTCTATTAAAGAAAAACAACACTTCATTGAAAAGATTACGTCAGAAAATACACACCCTATTGATGAATTATTTTCAATCGCAAAATATTCAAGTAAAGAAATTAGTTCTATCAATCCCTCTTTGCAATTTGATTTAAAAAAATACCATCCTAATGCTTGGTTGCTTTTTGAAGAGCACAAGCAAAGTTTTGTTTTCAACTGTGTCTTAGACAACTTAAAAGAGGGAATTAAAATAGGTGTATATAGAAAAAATATTAATCCCGAAATAGTTGCAAAACTCCACACAAGCAGTATTCCTTTAGTTTTTGACTCTTCTTTATTTCCGACAACCGAATTTTCTTTTAAAGATGTGTTTAGTGAACTAATGAAACACCACATAAGGGGAATTTCAACTGAAGATGGACTTAAATACCTAAAAAAATTAATAAAAAACGACACAAACAACCCGCTTTTATGAAAAAATTGTTGCTCTTTTTCTTGTTTTTAATTAGTGCTGTCAGCTTTAAGTCACAAGCCAGTTTTTCTTTAGAAGATGCTCTTTCATATGCACTTTTAAACAATATTGAATATAAAAATTCTAGGCTAGATTTAAATATTGCGGAACAAAAAGTAAAAGAATCTGTTTCTACAGGTCTTCCCAAAATCACAAGCTCTGTTGGCTTTCAAAATTACATTAATCTTCCCACTACCGTTATCCCTTCAAATGCCTTTAATCCGCTAGCTCCAGCTGATGAATTTGAAGAATTACAATTTGGGACATCAATTAATACGACAGGAACCTTAAAGATTGATCAATTAATTTTTAGTGCTACATATGTGGCCGGATTAAAGGCTGCTAAAGTTTATAAAGAATTAACAGCAAAGGTTACAGAAAAATCTCTTCAAGACACAAAAGAAAAAGTTGTTGGGGCTTATTATGCATATTTGATTTTAGAAGAAAACAAAACCCTGCTTAATAACTCATTAATAAATTTAAATGCAATACAAAAAGAAACCGAAATACTAGTTTCTGAAGGGTTATTTGAGCAAATAAATTTGGATCAAATCAATTATTCCGTTTTAAAACTAAATAATCAAATCTCACAAATTGACCACCAAGCTACCAATTCAATAAATATATTAAAATTTGTTATCGGGTTCCCTCAAGATAGCAGCCTTACTCTTTCAAATAGTCTTACAGATTTTAATGCCGAAAACGTATCGTTAGATCAGTTTCAAATTTCACCAAGCCAAATGTTAGATTATCAAATTGTAGATGAAAACAGAAAACTATCGTTATTAACACTTAAAATGAACAAAGTGTCCGCTATCCCTAGTATTTCAGGGTTTTTTAGTCACCAACAAACAGCACTTAGAAATGAATTCAATTTACTTTCTGCAGACAAGCCGTGGTATCCATCGACTTTTTGGGGGATAAACATTAATATTCCAATTTTTACAAGCGGGGAAAGTTTAGCAGTAACAAAACAATCAGAGTTGGCTTTTAAAAAATCAGAAAATTTATTACTCTCGGTTGAGCAAGGTCTCAAGCAACAATTGAGTCAACTTTACACAGAATACAATTTAGCTCTTTATGCTCTTGAAAACGACAAAGAAAACCTAATCCTTTCCCAAAAAATTTTAAGCAACACATTGACCCGTTTTAAAGAAGGTTTAAAAAGTGGATTAGAAGTAGCGCAAGCTCAAAATCAAGAAATTTCGGCTCAAAACCAATTACTACAGTCTCACTTTAATTTATTGCTGGCCAAGCTTAAGCTAGACAAACTAATGAACAAACTATAATTATGTACAATAGAAAAAACCCGATTTTTTTAATTTTATTCTTTTCCGTTTTTATTTTAGCTTGTGATTCACAACCTAAACTGGAAGACCTTCAGCTTAAGTTAAAAAAAATTGAAGCTGAAATTAGAACCAAACAGCTAGAAACTTTTCAGCTTAAAAAAGAAATCAATTCTCTGGGGGTTCAGAATAAAGAGACAGAAAACATTTCATTAGTCAACACGGTTATTGCTGAAAAAAAACCTTTTGCCCATTATTTTCAAATTCAAGGCCAAGTAGCCTCTAAAAAGAACATTTTACTCACACCTGAATTAGGGGGCATTATTACTAGTATTCATGTTGAGGAAGGTGAAAAGTTAACAGAGGGTGCGCTTGTTGCAACTTTTTCCACTTCTATCATTAACTCTAACATTGAAGAGCTTGAAGAGCAATTAGATTTAGCACAATATTATTTTGAAAAGCAAAAATCTCTAAAAGAAAAAGGGGTTGGCACTGCCCTTTCATTTAAAGAGGCTCAAAACAATTACAATCGATTGTTAAAAGCAAAAAACACTCTTTTAGAGCAAAAAAGTAAATTTTCTTTATATGCTCCATTTAGTGGTTATGTGGATAAAATTTTTGTTTCTGTTGGGCAGATGGGTGGTCCGGCTAGCCCTGTATTAAGGTTAATAAGTTTAAATCACATGTATGTGGCTGCAAATGTTTCTGAAAATCATTTGTCAAGAATTAACAAAGGACAATTTGTTACTGTTGATTTACCCGCATTAAATGAGAAAATTGAAGCTTTAAAAATTAAGCGAATAGGCAAGCAAATTGACCCCGTAAACAGAACTATTTCAGTCGAAGTACCCATTCCTTCCAAAGAAAAAGTAATACCAAACTTAATGGCTGTCATGAACATTTGTGACTATAAAGACACCAGTTCAATTATAATACCAACAAGTATAATTTTAGAAAACACTAGGGGTAAACAAATTGTTAAAACAATTGAAAACAATCTTGTTGCTGTTAAGGAGGTGAAAACTGGATATCAATACAATAATGAAACACAAATAATTTCTGGTTTAAGCGTTGGAGATGTCATCATCAATGATGGTAAAGGGAATGTTATTGAAGGTCAAAAAGTAAAGGTTTCTAATAAATAGACATGAAAGAGAAAATTCAAGAACAATGGAGGGAGTTTAGCGCATCGTCTCTTGCGGTAAACAATAGAAAAACCATTTACCTATTAATTTTAGTTCTTTTAACTGGTGGTGTTGGCTCTTATTTTGATATGCCTAGAGAAAGTTTTCCAGAAGTTCAGTTGCCAGAAATTTTTGTAAGTATTCCTTATCCAGGAAACTCTCCGGAAATCATTGAAGATAAAATAATCAAACCATTCGAGAAAGAACTAAACACAATCAAAGGGATTGAAAAAATAAAATCCACAGCAATTCAAGATTTTGCAGTATTAGAAATTGAGTTTGATTTTGAAATCTCTCCAAAGGAGGGCAAGCGACTTGTTGAGGACGCATTAAGTGATGCAAGAACTGATAAGGCTTTTGCTCAAGACTTACCTGTAGAGCCAACTATTCAAGAAATGGATGTTAATGAGTTTCCCATTATTAACATTAATTTATCCGGAAACTATCCTGTAGAATTTTTAAAGAAAAAAGGAGACTTATTAAAAAACAGTATTGAAGGTTTGGCGGAAATAAACACTGTCGATATTCGTGGCGTACAAGAAAAAAAATTGAAAATTGAAATTAGAAAATTTGACGCTGAAGCAAAACAAATAAGCTTCAGCGATATTGAAAGTGCTGTTCAATCAGAAAATATAACAACAGGTGCGGGAAACATTAAAATTGATGGAATTGATCATTTTGTAATTATTGAAGGGAAATACAATAACTACAATGATTTAAGAAATTTAGTCGTTAAGCATGAAGACAATAAAAATATTTATTTATGGGAAGTTGCTGATGTATCATTTGGCGATTCAGACACCTCTAGTTATGCTAGACAAAACGGCAGTCCTGTTGTAATGTTAGATGTGAAAAAACGAGCGGGTGCTAATATAATTAATGCCATTGATAAGATAAAACAACTAGTTAATACAGCTCAGCTTAATCAGCTTCCTAATGATATTGTTGTTACATACACGAACGACCAATCTAATAAAATTCGTTCGCAAATAAGCAATTTAGAAAACTCAATTATATCGGGTGTTCTATTGGTTGTTGGGGTGTTGTTATTTTTTCTAGGGTTTAGAAATGCTTTATTTGTTGGAGTCGCCATTCCATTATCGATGTTTATCTCGTTTCTTTTGCTAAACCTTGCGGGTGTTAGCTTAAACATAATGGTGTTGTTTTCTTTAGTTCTTGCTTTGGGAATGCTGGTAGATAACGGAATCGTGGTAGTAGAAAATGTTTACCGCCTAATGGCAGATGGTGTGAATTCATTCGATGCTACTAAAAAAGGGGTTGGTGAAATTGCGTGGCCTATTATAGCATCAACCGCTACTACTCTGGCTGCTTTTATCCCTCTAGCTTTATGGCCTGGAATTATGGGTGAATTCATGCAATACCTTCCTATAACATTAATGATTGTTTTAGGTTCGTCTTTATTTGTTGCGCTTGTGATTAATCCCGTATTAATTGCTGTATTAATGAAGTTAGAACCTTCAATACTTTCTAAAAACAAACTTTGGACTTACTGTGTTGTCTTGTTGTTGTTTAGTGGTGTTTCATTTTTATTTATTGAAATATGGTTGGGAAACCTTTTGGCTGTATCTTGCATTTTATTGCTGCTTTTTAATTACGTTTTAAATCCCCTTACCGCGCTTTTTCAAGAAAAAACTCTTCCTTGGTTAGAGTTAAAGTATCAGAAATTATTACATTTTGCCATGGAAGGGAAAAGACCCGTAAAGGTGCTTTTCGGTACGTTTGGTATCTTGATTCTTTCGTTTGTATTAGTTGGTCTTTTCCCTCCTAAAGTTTTGTTTTTTCCAGACAATCAACCAAATTATCTTAACATCTTTGTGGAGCTTCCTGTTGGAACAAACATAAAAGAAACTAACAAAAAGACAGCTCTGATTAAGGCCGCTATAGACAAAGTCTTGAACACACCTAAGGCTTCTCTAGATAACAATAGCTACAATTCTATATTCGATTCTTTTACGGCAATTAATGAACAGGGGGTAGAATATGTAGACACTGTATATTTTATTGAGTCTGTAATAGAGCAAGTTGGAAAAGGAACTTCTGACCCTATGGAGGGACCCTCTTTTGGTGAAACTCCTAACAAGGCAAGAATTACGGTTTCTTTCTGCGAATTTTCTCACAGAAAAGGACTAAATACTAGCGAAGTTAAACAAGAGATTGAGCTCGCGCTAACTAACAAATTTACTGCAGATGTTAAAATTATTGTAGACAAAGAAAAAAATGGACCTCCTCAGGACCCTGCTGTGAACATTGAAATAACAGGATCTGATGATTATGGTGACTTAATTTTAGCCGCAACTAAAGTAAAGCATTATTTAGATACTTCTGGAGTTGAAGGAATGCAAAAGTTAAAGCTAAATGTTGAATTAAATAAAGCAGAAATAAAAATAAAACTTGACAGGGAGTACGCCAAAAGATCTGGGTTATCAACAGGACAAATTTCATCAACAATTCGAACGGCTTTGTTTGGAAAAGATGTTTCAACATATGCTGAGGGTGAAGATAATTATGACATTAACATTCGTTTCAATAGAACCAGTAGAGAAACACTAGAATCTTTACTTGACCAAAGTGTAATGTTTATGAACAACCGAGGGAAAAAATTAAAAATACCTATAAGTTCTGTAATTAAAGAAATTGACGTTGTTCATAAAAATGATGCGATAAAGCGATTAAATTTAACCAACATGGTAACTGTCTTTTCAGGGGTAAAAGAAGGTTATAATGAAAATGAAATAGTTACTCTTTTACAACAAAAAATGGAAACTTACCAAATAACTCCTAATGGTAAAGCTTTTATAACAAACGGATTAAAATATGACTTTACTGGTAAAATTAAAGAACAAGAAAAAGAGATGGCTTTTCTTAGCTCAGCTCTTCTAATTGCAGTTTTTTTAATCTTATTAATTCTAGTCACTCAGTTCAATTCGTTTTCAATCCCTTTCATTATTTTATTTTCTGTTGTACTCAGCCTTTCTGGAGTATTTTTAGGAATAGTAATCGCTCGTAACGACTTCGTAATTATAATGACTATGATTGGTATAATATCATTGGCTGGTATTGTAGTAAATAACGCAATAGTTCTAGTAGATTACACCAATTTATTAAGGAAAAGAAAAAGAAAAGAATTAAAACTTGTAGAGACAGACCAACTATCAACAGAGCATGTTAAAAAAGCTATAATTCTTGGGGGGAAAAGAAGGCTTAGGCCTGTATTGCTTACAGCAATAACTACAATATTAGGGTTGCTCCCTCTGGCAACGGGTTTAAACATTAATTTCATCACCTTGTTTACAAGGTTTGATGCTCAATTGTTTTTTGGAGGAGACAATGTTATTTTCTTTGGTCCAATGAGTTTAGCTATTATTTACGGTTTAACATTTGCAACCTTCTTAACCTTAGTGGTTGTCCCTGTAATGTATTTTTTAACCTATAAGTTTAAATTGTGGTTCTACAAGTTTTTTAACCTTACGCTTAGAAGTAACATCTAAAGACATTTAAAATAATCATAGGGCTCCATGCATTGATTGCATTGGTACATTGCTTTGCACGCTGTCGAGCCAAATTGACTAATCATTTTAGTGTCTTTAGACTTGCAGTTTGGACAAAGGGTGCTTTTGTCTTTTCCTAAAAGACTGCCTTTATCCACGCTGTTATCAGGTGGGGATATTCCGTAGTCAAGTAGCTTTTTTTTTGCTTTGTCAGTCATCCAATCAGTTGTCCACGTTGGGTTGTATTGCAAATTTATTTTATAGCTAATGATGCCTAAGTCAACTAATTTAACCGCAATGTCTTTTTCTATTTGATTCATCGCGGGACAACCTGAATATGTTGGGGTAATAATAATGTGAAGGGTGTTGTTTACGAATTTAACATCTCTTAAAACACCTAGCTCTAATATTGAAATAACAGGGATTTCGGGGTCTGAAATCGTTGACAATTCTTCCCATATTTTATCTACTGAAACCATGCTCTATATTGTCTGACTAAAAATTGCTGTTTTCGGCTTATTTCTTAACATTCTAGCGTCTAAACACATGCAAATGTTTCTAATAAATGTTTTTCCTTTTTCAAGCACAATTAACTCCTCTTTATCAATTCTTAGCAACTGGTCTTTTTCCAGTTCTTTCATAAGCTCTAAGCCTTTAAAGAGCATTGGGGTTTGTTGATTCTTTTCGAACCAATTGGTTTTGAAATGACACATTAGGTTTAAAATGTGTTTTCTTAAAATAAGATCTTCTTCATTTAAATGGTGTCCTCTAAAAATAGGGATTACCCCCTCCCCTACTGTTTTTTGATATTCTTCTACTGTTTTAACGTTTTGAGCAAAACCATACCAACTATCACTTATAGAAGACATTCCTAGCCCCACCATTAATTTGGTCTTTTGAGAAGAGTAACCCATAAAATTTCTATGTATTGTCTTGTTTTCTACGGCTTTGTAAAGGCTGTCGTGTTTTAAAGCAAAATGATCCATGCCTATTTCAACATATCCTAAATCACTAAACATCTGCTTCCCCATCTCGTACAGGGATCTTTTTTCTTGATCTTTTGGCAGATCGTTTTCATCAAACCCCCTTTGGCCAACACCTTTTATCCAAGGAACATGAGCATAACTATAAAAAGCTATTCTATCTGGTAACAATTCTTGAGTTTTCAATATTGTTTGCTCCATAGAATTCATGTTTTGTTTGGGTAAACCATAAACCAAATCATGACTTATTGATTCGTAACCAATTTCTCTAGACCAATTAGTTACTTTTTGAACAGTTTCATATGGTTGAACTCTATTAATTATTTTTTGGACATTTAAATCGTAATCTTGAACACCAAAACTATTCCTGTTAAAACCTAAATCATAAAGAGTTTGTAGTTGCTCTTTTGTCGTGTGGTTGGGGTGTCCTTCAAAACTAAATTCTGGATTTGGTAAAACATCACTTAGATCAAAAATACCATTCATTAGTTTTTTAAGGTTTTCTGAACTAAAAAAAGTTGGAGTGCCGCCCCCTAAATGAAGCTCTTTTATTTTTGGTCTTTCTCCGAACACTTCTATGTATAGCATCCACTCTCTTAGTACTGTTTCTAAATACGGCTCTTCTACATCGTGTCTTTTAGTTATTCTCTTGTGACAACCACAAAACGTACATAAGCTCTCACAGAAAGGGAGGTGTATGTAAACACTTATACCTTCTGAACTGTTAGATTCTTGAAAAGCTTTTTGACAACTCTCAATCCAAAGGTCGTATGCTATACCTTTTTTATCCCAATAAGGAACTGTTGGATAAGATGTGTACCTAGGCCCAGGAACGTTGTATTTCTTAATTAAATCTTTTACCATATTATTACTCATCATCTAAAAACCACTCGGCATAACTGTTTGCGGTTTCTCTTAAAAAAGCACTTTTAAGTTGAGCCTTATTTTTAAATTCCTCTTTTAATAGCTCAACAATTTCTATTAACATGTTTTCACATGTGGGCTGATAGTTCACTAACCTAATTCTTTCATTCTTTTCTTCTAATTGTTTAAACCTTGTATCTTTTCTTAAGATTAATCTATGGTCAAAAAGTGGGTAAATTGTTTCTCTAACAGCTCTTTTAATGTCACCAAAATCTATAACCATTCCACAATCCGATACTCCAGCATCATTAATTGGAGTACCAATAAAAGTTATTTTTAAGTGGTAGCTGTGACCGTGAATATCTTTACATTTTCCGTTGTAACCATCTAAAGCGTGCGCTGCCTCAAAATCAAATTCTTTAGTTACTCTTATTTTCATTGTCTTCAAATTTATACAGCTTCATTCTTTTAATATGTTTTACAAAAAGCAATGGTTTATTAATTTTTAAATAAATTTAATTGTTTTTAAACTTTTATTAAAACAAGTTGTAATAACAATAAACGGGTTTTCTCGTTTAATCTGCAATAATAAAGTAAAGTGGAATGAATTCCTTTGATAGTTTAATATTAAAATTAGATAATTTTATAAGAAAGTATTATAAAAACCAGCTCATAAAAGGTGGTTTTTATTTTGGTTTTTTGATCTTGAGCTTCTTTTTAACTTTCACCCTATTAGAATATTTTGGAAACTTTAACACCATTGGAAGAGGGTTCCTTTTTTTTAGCTTCCTTCTTGTTGGGTTAAGCCTCTTGGTATATTATATTATTTCTCCATTACTTAAAATATATCGGTTAGGCTCCTTGATTACCCACGAAAAGGCTGCCGAAATTATTGGCCTTCATTTTCCTGACATTCAGGATAAAATTATAAACACACTTCAATTAAACTCTTTAAAAAATCAAGATTCCATTTCTCTTTTAAATGCGAGTATTCAAAAGAGGTCAGATGCTTTTAATAAAGTATCATTTAATAATGCAATAAACCTTAAAGAAAACGTTAAACATTTAAAACCACTGTTTCTTGTTTTTTTAGTTTTTATACTTCTTTCTTTTATTGATCGCTCAATTATCTTTTCTTCTGCAAACAGAATTATTCATTACTCAACCAAAGAAACAAATTCACTTCCATTTAGTGTTGAGTTAGTTAATAGCTCTTTGCGTGTATTAGAGCAAGAAGATTGTTTGGTTCAGTTTCTTGTAAAAGGCAAAAGAATACCAAATGTTTTGGCTATTAATTATGATGGAAAATCATTCACTTTAAACAAAAAAACCGATACAACATTTGAATATGTTTTTAAAACTGTTACAAGAAAAATTGCTTTTTCTGTTGTTCACAATAAAGAAGTCTTAAATGATTTTTCACTTTCTGTTATACCTAAGCCAAAAATTAACAGCTTTTATGTCTATGTTGATTATCCCTCATATACAAAGTTTCCCTCTGATACGTTTAAAAACATAGGGAACATAAACGCTCCCGAAGGTTCGATGATTAAATGGTCTTTTGACACACAAAACGTAGATTCAATTAATGCAGTTTTTAAGGATACTAGTTACTCGTTTAGCTTGCAAAATAAACAAGCTTTCATTAAGCAGCTTTATCGCTCTCAAGATTATTCTATAGTTCTTTGGAACAACCAATCTGAATTTAAAGACACTAGTCTTTTTTATGCAAACATGAAAAAAGATTTAGCTCCTAAAATTTCAGTCCAACAAAATGTTGACTCAACAAACCTATATTTACGTTATTTTAATGGGGAAACATATGATGACTATGGTTTTAGTGCTTTATATTTTTGCTACCAAGATGCTGCATCAAACAACATTATTAAAAACTCCTTACCAGTTAACAAAGAAACCTCTAAGCACTCTTTTTATCACTTTTTTAACCTTTTGGATTTAGGTCTGAACCCTGGTGAACAAACAACCTATTATTTCGAAATTTGGGACAATGATGGAGTTAATGGCCCAAAAAAATCAAAGTCAAAACCCACTGTTTTTATTTCTCCAACGCTACAGCAACAAAGTGAAAATTCAAAAGAAAAAAACAGTCAATTTAAGGCTGGTCTGGAAGAAAACATTTCTGAAGCATTAAAATTAAAAAATGAACTCAAGGACATAAAAAATGATTTACTAAATAAAAAAAATCCTGATTGGCAAGACCAAAACCGAATTGAAAACTTTTTAAAAAGCCAAAACGAACTTAAGGAGAATATTGAAAAGCTTGTTAATGAAAACTCAACTGAAAAATCCAATGAAATTGCAGAAAAACAAGAGCAGCTTAATAAGTTGTTTGAAGATTTAATGAGTGATGAAATGAAAAAGCTATACGATGAACTTCAAAAGCTTTTAAGTGAAATGAATAAAGACAAGCTTTTAGATAAATTAGAAGACATAGAAATGAGTCAGGAAGATTTATTAAAAGAAATGGACCGTTCTTTAGAGCAGTTTAAACAATTAGAAATGGATCAAAAACTAGAGTCTCTAAAAAAACAACTTGAAACTTTGTCTAAAAAACAAAAAACTCTTTCAGAAAAAACAAAAGATAAAAATGAAACCCCTTTTAATTTAAATAAAGAGCAAGAAAAAATCAAAGAGGATTTTAATTTTTTAAACTCAGAGATGGATGACCTTGAAAAACTAAACGAAGAACTAGAAAACAAAAAGAATTTGCCCTCATTTGAAAAAGAAGAAAAGGAAATAAACGAAGAGATAGAAAAAAGTCAAGAAAGTCTTGAAAATAAAAAAAATAAAAAAGCCAGTGAGTCACAAAAAAATGCTAGTGAAAAAATGAAAGCTCTTGCGGATAAACTTGGAGCGCTACAAATGAAAATGCAATCTGAGTCTCAAGAAATGGACATGAAATCACTCAGGCAACTATTAGAAAACTTAATTTCTTTTTCTTTTGACCAAGAATTGGTACTTAATGATTTGAAAAGCTTAAACCCAAAAGACCCCAAATACGTTAAGGTTGGACAGCTTCAACAAAAGCTTGATGAAGATGTAAAATTAATTGAAGACTCATTGTTGGCCCTAAGTAAGCGAGTTCCTCAATTGGGACCTCATATAAATTCAGAAGTTTCAAAAATAAAGCGAAACCTCGGTAAAACCCTTAAAAATATTACCGAAAGAAAGACCGCTGTTGCCAATGCTAATCAACAATACGTTATGACATCGATTAACAATTTAGCTCTATTGTTAGACGATGTTCTGAAACAACTTCAGAAGTCTTTACCGGGAACAGGGCAATGTAACAAGCCTGGTGGAAACGGCAAAAGCTCAGCTGCGGACATGGAAAAAATGATGGAAAAAATGAAGAAACAACTCTCAGAGATGAAAAAAATGATGGGAGAAAAAAAGGGCAAAGGAGAAAAGCCGGGAGAGAAACCGGGAGAAAAACCAGGTTCAAAGCCGGGTGGGTCATCAAGTGAGGGCCTTGCAAAGCTAGCGGCTCAGCAAGCAGCTTTAAAAAAACAAATAAGAGAGCTTTCTCAGTCACAAAGTGAAGATGGGTCAAAAGCTGGTAACGGGTTAAAAAAAATAATTAAAGCGCTAGAAAAAGTTGAAGATGATATTATTAACAACAACATTAATCTTGAAACACTTGAAAGACAAAAAGATATAATATCTAAAATGCTTGAGCACGACAAAGCTTCTAGAGAGCAAGAAAAAGAAAATAAAAGACAATCTAATGAAATAAAAGAGCATGAATTTAGTAACCCTAATCAATTTCTTGAGTATAAAAGGAAAAAGGAAAAGGAATTAGAATTGCTTAAATCAATTCCCCCATCCTTAAGGCCTTATTACAAAGATAAGGTTAATGAGTATTTTAACACTTTACAAGATTAATATGGAAATAGAATTACCACCTGTTATGCAGAAAATAAAATTTCCCTCTCAAGCAAACAACATAAGATTAGTTGAAAAGCTCGTTGATGATGTTTGTGCCGAAATTGGAGTTAATGAAGACAAGTATGGTAACATACTAATTGCTTTAACCGAAGCGGTAAACAATGCCATTCATCACGGAAACCGCTTAGACCCAAAAAAACTAACAACGATACATTGTCAACAAAAAAATGAAAAACTTACTTTTTTAATAAAAGATGAGGGTTTAGGATTTGATTATGAAAACTTACCAGACCCAACAGATCCCAAGAACATTGAAAAGCCTGATGGAAGAGGAATCTATTTAATGAAACACCTTTCGGACAGCATTTCATTTGAAGACAATGGAAGTAGTATTGAGCTTTCATTTGAATTGTCAGCCAACTAATTTCTAGCTACGTTTTAATGTCTATTTATTTTCACAATGAAGATAGCCCCTATGTTTTGTCAGGAAAAACAAAAATAAAGTCCTGGTTAAAAAGCACTATTGAGCATTACAAAAAGTCAATTGGAACAATTAATATTGTTTTTTGTAGTGACCAACACCTTTTAGTCATTAATAAAGAATATTTAAACCACGATTATTACACGGACATTATAACTTTTAATTTTTGTGAGAATAAAACAATTTCTGGAGATTTATTTATTTCTATAGACCGAATAAAGGACAATTCAAAAAAAAACAAATTACTTTTTGTTAATGAATTACATCGGGTTATTATCCATGGTGTATTACATTTGTGCGGTTTTAACGATAAAACAAACGAGGAAAAAAAAGAAATACGGCAATTAGAAAATTATTTTTTAAATCAAATTAAACACCTATAATGTTGATTATGAGTTATTTATGTGTGTTTCACGTGAAACATGAGTATGCTTAAGGAGTATGATATTATTGTTGTTGGGGGCGGGCATGCTGGAAACGAAGCTGCTGCTGCTGCTGCTAACCTTGGGTCAAAAGTGTTGCTAATAACCATGAACATGGAAACAATAGGCCAAATGAGTTGTAATCCAGCAATTGGAGGAATAGCAAAAGGCCAAATAGTTAGGGAAATTGATGCTTTAGGAGGTAAAACAGGAATTGTAACTGATAAAAGCTCCATACAATTTAAAATGCTCAACCTTTCTAAAGGCCCCGCCATGTGGAGTCCTCGAGCCCAATGCGACAGAATGCTTTTTAGTTCAACATGGAGGCTTACTCTTGAGCAGAATAAAAACGTTGATTTCTGGCAAGATTTAGTTGTTGGCTTATTAGTAAAAAGAAGCGCTGTTTACGGTGTTAAGACGGCTATGGGTATTGACATAAGATCAAAATGTGTAATACTAAATAGTGGAACATTTTTGAATGGAACTATTCATTTGGGAGAGAAAAAATTTGGGGGGGGCAGGATGGGAGAAAAAGCTGCACATGGTATAACTGAGCAATTAATTGATTTAGGGTTCGAATCTGGAAGAATGAAAACAGGCACACCGCCAAGAGTCGATGGCAGAAGTATCAATTTTAAATTAATGGAGGAGCAGCCAGGAGATGAGGGCCCAGAAAAGTTTTCGTTTTCAACTGATAAGTCAACATTAAAAGATCAAAAAAGCTGCTACATCACCTACACAAATGAAAACACACACGAAATACTCAAAACAGGCTTTGATAGAAGCCCGATGTTTAATGGCGCTATTCAATCAATTGGGCCAAGATATTGCCCATCAATTGAAGATAAAATTTCACGCTTTAGCCACAGACCTAGACATCAAATTTTTGCCGAACCTGAAGGGTGGAACACTATTGAGTATTACATAAACGGCTTTTCTAGTAGCTTACCTGAAGACATACAGCTTAAAGGTTTAAATAGTATTCCAGGATTTGAAAAAGCAAAAATGTTTAGACCTGGTTATGCTGTAGAATATGATTTTTTTCAACCCACTCAACTAAAACACACTCTTGAAACCAAAACCATTTCAAACTTATTTTTTAGTGGCCAAATAAACGGAACCACAGGATATGAAGAGGCGGCAGGGCAAGGGTTAATGGCGGGAATTAATGCTCATTTAAAAACAAGGGAAAAAGATCCGTTTATTTTAAATAGGGACGATGCGTATATAGGTGTATTAATAGATGATTTGATTACAAAAGGAACAAAAGAGCCATATAGAATGTTTACTTCTAGGGCTGAATATAGAATACTCTTGAGGCAAGATAATGCAGATATACGACTTACTAGTAAGGCATATAACTTAGGTTTAGCAACAGAAAAAATGATTAGGCGTGTTGAGCTAAAGAAAGAAAAGACTACGAAACTTATTAACTTTTTAAAGAAAACCTCTACATCTCCTAAAGAAATAAATAAAACGCTGAGTAGCAAAAACTCAACTGAGATAAAACAGAAAATGAAAATTGACAAGGTTCTTTCAAGGCCTAAAATAACAATCTCTGATTTCACTGCAACAAATAAAGCTTTAAATGAATATGTGATACGCGAAAAAATGGAGAAAGATGTTCAAGAACAAGCCGAAATAGAAATAAAATATACTGGATATATCTCTAGGGAAAAAGATGTAGCAGAAAAAATTAAGAGATTAGAGTCTGTAAAAATACCAAAAGACATAGATTTTTCAAAGTTCTCTTCGTTGTCAAATGAATCTAAAGAAAAATTAACTAAAATTAAACCCTCAAGCTTAGGACAAGCATCGAGAATAAGCGGAATAAAACCATCCGATATTAGTGTGTTGATGGTATATTTAGGCAGATAAATGTTTCACGTGAAACACGAATTAATTAATATAAAATATTGCCCAATATGTGAAAGCGAAGAAAGCACACTCTTTTTATCGGTAAAAGATCACAATGTAAGCGCTGATGTGTTTAAAATTTGCAAGTGCGTTTCTTGTGGTTTTGTATACACAAACCCAAGGCCATCCTTAGATACTATTGGAGATTATTATAAAAGTGAAGATTACATCTCACATTCTGGAACAAAGAAAGGCTTGGTTAATTCAGTTTATCATTTAGTTAGAAACTACCAAATAGGAAGAAAAGAAGCCCTTATTTCATCACTAGCTAAAGAAAAAACAATTTTAGATGTCGGCTGTGGCACTGGTGAGTTTCTTTCCTTTTGTGAAACTAAAAATTGGGTTGTTTCAGGAACAGAGCCAGACAAAAACGCTAGAAAAATAAATCCACTAAAGGAATCTGTTTTTGAAAGCATCTACTCTAGTGAGTTAAAAAACAAAACTTTCAAGGTTATTACAATGTGGCATGTTTTAGAGCATGTTTATAACTTAAAAGATGACATTGTAAGGCTTAAAAACCTTCTTGATTCTAACGGACATATAATTGTAGCCGTGCCTAACCATGAATCTTTTGATGCAAAAAATTATGGGGAAAATTGGGCGGCATACGATGTCCCTATTCACCTTTATCATTTTAGAAAAAAAGACATTAAATCCTTATTTTCAAAACTTGGATTTACTTTAAAGAGTATTAAACCTTTAATTTTTGATTCTTATTATATAAGCTTGCTTAGCGAACAAAAAAAGGGTGGAAATAAGTTTGCTGCAATTAAAAACGGTCTTATTTCAAATATTAAAGCTAAAAAAAACAAAAACTACTCAAGTCTTATTTATATTCTTCAAAAAAACGAATAAGCGCTGTTTTAAAGGCGGTTTTAGTGTTGAATAAAGGGTTGACACTAATTTTACCCAAAACCTTCTTAAAAGTGAAAAGAATTGGTTTTTTTAACGCGCTGAAAATCAAGACATTACACTAGAAAGTTTGTTGAAAACAGTTTTTGGGGACTTAGAGCAATGTAAAACTTGGTATACTGCATTAGCAATTGGTGCATTAATGATGTTTTTCTTATTAAGCTCTTGAATACACTTAGACGCATAGTAGCCCTCGGCTATCATATTCATTTGGCCTTTAGCGGCCGAAACAGAATATCCTCTGCCAATTAAATTTCCAAAACGCCTGTTTCTGCTATGTAGAGAATATGAAGTTACAAGAAGATCACCCAAATACTCAGTTGAATTGACCGCTCTATTAGAAGGGTAAATCTCAGTTAAAAATATCTCTAGTTCCTTAATGCAGTTTGAAATAAGAACAGAAATAAAATTATCACCATAACCAAGACCGTGAGCAATGCCAGCAGATATTGCGTAAACATTTTTTAACACTGAAGAAAGCTCAATTCCCAGCATATCAGCACTTGCTTGTGTTTTTATAAATTTTGTATTAAATAAATTTGACAAAACTGTTGCAGTTTCAATGTTTTCACAAGCAAAGGTTAAAAAACTAAGCTTCTCCATAGCAACTTCTTCTGCGTGACAAGGCCCAGAAATTACGGCAACAGAATCTAACTTAAGGTTAAACTCCTCTTTAAAATAAATAGCGGGCAAAAGGTTTAATTGGGGAATAATTCCCTTGGTCGCTGAAACTAAAATTTTACCTTCTAGTGCTTTTTTTTCAATATTTAAGAAAGTATCATAAATAAATTCTGACGGTATTGCTATTATTAAAATGTCTGAAAAATTAATAATTTCCTCAAGCGAATTAGTAAATAATATCTTATCTGAATTAATCTTTGCAGAACTAATGTATTTAGGGTTATGCTTATTTTCTTTTATAAAGAGTGCTTGTTCTTTAGATCTAAGCCACCAAGATAGTGGTGCTTTTTTTTCTTGTAAAATTTTAACTATCGCTGTTGCCCAACTACCTCCACCTACTACACCAATGCTTAAATTATTTTTCAAAATATTTGGTTTTAATAATGTGTTGAGACACTTTGTTTAAACATATTTTTAACCACTCTGTATAAATATCAGGGTTGTCATTAACATCTATAAGAAGGTCTTGAAAATTAATGTATTTACAGGATGCCACCTCTTCTTTATTAATCTGAGGAAGGTCGTCTGATCTCCCTATAAAAACCCAATCTAATTCATGTTCAATTAAATCCTGGTCTAGATGAGCTTTATATATGAAGCTAAAGGCTTTTTCAAGCGCAACACTCATGCCCATTTCCTCAATTAACCTTCTGTTAGCTGCATCAATAAACTTTTCTTGTTTTCTTGGATGACTGCAACAAGTATTGGTCCAAAGGCCGCCTGAATGATATTTACTAAATGCTCTTTGTTGTAACAACAGCTCGTTGTTTGTGTTGAATATAAAAATAGAAAAAGCTCTATGAAGAAGCCCTTTTTCGTGTGCCTCCATTTTTTCCATATAACCAACTACGTTGTTCTTTTGATCAACTAAAACTACCTCTTCCATCATTTATTTAATTCTGCTCTCTCTATTAACCAACTCCCAAGCTGTAAAAAAAACATATTTTGCCGTCTTGTGAAGTTTATCAAAATTAATTTTCTCTATATCATCCGTTGGTTTATGATAATCGCGATGAATACCACTAAAATAAAAAATAACAGGAATGTCGTTTTTTGCAAAATTATAATGGTCTGATCTATAATAAAAATTATTTGGATCATCATCAGAATTAAATGTATAATCTAAATCAATACCAATGAATTTGTCGTTTACCATTTCATTAATATTGTGTAGTTCTTTACTGATTTTGTTTGAACCAATTAAGTATATATAATTAATGTCTGTGTGAACAGTGTCTATCCTGCCAACCATGTCAATGTTTAAGTCTGCTATTGTGTTTTTCAACGGAAAAACAGGGTTGTCGGTATAATATCGAGAACCAAAAAGCCCCTTTTCTTCTCCAGAAACGGCAAGAAACAGAATGCTTCTTTTGTTTGTAAAACCATTTTTCTTTGCTTCAATGAACGCTTTGGCAATTGACATTAAACTTACAGTGCCTGAACCATCATCATCGGCTCCGTTACATATTTCACCATTGTCATAACCTATATGATCATAATGTGCAGAAATGACAAGAACTTCTTCTTTATTTTCGTCCCCCTCAATATAGCCTAAAACATTTTCTGCATCAGCTAAATAATTAATATCTACCTTAAAGCTAACCTTGTTTGCAACCTTAAAAAAATCAGTAAAAACCTGTTGAGAAATACAAAAATTTGGTATCATGTTGCTTTGTGCTAATACATCTTTATGCATTTTCATTTGTGGGTTTAATAAAAATGGCGCTATTCTTTCAATTGAGGAAGAATAATCCTGCTTTATTGTTATTACCGCTAGCGCTCCCTTTTCAGTGGCTAATTTTTGTTTTTTTCTCCAGCTTTGCCAGCTATTAGACACTGTGGAAGATTCTGGCAAACCCTCATTAATAATCACAACTTTATTTTTTACATCAAGGTTTAAGTAATCGTTGTAATCCCCATCAATGATTCCATAACCCACACTTACAACATTAACATCGCTAAAAGAGGTGTCTTTAGTGTTGCCAAATAAATAAAAATCCTTAATAATATCTAATGTGTCGTTGTCAACAACAAGAGTTGCTCTTTTAAAATCAGAAATTCCAATATTAAATTTTTGAAAATAATTAGTAGAAGGAGGGGAGGGGATGTTGTTGCTTATAAAAAAGTTTTTTATAAAGTGTGCAGCTTTTTTTTGTCCGGGTTTTGTTGTTTCTCTTCCTTCTAAAGAGTCTGCAGACAAAACACTAAGGTTATTAAAAAGATCTTCTTTAGTTATAAAACTTGCATACTCTTTTGATTTATTATGGTCTGCTTCTAAAAAAACTGGTTTAGCTTTTCTAAACAAGGAACATCCACAACAGAAAATTATTACTCCTGAAATTAAACCTATTTTATTAAACACAATTTATTTTATTTACTCTTCTTAAGTGTCTTCCCCCTTCAAAATCAGTATTTATAAACGCTTCAATAATATCAATCGCTTCATTTTCTGTAATAAATCTTGCTGGTAGCGAAACTACGTTAGCATCATTGTGTTGTTTAGCTAGGATTGCAATCTCTTTATTCCAACAAACAGCAGCTCTAATGTTCTTGTGTTTGTTTGCGGCCATGCTGATTCCATTTGCGCTTCCACAAATTAAAACACCCATTGAAACATCATTGTCTAGTAAATTGTTTACAAGCTTGTGTGCAAAATCAGGGTAATCTACGCTTTCTTCTGAGTGTGGCCCTAAATCATTAACTTCATGAGATTTTAATAAAAAATTAACTACTCGTTTTTTTAATTTAAACCCTGCATGATCCGAACTAATGTTGATTTTCATGTCTATTTTATTAACTATTAAGCAAAAATAAACTTTAATATGTTGTTAGTTATTTTTTATAATACTTTTTGTTTTTTTCAGTTATTTAAATAAGCAATTTTATTATTATATAAAGCCCTTTTTATTTATTATTACTTTTAAGCAACATACTCACAAATTATTAACCAAAAAAATGATTATATCTAAAACAAGTTATTCACTTTTCATACAATTAATATAGTTTTTTATACTTGTTTATAACTCACTAAAAACGTTATGCTTCAGTTAATTAAACTTAAAAAAATTGTTAATTATTTGTTAGTATTTTTTAATATATGACTCTTACAAGAAAATACATGTTTAGTTATAAACCCTTTCAACAAGCTAATAAGAGTAATAAAATTTATTTAAACTTTTTTTTAATATTATTATTTAGTGTTAATAAAGTAAATAGCCAAATAACTAAATTTTATTTTCAAGATAGTACCTTAAGTAGTGAAGGTTTTTTAAATGATGGTAAACCAGATGGATATTGGAAAACTTATCACGAAAATTCAAATATTAAATCAGAAGGAAATAGAAAAAATTTTCTATTAGACAGTACTTGGAACTTTTACTATTTAAATGGTAAAATAAATAAAGTAATTAACTATAAAGAAAACAAAAAAGAAGGTTTATTTATATTATTTAATAAATCGGGAAAGATGATTGAAAAAACTAATTATAAGAATAATTATAAAGATGGATTTTCAAAAATATATAGCCATAACGAGAGTGGTGATACTTTTTATTTAAAAGAAATAAATAATTATTCTATAAATGTTTTAGATGACTATTGTTATGAATTTGATTCATTAAATAAAATAATCACAATTAGAAAATTTAATAAAGGAATGTTATTGTTTAAAGAGAAGATAAATAGGCTAGATGAAAAATTAGAAAAACATGGAACATGGAAAACTTTTTATACTAATGGGAAAATAAAATGGGAAGGAACTTATGTGCACGGTAAATTAGAAGGTAAAACAAAAGAATATAACAAAAAAGGAGGAATTATAAAGATTGATTCGTACAGTAACGGGGAACCGACATTAGAAAAAGCACCCATTCTTTTTAAATTAAATAAACAAATTAATGATGATGGATCTATAGTGGAAGGTATGGTAATAAATAATAAAAAGGAAGGTACTTTTAGGGTGTACGATAAAGATGGTTTTTTGTTAGTTTGTAATAATTATAAAAACAACATTAAACTTTCATCTGGTTTAGTTGATTCTTTAAATTTTAAAATTGGAAAATGGGAATACTATTATGAAAATGGCAAGGTTAAAGCAATGGGGAGTTATGTGAAAGATATACAAGATGGTTTTTGGGTATATTATTTTCCTAATCAAATTGAACAACAAAAAGGTAAATATAAATTAGGTAAACCAGAAGGTGAATGGTTATGGTGGTATTTGAATGGTCAAATTCATAGAAAAGAAAATTTCATAAAAGGAAAAGAGTCAGGAGAAATTATTGAATATGACACAGCAGGAAACATAATTACAAATGGATTATATTTAGAAGGTAAAAAAGAAGGTAGTTGGTATTATTTCATTAATGATTTTAAAGAAGAAGGTTATTTTGTAGATAATTTAAAAAATGGAGAATGGAAATCAATTTATAATAATGGAAAAATTTCTTTTGAAGGAAAATACATAAATGGTATTCCGATAGATAAACACACACACTACTATTCAAATGGGAAAATTAAACAAACTGGTTCATATTCTAATGGCAAGAAAAATGGAGAATGGAAAAAATACAATTCTGAAGGTGAAGTTGTTTTAACAATTATTTATAAAAATGGGCAAGAATTTAAAATAGATGGAATAAAAGTGAAGAGAAAAAAATAATATGATAGAAAATTATTTTCATACATTTTTTAGTGATAGAAAAAATGCTTTCTGTTTATTAAATTCAGAAAACACAATTTTAGATTTAAATAATTCATTTTTTAAATTATTAAGTAATAGTAGTTTTAAAAAAGAGAAATTTAAAGGAAAAGAATATTTTTCAACTAAAATACACAGCATTTCTGATGAAGAAAATGTAAAAACAGCATTAAATAAAACAACAGAATGGTCTAAAATTATTCACCTTGTTGGAATAAATAATAAAATAAACCCTTATAAGATTAAAACATGTAATATAAAAATTGACAGTAAGAGTTATAATTTAATAGAGATAGAAATTCAACCAAAAAAACAAACCGAAGATGCCATTGAAGAATTAGAAGTAGAAATTTTACAACATCTTAAAACACAATCTAAACTTAAACAATCAGAACAAATAACAAGGAATATTTTTGATAGTTCATTAGACATTATTTTCGCATCAGATAATAAAGAAAAAATAACAGAATTTAGCCCTTCAGCTTATAAAGTATTTGAATATGAAAAATATGAAATAAATAAAATAAAAATAAAACACCTTTTTGCTGATTTTGATCAATATAAATCGATAATAAAACAACTTGACGATAGAGGATTTTTTAGCGGTGAAGTTTTGCATATAAAAAAAAATGGAGAGGTTTTTGTCTCTTACATATCAGCTTCAAGAATTATTAATGAACTAGGAGAAAAACTCGGATACATGGGTATTTCAAGAGATATTTCAGAAATTAAAAAGGCAGAGATTAAAATTATTGAAAGTGAAAAAAGGTACAGAGAGTTATTTATCAATCTTTCAGATGCAATTATTATAGTAAATGAGAATAATGATATTTTAGAAATGAACCCGGAAGCTTCTAATTTATTTGGACTTCAACTAAAAAAAGAAAGAGTAATTAATTTATATGACTTTATTGAAAGAAAGGATATTAAAAAAACAAGATTAAAATCAAAAGAGCTTAGAGAAACAGGAGAAATTAAAGGATTAGAAATAGATATTATTGATGCAAAAGCCAGAAAAAAAACTGTTGAATTATCAAGTAATGCAGTTTATGTAGATGGGGTTTTTAAGGGTTCAAGAGACATATTAAGAGATGTAACAGAGAAAAAAATTATAAATGATGAACTTAGGATATCACTAAAACAAAAAGAGGTTTTATTGAAAGAGGTTCACCATCGAGTTAAGAATAATCTGCAAGTAATTTCCAGCATACTTAACCTTCAATCTTCTTACGTTGAAGATAAAAAAACATTAGACATATTAAGGGAGAGTCAAAACCGAGTAAAGTCAATGTCTTTTATTCATGAAAATCTTTATAGAACAAAAGATTTTAATAAAATTGATTTTACAGAGTATATAGAAAACTTAACCAAGAGTATGATTCATTCTTACCAATATTCTGAAAATAATATTTCATTAATATTAGATTTAGATAATGTATTACTTTCCATAGATATTTCCATTCCTTGTGGGTTAATAATCAATGAACTTCTTTCTAATGCACTTAAATATGCTTTTCCAATTAAAAAAACAGGAACCATTTTGATTAGTGTAAAGAAACAGTCAAACAAAAGAATTCAAATAATTGTAGAAGATAATGGTGTGGGTTATACCAAAGGACTTGATTCTGAAAATGAAGGATCTTTAGGAATGTTACTAGTCAGAACATTAATAGAACAAATAGACGGTAAGATTGAGTTGTTAAAACATTCAGGAACAAAATATTTAATTACTTTTGATAGATAATTGGTTATTTTTAATAGATTAATTACATATATTAACATATAAATAAAATTTATATCTAAAATGGGAAAAGTTAATGTTCTAGTTGTTGAAGATGAAAGTATTGTTGCTAAAGACATTCAAATAAGCTTGAAAAGATTAGGATATAAGGTTTTAGGAATATCTAATAATGGTGAAGATGCTATAAAATCTGCTAGAGAGCTAAGTCCAGACATTATAATAATGGACATAATGCTTAAGGGGCAAATAAACGGAATAGAAGCTTCTGATCAAATAAGAAAAGAACAAAACATACCTATTATATTTTTAACAGCATATGCTGATGAAAACACCTTATCAAAAGCAAAAATTACAGAACCTTACGCGTATATAATAAAACCATATAAAGAAATAGATTTACACACTTCAATAGAAATGGCTCTTTATAAACACGGTAAAGAGTTAGATATTTTGAAAGAAAGAGACATGTTGTACAACATTGTTGAAAACAGAGATAACGCTGATTATATTTTTGTTAAAAGCAAATCAAGACTCATAAAATTAAACACTAATGATGTGCTTTATATTGAAGCTTTAAAAGATTATGTGGTAATAAACACCCCATCTACTAGATACACAATCCATTCAACAATGAAAGACATACAAAAAAAGATGCCTGAGGATAAATTTCTTAGAGTTCACAGGTCTTACATTGTAAACCTTAATAAAATAAGTGAAATCGAGTCGCCAAATCTTATTTTAGAAGACAACAATAAAATTATTCCAATAGGAGGGTCATACAAAGAAGATCTTATTTCAAAAATTAATCTAATTTAATGCGAAAAAAAGGGTTAATTTTTTTATTTATATGCCCTTTTTTAATTATTTCTTCTCAGAAATGGGAGGTTAAAATAGCAAACGATAATTTTTTCTCTGTTATAGACTCATACAATGAAAATAAAAACTATAATGTCACAATTCAGTTGACAAACAGCAATAAAAAGTATACTTATCAAAATAAAATCACCAACAAAGAAGAGGTCTCCTTTCCTTTAGATTTTCAATTAACCAACGGAGATTCAAATATAATTTTCAACGAAAAATTTCAACTAGACATCCTAATAGATAATACTAATATTTTTCAACAAGAATACACATATCAACCAAACCCCAAGGGTTTTTACCAATTAAAACCCGAAAGGGAAAATTTAAACAATCACATAAAGAATAGAGGTGAAAAAATTATTGATCAATACTCCTGGGAAGATTCAGAGGGAAAAAATTATTTCATTAGAACAGAGCTAAACACACCACAAATTAAGTATTTATATTTTTACCATTTATTAAAAAAGGAAAAGGAGCAAGAAATTGTTTTAACTCATAAATGCTCAGATAAGCAAGAAACATCTACAGGAAGCACAAAACACAAAATAGAATCAATTCAAATAACAGACATAAATAATAACAATATTGCTGAAATAAGTTGTTTTTATTACCTAGACGACAAAAGTAAACTCATTTTAATTACAGATAAAAAAAAATATTATTTAAGACAAAGTGAAAAACGCAATACAACATTTGAACCGTGTAATAACCTTAAAATAGAAAAAGAATATTTAAGGTTTATGAAAAACAAATGGAATAAAGAAGCCGCAAAATGAGTTGTTTGTACATTATACCCACACCAATAGGAAACTTAAAAGACATTACTTTAAGAGCTTTGGAAAAACTAAAAGAAGTGGATGTAATTCTTGCTGAAGACACAAGGACAACAAATCATTTACTAAAGCATTTTGAAATAACAACAAAAACAAAAGCATATCATCAACACAACGAACACATAGTAACCCCTAAAGTAATACAAGAGATTCTTGAAAGTGAAAAAGGTTATGCTATTGTAAGTGATGCGGGAACGCCTGGAATAAGCGATCCAGGTTATTTATTGATTAGGGAGTGTCAAAAACACAACATTCAAATAATTTCGCTTCCAGGCCCAACAGCCTTTGTTCCAGCATTAACTCAATCTGGATTTCCTTGTGATAGATTTTTATTCGAAGGTTTTTTACCCCACAAAAAAGGTAGAAAAAAGAAACTAGAAACGTTAAAAGAAGAAAAAAGAACCATTATTCTTTATGAGTCACCACACCGTATTTTAAAATTATTAAACGAGCTAAATGAACACCTAGACCCCAATAGGTTGGTTTCTGTTTCAAGAGAGCTAACAAAAGTTTATGAAGAAACACTTATTGGAACAGCCAATGAATTATCTCAAAAATTTAGCAAACAAAAACCAAAGGGAGAGTTTGTTGTTGTTATAGACGCCTTAAAAACAAATTAATGACAATAATTACCGCCTTGACACTTAATTTTCAACTGTCTTTTTTCTTTGTTTCAACCCAAAAAAAGCAATTCGCATAATCAACAACACCTAAGAAAAACAGCTTCAACCTTGATCGACAAGGAAAAACCGTTAGCGTACGGAAACAAGATGAAGATGATAAAAAAGCAAACAGCTGGAAACCAGTTTAAAATAAAAGCAAAAAAGAAGTGAATTTTTAAATAGTAGAAAAGAAGGCGTAAGCCAGTTGATGATGTTGGTATTTTCTGCATTAGGGTTTAAGACATAATTTTTTATAAATACTTATTAATATAGTTAATTTTGAATTTCAAAATCAACCATGAGTAATTACAATCCTGCAGAAATAGATAAAAAGTGGCAAAAGTATTGGGCGGAGCATAAAACATTTGCAGCCAAAGACAACAGTTCAAAACCCAAGTTTTATGCCTTAGACATGTTTCCTTATCCATCTGGCGCTGGTTTACATGTTGGTCATCCGTTAGGATATATAGCTTCAGATGTTTATTCTCGTTATAAAAGACTATGTGGATACAATGTTCTACACCCAATGGGATACGACTCTTTTGGGTTGCCGGCTGAGCAATATGCGATACAAACAGGTCAACACCCTGCAGTTACAACTAAAACAAACATCGAAGGTGGTGTAGACAAGGGCGGAATCACAATTCCTGGATATAGAAATCAGTTGGATAAAATTGGATTTTCATTTGATTGGGATCGAGAAGTAAGAACATCAGACTCTACTTATTACAAATGGACACAGTGGATTTTCAAGCAAATATTTAATTCTTGGTATAATAAACTAAAAAACAAAGCTGAAAAGATTGAAAGTCTAATTGAGACGTTTCAACGAGAAGGCAACTTAAACACAAAAGCAGCCACTGATTTTGAAGCTGTTTTTTCTGCTTCTGAATGGAATGATTGGAACGAAGATCAGCAGCAAAAAGTGTTGTTAAACTACCGCTTAGCCTATCTTTCTGAAGCTTGGGTTAATTGGTGCCCTGCTTTAGGTACAGTTTTAGCAAACGATGAAATAAAGAATGGTTTATCGGAAAGGGGAGGTCATCCTGTTGAGCAAAAGTTAATGCGTCAATGGAGCATGAGAATTACAGCTTACGCAGAACGCTTATTAAAGGATTTAGATACGTTAGATTGGACAGATTCCATTAAAGATATTCAGCGTAATTGGATAGGAAAAAGTATTGGAGCTGCGGTTCGTTTTGATGTAAATGGTTTTGAAGATAAAATTGAAGTATTTACAACAAGGCCTGATACAATTTTTGGTGTTTCATTTATGGTGTTAGCACCAGAACACGAATTGGTTTCAAAAATTACCACAACAAAACAAAAAGATAAAATTGAAGCTTACCAAAAAGCAGCAGCATTGAAATCTGAAAGAGATAGAATGAGTGATGTGAAAACTATTTCCGGTGAGTTTACAGGAGCTTTTGCAACACACCCTTTTACTGGAGAAAAGATTCCTGTTTGGATTGGAGATTATGTTTTAGCTAGTTATGGAACAGGAGCCGTTATGGCTGTGCCTTGTGGTGATCAGCGTGATTGGGATTTTGCAAAGCATTTTAATATAAACATTCTAAATATTTTTAAAGACAAGGATATTTCTAAAGCAGCCTACACTGAAAAAGATTCTGTTATAGCTAATTCAGACTTTTTAAATGATTTACCCGTTAAGAAAGCTACCAAATTGGCCATTTATGAAATGGAACAAAAAGGGTTCGGAAAAGGAAAAACACAATATAAGTTAAGAAACGCAATCTTCTCCCGTCAGCGATATTGGGGAGAACCCTTTCCTGTTTATTACAAAGGACAGACACCATATTTAATGGAAGGAAACGATGTGGTTGAGCTACCCAAAGTAGATAAATATTTACCCACAAAAGAAGGGGAGCCACCTTTAGCTAGGGCAACAAAAGAGGCATGGAATGTTATTTGCCCTGGAGATAGAATGGAGTACAATACGATGCCGGGTTGGGCGGGAAGTAGTTGGTATTTTTTAAGGTACATGGACCCAAAAAATCAAACGGAATTTGTTTCTAGAGAAAAGGTTGATTATTGGAAAAACGTTGATTTATACATTGGGGGAGCAGAACACGCAACAGGGCACTTATTATACGCTCGTTTTTGGACGAAATTTTTATACGACCTAGAGTATATACCTTTCGAAGAACCATTTAAAAAGATGATTAATCAAGGAATGATTCAAGGAAACTCAGCATTGGTTTACAGAGACAATAAAACCCAGCAGTTCCTTTCAAAAAACAAAAAGACTAATCAAAATGTATCATTAATACATGTCGATATAAATTTTTTAAATGGAGACAAATTAAATATTGAAGCATTTAAAAAATGGAGACAAGAGTTTAATGATGCGAGTTTCATTAAAGAAGATAACGGAGATTTTATTTGTATTAGAGAGATAGATAAAATGTCAAAATCCAAGTTTAACGTCCAAAACCCTGATGTTTTAGTAAATAAATATGGTGCAGATACTCTTAGGTGCTATGAAATGTTTTTAGGCCCTTTAGAACAGCACAAACCCTGGGATGTACAGGGAATTACCGGAGTAAATGGTTTTTTGAAAAAAGTATGGCGACTATTTCATGATGGTGAACAATTTAAGGTGTCAAGCGACCAACCTTCTAAAGAGGAATTAAAAACACTTCATAAAACGATCAAAAAAATCAAAGAAGACATTGAGCGATACTCATTCAACACCCCCGTTTCGGCCTTTATGATTTGTGTAAATGAATTAACCGCGCTAAAGTGCAACAAAACAGAAATACTTTCAGATTTATGCATTATCTTATCTCCTTACGCACCTCATATTTCTGAGGAGTTGTGGAGTAAATTAGGGAACAAGGAAAGTATAAGTTACGCCACCTTCCCCAAACACAACGAAGAGTATCTAGTCGAATCAAATCATAAGTACCCCGTTTCTTTTAATGGGAAAATGAAATTTTTAATTGAACTTCCATTAGGGCTTTCTAAAAAGGAAATAGAGGACCAGGTGCTAGCAAATGAACAAACAAAAAAATTCCTTTCTGGAAAGGTTCCAAAAAAAATAATAGTTGTGCCTAAAAAAATAGTCAATATTGTTATTTAATAACCAAGTTTAGTTAT
Source organism: Flavobacteriales bacterium (assembly GCA_029243225.1). Taxonomy (GTDB): domain Bacteria; phylum Bacteroidota; class Bacteroidia; order Flavobacteriales_D; family Parvicellaceae. The sequence goes on from JAQWSL010000032.1 coordinate 35,015, forward strand.
TGGAATTTCGTGTTCATACAACGGGACTCCGTTTTTGTTTACAAACCGAACAACCATTGATTTTCCAGCTGTTGAGTTTTTTAAAACTAACAATCCATAATTATGTTTTGTAATAAAAGAACCTTCAATTCTTGTTGGTATATCTCCCTCAACGCCCCAACCCCTAAGCTTTGGCCTAGGACTAGATAGAGCGGAGCACGTAATATCGTAAATTGGGTAATAATTTTGATCAAGCTCAACGTTGATTTCTGAATGATGTCTATCTCCCGAAAAAAACACAACACCGGGTATTTTTTTAGTGTTAATGAAATCAATAAGCCCTGAACGCTCCCTTTCAAAATCATAATAAGACTCATGTCCTTCAACAGCGTTAATTAGTTGATTACTAAGAATAACAACCTTCAGTGTTGCCTTAGATGTTAGTAATTCTTTTTTCAACCATTTTAATTGCTCCTCTCCCAACAAGCTAGAACCACCATTTATTTTAAACGTTCTACTGTCTGTCATAAAAAAAGAGACATCTCCTTTTTTAAAACAATAGTAAATACCTTTTTTATTTTTAGTCATTGGATTAACCCAAAAGTTATTAAACGCAGCAGTTGTTAATGCCGCTTTCTCGTAGGACCCATCGGTGTTATTTGGACCAAAATCATGGTCATCCCATGTGCTATAATGTTGTTTATTTGATGATAACAATTTATTCATGTTTTTTTGTTTTCTAACTCCAACATAGCGTCTATAGATGCTTTTTGTGCTTTTTAAGTCGTGGTTTAGTATCAAGTAGACATTATCACCCATCCAAAGCATGTTTTTTGTTTTTACCTTCGACATAGTTTTGAATATTTTAGTCATATTCCACGGTCGATAAACCCTTGAGAACCCTTTGCCAATGTAGGCGCAGGAACCAAACATAAAAACAGAATCTTTTTGCGATGAAAGAGTAATTTTATAGTCATTATATTTTACTCCATTAAGAAAAACCGAATAATTATAAAAGGAATGTTTTCCTTGGGCAGCATAAGGAGTTTTAAATGTTGGAAAATAAAGCGTGTATTTATATGCTTTTTTATTTTTTAAATGGGCGGAACACATCGTATCCTCTTTAATTACAACATTATACGAAGGAGATGAAAAATTTTCTTTAATGTTAAATGACAAGGTGTTTTTTGTTAAAACCCAAAAAACCGCAGAGGTATCAGTGGTGTGTCCCTGAATAGGTCCAGAAACAATTTTTTGTGAAAAACACGCACCTGAGTAAAGCAATAAAAATAGAGAACAGCTAAGTGTTAAAAAATTTAAAATCCTCATCTCGCACTATTTTTTTGTAAAAGATAATTATAAAAACAACGCCAGTTGAGATTGAAAAATCAGCCACATTAAAAACGGGAGGAAAAACTTCATTACCAGCTAAACCAAAAGGCGCCCAAGAGGGCCAATAAAATTCTAAATGAATCATATCAACAACACAACCCTGCAGAACAGAAGTGTATCCAGTAAAGTCTAATTCAGAAACGCCAAAGTAAGGAATCCAACCTTGAAATTGATCACTCCAAGTGGTTCCTGAGTCAAACATCAAACCATATACAGCACTATCAATAATGTTACCTAAAGCACCAGCGAAAACCAGCGAAATGCAAAAGACATAAAACTTGTGAGCGTTATTTTTAATCAACCTCCTAATGTAGAAAGCAATGAAACCAACAGCTATTAACCTGAATAAACTCAAAGCAATCTTGCCCCATGTTTTACCGAAAGACCAACCAAATGCCATCCCCGGATTTTCTATAAATTGAAATTTTAAAATTCCTAAATCGAAAATAACAGCATTAAGCCCATAGGAAGATTTTATCCAAAGCTTTAACACTTGATCTAATGTTAAAACAATAAATATTGTAATAAGAGAAGTTTTCAATGGGTTAATCTTGAGCTTTTTTTGCTTCAATACTAAGCGTAGCGTGAGGAACAAGTTTGAGACGGTCTTTATTTATTAGCTTACCAGTAACTCTACACACGCCATAAGACTTGTTGCTAATTCTTATTAAGGCGTTTTCAAGGTTTTTAATAAACTTCTCTTGTCTAGCAGCTAGTTGCGCCATTTCTTCTCGCATTAACGTCTCGGAGCCATCTTCCATCATATTAAAAGAGCGACCTGTGTCATCGGTTCCGTGATCATCTTTATGTGAAAGAGATCCTTTAAGAAGAACTAAATCTTCTTTTGCTTCTTTTAGCTTTGAGTCAATAATTGATTTAAA
>JAQWSL010000037.1 GCA_029243225.1 Flavobacteriales bacterium
AAAATAGAGTTAGCCGACAAACTTTTTGATAAGTCATCTTATCAAGAAGCTAGAACTGCATACACTGACGCTTTAAAGATTAAAGCAGGTGAAGAATATCCTAAAACTAAAATAGCTTCAATTGATGCTAAATTGAAAGAAATTGAAGACGAAAAATTAAAACAAATAGAGCTGAAAAAACAGTATGACCAAATTATTGTAAAGGCTGATGATGCCTTTTATAAAGAAGAACTAGCTCCTGCAAAAACATTGTATGAAGAAGCTTTAGGCTTACTGTCTAATGAAACTTATCCCAAACAAAAAATTGAAGAAATAAACGCTAAAATATTTCAATTGAATAAAGATAAGGAGGCTAGAAAAAAACAATATGACAATTTAATTGTTTCTGCTGACGGTTATTTTGAAAATAGTAAATGGGAGGAATCTAAGAAGTTATACAATAACGCTCTAAATATTTTTAAAGATGAAAAGTATCCTAAAGATCAATTAATAAAAATTGAACAAAATATTGTTAAATCTGCAGAGGAAAAGAAATTAAGAGATCAAAAGATTAATGAATTTAATCAATTCATTTCTAATGGTGATGATGAGTTAGCACTTGAGAAGTATCAAGAAGCAAAAGATATCTATTTAAAAGCAAAAAATTTATTTCCAAACAACGAAACTGTAAATAAAAAACTTGCATTAGTTGATCAGAAATTATCTGCTGCAAAATCCATGGCTGATAAACAAAATAGTTATGATTCCTTTATTAATAATGCCGATCGACTTAGAGATGAGAAAAAATGGGAAGAAAGTAAAAAAGAATATAATAATTCACTTTCCATTTTTCCTGAAAAAACATATCCAAAGAAGCAGATTGAGCTTATAAATTTGAGTATTGCTGAGCAGAAGAGATTAGATAAGCAAAAATCATATCAAGATTTAGTTGACAAGGCTGATGAGTTTTTTCAAGCTAAAAATTACAACGATGCAATTTCAAAATATGAGCGTGCTAAAAAAATATTTCCATCTGAAGCTTATCCTATTGATAAAATAAGAGAAATAAGAAGAATTATGTCTCAGAATGAAGATTTAGAGAATCAATATAATTCAACTATTTCTCAGGCAGATAATATGTTAGCTGCTAAAAAGTTAGATCAAGCATTAGAATTATATAAAAGAGCTACAACTTTCTTTGATAGGGAATATCCAAAAGAAAAAATTGCATTTATTGAACAAGAAATAATAAATAAGAATAATGAAAACCTAGCTAGCGCTCAAAAAAGAAAACAATTTGATGAATTAATCGTTAAGGGTGATGCTGATTTTGAAAGTGAAGATTTTGCAACTTCTAAAACTTCATTTGTAGCTGCATTAGCTTTATATCCAAACGAATATTATCCAAAACAAAAGATTAGTTTAATAAATAAAAGATTAGCTGAAATTGAAAATGTAAATGCTAATAAAGCAAAATATAACGAGTTTATATCACAGGCAGATGCCGCAAGAGATGCTAAAAATTGGAACCAAGCAAAGGATCTATATGCAAAAGCTAATTCTTTTGACCCTCTACCATTATATCCTCAAGAACAAATTGATTGGATTAATCAACAGATGAAAAAGGAAACTGATCAAGAGTTTAAAGAACAGTATGAAAAACTTATTGCTGCTGCAGATAATCAATTTACAGCTAAAACATATCCGAAAGCCAAAGAATTATATGAAAGAGCTAAGAGAATGAATCCCGAAGACGCCTATCCATTACAAAGAATAAATGAAATAAATAAGTTAATTAAGGAATTAGCAGATAATAAATTATTGGAAGATAAAGTAAAGGCAAATGAGCAGAAATACAATAATCTAATTACTTCTGCAGATGGTGCTAGAGATGGTCAACAATGGGTTAGAGCGAAAACACTTTACAAACAAGCTTTTGAAGTTAAAAATACTGAGTCGTATCCTCAACAACAAATTGATTGGATAAATAAAAAAATGCAGGAATTAGCTTCTGAAGAGGTTGAGACTCAATACAATAAAATTATTGAAGTTGCTGATAACCAATTTTCAAATGAAAATTACTTAAAAGCTATTGAATTATACAAAAGAGCAAAAGGAATGAATCCAACTGATCCTTATCCGCCAGCTCAAATTTTAAAAGCCCAAGAAGCCAGATCAACTTCACTAAATAAAGAAAAGAAATCAAACCTATTCAACAATCATATAAAGATGGGTAATTCTGCATATGAAAGTAAAAAATATAGGATGGCACTAAGGAAGTTTGAAGATGCTTTAAAAATACGCCCTGAGGCTCCTTATCCGGCTGAAAAAATTAGTGCTATTAATGAAATACTTGATAAGCAAGCTGCAAGAAAGCTTTCTTCAACTGCGAATAAAGATTTGCCAACAGATTTTGTCGACAATTATCAGGTTCTTTATGGTGAAGAAGTTACTGGGAAATATAGTGAAAGTCAGATAGATCAGCTCATTCATAAAAATAGAGTTGATGATGATGATTATCTGCAGAAAAAAATGGTGGAAGAAAAGGATGAGTTAATTGATTTGCAAACACAAGTGATTGATGCTCAAAGAGTAGAAGGAGAGAAAAGATATTCAGAGCTTAATGTAATGGATGATCAAAGGTTGAACAGTCAAATAGATAATGATAACCTAAGACAAGATAACATTCCTCAAGTAGATCATTTTAAAGAAATGGAATCAATTTCCTTGCAACAAAGTACTAATTATGGTAAACAATCTTCTTATGACAATAGCGTGTTAAGTGATCAAATGGTATCCGAAAAATCTTTAGATGCACAACAATCTGATATTCCTAGGCAAGAAAATGTTCCAAAAGCAGAGTTTTATAAAGATGGAATTTACACTACTGATGAGATAATGTCTCAAGTTAGAAAAGAACATACATACGACAACAATAATTCCATGGATGTAATTATTTCTGATAGAAATTTAAATGAAATTGAAAACGATAAAAATAGACAAAATAAAGTTCCTCAAGTAGATATTTATAAGGATGAAAGGTCATTGTCTAACGAGCTTAAAACAGATCATTTTAAAGTAGTAACATATTCAAATTATGATTCTAAGGAAGCATTGAATGAGCGTATTTCTACGATGTCTTCTGAGGCAGATGAAAATAGACAACAAATTGTACCTAAAGTAGATTCTTATAAAGATGAAGTTTCTAATGAAATGTCAACTATTGAATCTAATAGACAAAATGTTACTTACAGTAATTTTGAAAGTAAAGAAAGTTTAGATGATCGAATTTCTAATTTTGCTCAAAATGCAGATGTTCAACGTCAAGAATTAATTCCTGAATTGGACAGATATCTCGATAAAGAATCAGATGTCCAGTCAGTTTGGTCTGAAGTAAGTACAGATAAATCTTATAACCAGTATACAGCAAAAGAATCCATGGATAATCAGCGATATGCAGAGCACATGGAAAAAGATATTTCAAGAGAAATGAAATCTTCAGAACTCGAAGCCATGCAAGATTTGAACTTAGAAAGACAAAAAGAAACTGCCGATAGAGATTTAATCAAAGATTATCAAATAAGTAGTGATCTTGATGAGTTTAAAGCTTTTGATCCCAAAGCTGAATCTGAAAAATACAAACAACAATTGGCTCTAGAATACCCAGAGGGAATAACTGAAAAAATGTACCAAAGAAAAAATTCTAGAGGAGATGTTATTGAAGTTACTATAATTCGTGTTGTAATTCGAGGCAATCAAGGTGACGAGTATAAGAAAGTTACCTCAAAATGGGGTTCTTATTATTTTAAAAATAACCTTGTGATTTCTGAATATATTTGGGATTCTGAATCCAATTAATTTTCAAATGCATTTTACCGATCAGTTAGGTAGAGTAATCTTTTTAGTAAAAGCACCTAAGAGAATAATTTCATTAGTACCTTCTCAAACTGAGTTACTCTTTGATTTGGGTTTAGCAGACAGAGTTGTAGGTATTACAAAGTTTTGTATTCACCCCAACAGTTGGTTTGAGTCTAAACAAAAAGTGGGAGGGACTAAAAATTTGAACTTTGAAACCATTAAAAAGTTGAGTCCAGATTTAATTATTGCAAACAAGGAAGAGAATAATCGAAATCAAATAAAAAGGTTAATGAGTGATTATCCTGTTTGGATAAGTGATATAGGTGTATTAGACGATGCGCTTAAGATGATTTCATCGATTGGTGAGCTAACTCAGACTTCATCAAAGGCATTGTCTATTGTCAAAAATGTTGAAGCTGAATTTTCTTCATTAAGACCAATGTTGAATATGTCAGTTGCATATATTATTTGGAAGAATCCAATTATGTCAGTAAATAAAACACGATTTATTCATGATCTGCTTCAAAGGGTTGGTTTTAGAAACGTTTTTGCTGAAAATAATGTGAATTATCCAATTTTAACAGCTAAAGATTTACAGATTGAAAAACCTGATATTATTTTGTTGTCATCCGAGCCTTTTCCATTTAAAGACAAGCATAAAGAAATCTTCAAAGAAATATGCCCTAAAGCTAAGGTGGAATTAGTTGATGGTGAGTTTTTTAGTTGGTACGGATCAAGATTAATTAATTCTGTAGATTATTTTAAGAAATTTGTTGGGAAATTGCTCAAAATCAAACATTAGATTCAGTTACTTTTTTGTTGAAAAACTGTGTCTTTTTTAAAATATAATATAGCTTAGCTATATTATTTACATAACTATTTATTTGTTAAAAAATTTCACTAATAGCCTTAATGAACTGTTTTAGAAAATACCTCTTGTTTTTAGTGTTATTAGTTTTCCAATTTAAATTTCACTCTCAAACCCTTAAACATTATTCATCTCTTTTAGATCGAACCGATATTTCTGGTTTTGAAAGCACTAGAACTTTTGATAAAAATGGTGTAATCTTATCTAAGAAAAAATACCATCCTTTATCTGTTGCTGTATATGGTGTCTTATCATATTATAATTTTAAAGAATCTAATGATAGTTCTTATTATTTTAAAAGTGTTAATCAGGTTAAATATTTTAAAGACTCTACAAAAGTTAATTTTCTTTTTAATGGAAAAGGGATAGGCCTGCCTTATAAGGTTAATTTTTGGGATTTAAAAGCTCCTTGGTATTCTGGTATGACTCAAGGCTACGCAATAAGCTATCTTTTAAGATATTATGAATTAACTAAAGATGACCTTGTTATTCCTATTATTCAAAAAATTGCTTATACCTTAATTCAAAAACAAGAATTAGGAGGCACAATTTCGAAAACAAAAGAAGGATACACTTGGATTGAAGAATACCCTAATTCAAAAAAATCTCCTCAAGTAATTAATGGGTACATTAACGGTTTAATAGGTTTGAAGGAGTATGTAGATTTCTTTCCAAATGATACTCTAGCAGTTCGGATTTTTAATGAAACCTATCATGGTGTAGTCAATAGTTTAGAATATTTTGATTCTCCAACTTGGAGCTATTACAATAGAGCTAAAAAGAGTCTTTCAAACAAATACTTAAGGTATCAAATCTATGAGATGAAACATTTGTATGAAATTTTCAATGATGAAATTTTTGATAATCAAATGAGAATTTGGAGTGTCTTATCACATAATAAGTTTATTAAATCTAAGCCAAAACATTTGAAATATCCATATCATAACATTTCAATACCCACCAAAAAAATAGCAAATAATAGATATGGCACAATATTAAATGATAAAACTTTAGTTATTAAATCGGATAGTTTAAAGTTGAATAAAACTTATTCATCATCAAAAAAATTTAAAAAAAGCTTTAAAAACACAACAGCTAGTAAATTTAGGAAGAGTCCTAAGTATACTTTTCTTTCTTTTTTAGATAATAATTCAATTTCTTCTAATTATGTTGATATTACTCATGCTAAAATAAATGAAAATATAAATATTCAGGTTTTTCATGTTGATGAAAAAATGAAGATAAAACCAATAGATTTTTCTTATTACGTTATTGCTGGTAAAATTTCATTGACATTTATAGAATCTGATTTAAGGGATTTAGTTTTTCGAATTGAGCAGTTTTATCCTGTTGATTCTTTACAATTTCAACTAGATTTTCATAATTCAAATATTGTTAAACCTCCCTTTTTTAAATTTTACAAGTCTAAAAAAATACAATTAACTAAAGGACAATTATACTCTGTTGATTTAGGTGTTTACAATACAGATAAGGTGAAGATATTTTTTAAGGGTGGAGCTTCAGAAGCTGAGTTTAGAAAAAGTAAATGGAAAGCGAAAAATTACATTTCAGAAAGCTTTGTTCCAGATTTAGATGGCTTGTATCAGTTCATGATTGTATTTGATTATCAATCTCCTTTGTCAATGATTGGTGAGTTTTCTCTACAATAAAATCAATTGACTTTTATAAATTTTTTTGTAAACAAAACCTTTCTATTGTCTGTTACTTGAATTATATACAAGCCTTTTTCAAGAAAGAAACTGTTAAAAGATAACCTGTTTCCCCCTTTATTGGCTTGGTCGTTAAAAAGAGTTTTTACTAATTTTCCTTGAGCATCAAAAAGAGAAATAACTATCATAGAGTTTTCGTCTAAAGAAAAATCAAAAATGATCCATTCTATAGCAGGATTAGGGAAAAGTGTTCCATTGTTAAATGGAGGGTCATATGTTATAATTGGATCTGGGTTTCTACATGTGTCTGAAACAGCAACACTACTAATCCAGCTAGCATTTGAAGATGTTTTACCATACATTCCAGACACCCACACTTTGCAAGGTTCATTGTATCTACGTTGAATCCCAAAATAATCTCCCCATCTATCTAGCTGACCACTTACAAAAGAATTTATTGGAGCATCTCCATGCTTTAGAACTGTTCTAAGGGAATAATTAGTGGAATTGTCCATGTAGTAACAGGCAACTCCGTTAGTGTCAATAGGCGAGGTGTAATTAAATCCAATCACACATTCTTTTTCGTTTGGGTTAATACCAGTTGAAGCAATGTTGGGATATCCATAATCCATTATAGAATCTGAAATTACTCTGCCATTTATTTGAGGAACTGTTGAATAGTTTTCAATAATTCCATGATAGATACCTGCAGTTCCATATGTGGTATCCATAGAATTATGTACATATTGTATCCAGTTTTCATCAATAATGGCTCCTAAAACCCTTGAATCATTGGTAGATAATTCTTTACTAATAGACTGTCTACCATTGGGGCTTAAAAAGTAATGATCTTCAACAGATAATCTAGTTGTATTTAAATTAGCCAATCCACTATTCAAAGTGTTGGTTATTTCGATTAAGTATACAGTGTCACTTTCTGCAGAAAAATTCTTATTACTTATAAGGTATTGGTTGGGTCCTGAAAGTCCTCTAGCACCTCTAGCAGGATGAAGGTTCCTTAAGGAAATTGTGTCATCTTTTATGTCGCTCCAAACTTGCATATCCAACTCACTTTCTCCGTTGTAACCATCAAATTTATCAATTTGCCAAATTAGAGATTGTTGAAAGCCTAATTGCCAGCTAACTCCATTAGTAAGTAGGTTTCCTGTGATAAATAATTCATCTAGTGATAAAGCAATTGCTGGATAATCTGTCCAATGTTCTGTGTCAAGAGGATTTCCACTAAGTAAATATACATTCCAAGGATCTGATGGGTTATTTGATGAAGAAAAAGCGACACAAATGTTACTATTTTGCCAAGCGGTCCCTATTAAAAATGTAATTATAAAACGATCTTCAACTGGATCATAAATGAATTTAGGGTCGTATTTACTTACTGTATTAAATTGAGGGAATCCGGTGGTTAACGTATGTAAACTTCCTTGTTCTAATATAGAGTCGTTATTGGAGTTGTAAAAAATAAATCTTGAATTTATTCCTGAAACAATAATACCATCATTTGAAATGGCTATTGTGTTGTCATTGGGAACTCTATTGTTGTAAGGGTTTCCGTTAAAACCACTTTCAATAATTACTTGATTGGCTGTATCTGAAATTACTTTTTCTAGATTATTTTTGTTTTCACGACTATATTTTAGAGATAATTCATTTTTCAATCTCAATAGGCGATCTTTTTCAGAGTTGCCATTTGGGTTTGGCATTTCTTTATTTTGAAGGTTGACCTCCCATTTGTCAAAATTTTCAGAAAGTGTAACTCGTGAATATCCGATAGTTTTTAATGGAGTGTTTTTTTGAGAAAAAAAACTGTTAAAAGAAATTAATAATGTGATAAATAGTAGTTTTTTCAATGTTTATGGTTTTTCTAAAAGTTTAAAGTTAATTAAACAAATTCTTTTTAGAGACATAATTTAAACCATAAAAAAATAGATGCTAAAACCTGTAAGAAAAATAATACCTAAATAACTTATTATCTGAAGCCAAAGTTTTGGCCGATCTTTTTGTTTTAAGTAGCTCATTACAAGTTTGAAGTTAACTATAGCTATAATTGGGGCAATTAAAAAAGAAAGTGTAGTAGCTAAGTCTATAAGTATTTTGAATCCTTTTGGATTGCCATTGAAATAAGAAATTATAAAGAAAGAGCCTAAGCTTAATACAGTTAGTGAAAACAGCTGATTTATCTTGGAATTGTTTACTGGGTTTTTTGTTTGAAATAGTAATTCCACACATTTATTTAAGCTTCTTGAATAGCCGTCAAAAACTGCTATGCATGTGCCAAACATTATTGAAAAGGCAGCTGCAGCAATAATTAAATAGCTCCAATCTCCAATGGTTGTTGAGTAAAGTCTAACAACATCGTTTGCAAATGCAGCTTTATTATTAGAAATGACACTATTACCTCCATACATAATGTATGCACCTAGAGTTACAAAGCAGATAGAAAGTAAAGCGGATATTAGGTATCCAAAATTAAAATCAAATAGTGTTTCTTTTAATGATGGTTTATATCCTGTTTGTTTAATTCTTTCAATTGTCCATAAACTATTCCATGCCGAAAGATCAATAGCAGTAGGCATCCATCCCATAAGGGCAATTAAAAAACCGATGTCTTTTTTGTTGCTCCAAAAAAGATCTGGTAACTGAAATTGTTGAGGATGTAAGGGTCCATGAAATAAGGTTAATGAAAACGCTAATAACGTTGATATTAAAAGAACACCTCCTATGATTTTAATAAGACTGTCTAACAAGCTGTATTTGCCAATTATGAGAATTAATAAACAAATAATAAATAATATTGAATTCATTAGCATGGGTGTATCAATCCCGAAAAGGTTTTCCATGAATCCAGCTGTAACCATTCCAACAGCTGCAGTTACAAAGAACATTGTGGAAATTGTAATAATAAAATATAGTATGAGCATCCATTTGCCCATTTTTTTATATCCATCGATTAAACTTGTACCAGTCGAATTAGCATACCTAGATCCGTATTCGAAAAAGGGATACTTTAGAAGATTAGCAATAATAATTGCAGCAATCAATCCAAAACTATAATCAGCACCAGCACGAGTTGATTGCACAAGATGAGATACTCCAATAGCAGTACTGGCAAAAAGAATACCAGGACCTAATGTTTTTATTAGATTCTTTTTTGATGTCACATTCAAAATTAATTATATTGGCTAAATAGCAATAACAACAATTTTATTATTTAATGCTTATGTATAGCTTTCCTCTTGAAAAAAATATTTATCAATCAAAATTAGTTCAAGATTTCATTGTTGATTCAAGTAAGCTTGAATCTTTTATGAATCAAGATTCAAAAAAGATAGATTGGGAGAAGGCTATTGAGAACAAAATTTTTGATTTTAATAAAAGAAAAACGCTAGTTCAACAAATTAAAAAGCAATATGCCAAATCAAATATTAGTGCACCAGAATTGGTCGATTCTATTTTAGATGAAAAAACATTTACAGTTACAACAGGTCATCAGCTTTGTTTGTTTGGCGGACCTCAATATTTTATACATAAAATATCATCTGTAATAAAATTAGCTCATGACTTAAACAGTTCCTTTAAAGAGTATCAATTTTTACCAATTTTTTGGATGGCATCAGAAGATCATGACTTTGATGAAATTAGAAAAGTTAACTTATTCAATAAAGAAATTTCTGTTCTAGAAAGTTCAATGGGAGCCGTTGGCGAAATTAATCCTCAAGTTTTTAGTGAAACTTTAAAAGAACTTAAAGAGATTTTTAAAAATGATGAAAGGGCTAATAGTTTGACAGCTATTTTCGATAAAGCATTTTCTTTGCCTACTTGGGCTGATGCAACTCGTTTTTGGGTAAGTGAGTTGTTTAAAGAAACACCTTTGATAATTGTTGACGGTAATGATAAACTTTTGAAAGAGGCTTTTGTCCCTATAATGCATAAAGAAATTACTGAAAAATTTAGTAACGCTCAAGTTCAAATTAAAAATACTGAACTTAAAAGTTTAGGATACAGCGTCCAAGTTTTTTCAAGACCAATCAACCTTTTTTCATTAGCTAATTCAAAAAGAGAAAGAATTGTAATTGATGATTCAGATTTCAAAGTTTTTAATAAAGTTTTAAATCCAAATGAAATATTACAAGAAATAAATGATTTCCCTAAAAAATTTAGTCCAAATGTAATTTTAAGACCGCTGTATCAAGAAGTTATTTTACCAAATATTGCATATTTAGGTGGTGCTGCAGAAGTGTCATATTGGTTGCAATTAAAGGGGGTTTTCGATTCTTCTGAAGTACAGTTTCCGATTCTTTTATTAAGAGATAGTTTTGGTTGGATAAAAAGACGCGATTTAGACTGGTGGCTTGCTAAGGGTTTAACGCTAGATGATTTTTTTGTTCCTTTTGATAAATTGGTTAGAAAAATGATTACAAATACTGATGAGTTTGATTTTGAGAAAGAAAATCTTCTTTTGAAAGAACTAAAAAAACTTCTTGTTTTAAAATCTAATACTGATGATGGAATTCTTAAAATGTTAGATGCTGAGAATAAAACCTGGAAAAAATCACTTGATAAAATTCAATCTAAATTAATTCGAGCTCAGAAACAGAAACAAGAAACCCTTTATAATAGGATTGAGAAAATTCAAAAGTCTATAATTGATGCAGGTGTCCTAAAAGAAAGGAAAGACAGCTTTATTCCTTTATATGTTCATTTAAAAGAAGACTATATAAAGAAACTAATCAAAAATGCAAGTCCTACAAACCCATCATTTAAAATTATTGTGTATGATTAATCATTTCTTAATGAGTTCAATTAAGATGAAAAATGACAAAAGAATAAAAGAAATGGTTAAGAAACTCCCAGAAATCATAATGATGTATTTAAGCCAATCTAATCCTAACCACAACAACCAAATTCCTCCAAATGTTAAAACGATTGAAATAAAAGGTTCAATTAGTAAAATTTTTTTAAGTATTATAGGAGTAGAAGTGAAGTAAATTAAGAAGCTTAAAGAGAGAAATATTAAAGCAAACGAAATTACATGAGTATGAATTATAGTAATTAGTTCTTGTTTAGATTTTTTAAACCTCATTGGCTCAATCATTTCTAATGATTCATCCCAATCAAGAATTGTGTCATCATCTATGGGCTCATTAGCTAATGAGTTACCATTGTAATTTTCTTCAATTCCATCTAAAGAGAGCTTAGTTGTATCATCAACATACATTAACCCAGTAATGTAGCCAAATGCAAGAGCAAGTATAAAACCTGTAATTGATAGTTTTGCAAATTTAGGGAGCTGTCTAAGTTTAAAAGTAGTTTCCAAATCTTTTCTTAGTTTAAGTAACCTTCCTTTTTTAAAATTTTAGCTTTTTTAGTAATGATTTTAATACCAGAAATTGCAGAACGACAAGAAATGGTAGCACCAGATACACCTTGTATGTCTTGTCCCAATTTAATTTCTGAATCATAAGATTTCCCTCTAAATTGTTTGAGGAAGGCAGGACTACATATTTCTCCACCATAATCTTCTCTATAAACTAAAATTTTAACTTTTTTTATTGTAAGGTCTTTGTTTAATAAAACCATGTAGTCAAAGACATCAAACTTACTTCTTTTAGAGTCTAAAAATAAGAAACCTTCAGTTTTTTGATCTACAACTATTTTAAAAACACTTTGATCTTTAACTTTAGAGCCAATTAGTTTTTGAGTAGCTAATGGGATTTTAATTTCTTCTTTAGTAATGATTTGATCTTTCCATATCTTAGAAATAGATTGCTCAAGTTTTTTCCTCCCATTAGAATTTAGCCAATCTATATCTCCGGTAGGAAAGCTAACTAGAGAAAGGGTTATTAGTAGTAATATACTTTTCATATTTTTTTTTAAAACCAAACAGCTACACCTGCGTTGAATTGTTTTCTAGCTCCAGTAGTTTCTTCTTTATTTAAGAAATGTTGGTAATCTAATTTAATTACTGCACCATTTGCAAGCTTTAATCCTGTTCCAATTGTTATGTCTGTTCTGTCATAGCTTAGGTTTTGAATCATGTCTGAATTTACAGAATGGTGTGTGTCATAGTTTTCATATCTAGTGAATAACGTTAATTCTTGATCGAAATCTTTTTTTCCAAGTCTAAGTAAATCATAACCAACTTCAATATAATATCCTAGGAATGTTTCACCTAAGTCTTTTCCTGTGTATGTATTGTAAGCTTTTGTATTGGAATTGTTAGCATAAATAAGCTGACCTCTAGACTGAAACCCTTTAAAATTATACCTATAATCTAATCCTAGCATTGATGTACCTACTATAGTTGAATCTGCTTGTGAAACATCATTTTCATTTGAAAGGTCCAAACCTTCATATGCTGTAGATTGAGATTTACCAAAATATCCAGCTAAACCTATTTTTAAGCCTCTAATTCCGTAGAAATCTATTTTTGAAGATAAATTTGGTTGTGTGAAAATTGATTCTGCTGCTTTTTGTCTTCCTTTCCTAAATCCATCAGTTCCTCTTAA